>WAMJ01000155.1 GCA_015522385.1 Candidatus Heimdallarchaeota archaeon
ACATACGGGAAAGATTTATATTAGGCACACCCCATCATTATGTATGAAAATTAGACTTAAATATCGAAAAACGATTGTCATTTCATTTTCCATTATACTCATATTACTTGTGGGCACAAATCCTTCAATACCTCAGATGAGGGAGAGAGGTCAGCAACCAATAAATTACAGCGAAGGTATTAAGCAATTTTCAAGTGTTCCTCAGGACAGAAATGAAAAGTCAAGAGAGAGTACCTTAACATTGAATCAAGGATCAGGGGGCATATGGGTGAAGAAAAAAACTTTCAATTATGGATATATAATCAGTCAACCATTCGATTCAGACATGGATAACCTACCAGAAATTACAGTAAAGTCAAGATTAGATGGCTCATTCCATACGAGTTCGGATGATCCAACCGTGATTCAGTTCCTTGAATGGGATCCTAGTACTCAGAATTTCTCTACCTTGATGTATAAGCAAAGTTTTCCAAAAAGCATGGGTAGCTACCCAGTCGATGTGTTTGGAAATGGGAGTCTATATTACATTTTCCAGGAATACCTGTCCTATGGAAATATACAATGGTATCTTTCAGCTGTAAAAGATGGTACACAACAACAGCTGTCAGACCCCGTTCCCTCATCAGATTCAGTTTATGACTTTGCCAGTTTTAACTTTGATGCCGATATTAGCGTTGATCTATTCAATGTCTATGGGTACTTTGTGGGGAAATATAGTAGAACTGAATTCAATACAGACGGATCACTGTCGAGAACTCTGTACCCCCACTCCAACACGGGTAGTGGAATTATTGTTGACGATCTTAACAATGACGGAATTTTTGAGTTAGTTGTAGCTAGTTACGGTGGAGCATTGACTATATATAATTACAACCCGAGCTCAAACGCTTTCGATCTACAATGGTCCTACAGTTTCGGAACTGGTCAGAATTTGATATACACCTGGGACTATGATAACGATGGATTAACCAACCTATTGAGTTATATAACTCCTTCGGGATCAGATACAAAGCTGTATTCTATTGAGTGGGATGGAGCAAGCTCGACATATTCAATACAGCCAGAATCAACAGTGTTCCAAGGTCTTCAGTCAGGAGGCCTATTTGCCACTAAACAAGTAGATCTTTTCGCTAACGGCGAACAGTACTACTTACTGAGAGGATCACAGGGTGGTTACAGAAATTTTGGGTACAGCACATGGAATGGAGCTAGTTTTGAGCACAATATAATAGTTTCTGGGAATAATACTCACGAATTAATTACTGGTCAGCCTATACAATTGGACGATGATCCAGAGCTCGAGGTTCTAGTCTCCCTAAGGAATTTAGGGGATAATAGCCTCTTTACCTACCTCTACGACTACCAATCAACGAACCCTAACAAATATTATGAGGAGAATTTCAATGTCGATGTTTTCCAGAATACATCAACTTTCAATTGGTACAGGTCGTCTACCTCCATCTCAGTTGATACATCCACAGGGAATATGCGCATTACACCAAATTCACAATATGATGATTTTGCCAGAACATCCCTCCCAAACAATACATCCGTAATAGAATTTCGTAGTCGTTTAGTATCAGGTGGAAATAACTATAAAACTATTAGAGTGCTTCTAAAAGATTTTCAAGGAAACACCTTGACAAACACCGTTTTTGCTTATAGCATGGGAGATGCTAACTCAGGAGGTTGGACAGTTAATTCATGGACACGTGATTTACGTGGTCCACTATATGAGAATGTGTGGTGGGATATCAAATTGGTAATAAATAGCGGAATTGTGTATTTCTATCAAAAAAACCCAATGTTGATGAATTGGGAGTATGTTGGTAAAATGCCCATATCAGGAACACCTACGCAGTTTGAGCTTATGCAAACTTGGGACTCTGTCAACGATATTGATTATCTCAAGATATGGACAGAAGAGAACTCACCGTTTTCAGTAGGATTTGATTCAAGCAATAGACTGTGGGTTAATAGTACTTATGTAGATTGGGCAGTGGCGAATCAGACAGAATTCAATGTAAAGATAGGGGGCAGTACTTCCAATTGGGCTAATGTACTTTATACATTTAGATCAAGTATAGATACAAGTACAAATCAAGGATTTGTTCCAAAATCGGGCCCAAATGGTCTCTATTTCTCCAAGGTTGAAATTCTTTCTCAATCAAGTAGTTCGATTACTATATCGCTAGAGAGACCTATGTACTCATCAAAATTAGATATGACAACATACATTCAATATATCTTGACATTCTATGAGAACGGTTTGATTAAGATTGACCAATGGATTGACTGGAAGGGAACTACACCACCGTCATCCCTTTATGCACTTATAAGTGGGTTTGCACTTCTACCTAATGGAGACGATAGCAATGACTATTACTACTATCCAGGAGCCTCTTCACCTATTTCATTTCCGTATAGTTCATGGGATGGAATCACACCGTCTGAATATACAACCTATTCTGGTAATTATACCTATTTGACCGTCTACGACACAAATGTCAATCTTGGTGTCGCGTTGATCAATGACGCCAATGTTCTCCATCCTCATTGGTCAGATATTTATTACCCAGACCACATGAATGTTCATGGAGATATCTATGCAACTCCGAACAGTTATTCCTTCTCATCGGTAGCAGACCAAGGTATATCCTACTACATGTATCTATATCAATCCGAGACTGATAGTACTCCCTACACACCAGTAGAGAATTTGATTACTGGGTTCATGTCTAAAACTACGTCACCATCTGCACCTATTTCCGTGAGATCATTAGTTTCAGATACTGGGATTGATCTCTCATGGCAGTCATTCAGAGAAGAAACAGGAGTGACTCATTATCGTGTTTACAGATCTACTAGTTCGGGAGGACCTTATCAATACATAGGATCAACTTCAGCTCTAGGTTTCCTAGATCCCACAGGGACAGCGGGAGTGACCTACTACTACGTCGTCACCGCAGTAAACAGCATCGGTGAGAGTGGGTACTCCACAGAGGTGAGTGCAACACCATCACCTACAACAACAGCACCAGGAGCACCAACTAACCTGCAGGCAACAGCAGGGGATTCATCGGTCGATCTGTTGTGGTCAGCACCGGACGACAATGGAGGAGACACCATCACTGAGTACAAGGTATATAGATCAACCACCTCAGGATATGGATATACATTTATTGGGTCTTCTACCTCCACCAGCTATACCGATTCGGGAGTCTCAAATGGCGTGACATATTATTATGTCGTCACCGCAGTAAACAGCATCGGTGAGAGTGGGTACTCCACAGAGGTGAGTGCAACACCATCACCTACAACAACAGCACCAGGAGC
>WAMJ01000156.1 GCA_015522385.1 Candidatus Heimdallarchaeota archaeon
CAGTTGGATACGACCACCCATGGGTATGAGACCCTCTTACCACTCCTCTACCCCATTAGGGACAATCCTCAAACATTAGAGGACTACGCATACGTCATCCCTCTGCAATTCAGAGGTGTCAGATTTGGTGGCGTTGTCATCTTGGATCCGTCTGATAAGACAGGATCCCATAGTGCAGTAAAGATCGTGGATTCCGAAGGAGACAATAACATCTCAAAGGTTATCGATATCGCGATCGAAGAGTACTTCTCGGGTGATTCAGGAGCCCCAGTAGGACAGTTAACCATAGATACCAAATTCGACTATGTGAGTGACGGATTCACAGTATACGTGATGACTGGTACATTTGTCTCTCCCACATTCAACGATACGATCACGGTGGTGTTCGAGCAGGAGAGGATTGTTGATCAGAAAGACTGGATTAAGGTTGTGACCTCTGCTCCTGGGGACGTTATACAGATTACTATTGTAATGGAAAATGGCGTTTACTATGCGGTGGACATCCAGTAAAGTCAAAAAAATGCTGTTCTAGTTCTTTGGATAGAATTGATACTCTATTCCAGTCATTTTCTCACTCAATTCCCAGAGCTTTTTGGCGACTAACAAGTCATATGATCGTTTGTTGGATCTAATTCTCTTAGGATGACCTCTACTTATCCGCTTGGGACCAATATAGTCTCCACCCTTTACATCATCCATGGTTGAGGCATAGAGCATCGGGAGACTTCCCATCTCCACTCTCTGTGCAAAAATTCTATCAATTACTGAATAGACTCTGGAAAAAAGACTTTTCCCTCCGATCTGTGGTCCGCTTTTCTGTAAGTTAGTTCTTGTATAACCGGGGTGTTCTGCTACAGATATAGTGTTGGAATTTATCTGACGGAGCATTCTATCTAACTCATAAGAGAAATAGAGGTTGGCTATCTTACTCTGAGCGTATGCTTTTGTTCTTCCGTATCTCCTTACATGATTAATGTCATCGAAGTTTATCCTGCCAAATAAGTGGGCAATACTGCTCTGTGTAACAACTCGTGATCCTGCTGTGTTTAGAAGAACAGGAAGGAGAAGACCAGTCAGCGCGAAATGCCCAAGATGGTTGACTCCGAATTGCAACTCGAATCCATCCACCGTCTCTAAACGGGGTGGTTGCATTATCCCAGCGTTGTTGATTAGGACATCTAACCTATTAAACCTATTCTTGAACTGCTCTGAGAACTGATGGATACTATCAAGCGAAGACAGGTCAAGTTCCATTAAGTTCAATGAAGCTTCGGGATATTCTTC
Source organism: Candidatus Heimdallarchaeota archaeon (assembly GCA_015522385.1). The sequence continues at coordinate 1,285 of WAMJ01000156.1, forward strand.
TAAGATTGCTTCTCTCGCTTTCTCTCCTTTCTCCATGCTTCTTACTGCCATCACCACCTCAGCTCCTTTTGAGGAGAGAACCTTGGTGGAAAAATATCCCAGTCCTGAGTTGGCTCCAGTTATTACAAACACTTTGCCCTCTTGTGATCTAATATCATCAATCTCCCATTTATCCTTGACAAGAGGGATAATCTTCTTTCTCATAAAAGTGACTGCTCTATGCAACTTAAGTAAATTTCACTCACAAAACAACAACTTGTGGTTGTTAATTCTTATATTTGCTATGACTAATTAGTATCTGTGCTGGAAGATTTCGGTTTGTCGTCATATGAGAGCAGAGTTTTCGAAGCATTGGTCAAGTCGGGTACTATGAGTGCAAAACAAATTTGCAAAGTATCTGGCGTACCGTATGGACGTATCTATGAGGTGCTGAACAATCTGGATGGCCGAGGTCTTCTCGTTAAAAGTGGGACACGTCCACAGAAGTTTCACTCTGTTGAGCCTAGTATTGCAATAGATCTACTGAAAGAATCCAAGGTCAAGGAGCTAGATCAGTTGTTCTCTAAAGCAGAGCTTTACAAAGAGAAACTAGAGAGGATGAGACGTGAGGAGCCTGGTGAGGAATTTTTATGGAGATTGGGTATTGGTGAAAGTAACCTCCCAGTATATTTCTCTGCTATTCAGGAGACCCATAATGAGTATCTTGGATATGTCGAAGTACACGAAGACTCGCACTACGATTTAAAATCAATGCTGGATACCTATAGTACTATTTTGAAGACTTTAGTCGATGATGGAATCCGAGTTCGAATGCTGATAGGTGTGGACAATCCCAATATTTTGATCAAATTAGCTCAAAGGTACCCTAGGGCTCTCGATCTCGTCAATATTTCAACTGTCAGGATCATTACTCCTCTCCTCTATCCTTTCTCAATTATCGACGACAAGAAGTCACTAATCAAAATTAAAAATCCCGTGGACCCCTCAGAAGATCTTGCTACTCTCTATGTACAGCAGAAAGCATTGACAAGAAATCTCAGGTCTAAATTCATTTCCATGTGGAACGAAGCAGTACCGATTTCTGACTTGTTATCGAGCAATCAACTAAGTGAGTAATATGTCCGATTCTTTCATGATTTTCTGAGGTATTTGGTAACTACAAACATAAGGAGACCCGCTATTCCAATAGCCCCTCCGATAGTACCTGTAGCCACTGCAATGGGTATACAACATGATGCACCCATCGCTCCCAAGACCAATTTACCTGAAACTCTCTCTGCTTTTTTCTCAGCAGCATCTTCCATATCTTCTGATATGTTCTTGTTCTTCCATAGGAGCTTAGTGAGAAAAATCAGGATGTCATTTAATTATTGGACTCATCGATAAAAAGTGAGTCTATAAGAAGTAATGGAGTATCCTACTACCACCTCTATTATTTTCACCCTGATATTATTATACGTTCAGAGGTCTTAATCCTCACGTTCATCCGAAAGGATTTATTTCAGAAAAAGCAGATAATTCGGACTCCACTGACTACGGAAATGCTCATCACTGATCTCGGTGCCAGACCCCACTCATGTACATCGATCGATCGTGGAAAAAAGATACCGAAGTGCAAATAGCCCCTAGGCTCGGAAAACCCTTTTGAAAGAAAATAATCTCCTTCGGATTGTCAGTGATTAAATGGAGAAGAAGGTAGACG
>WAMJ01000157.1 GCA_015522385.1 Candidatus Heimdallarchaeota archaeon
ACCGTACGACAACAAAGACCCACCGCTAACTAGACATGTCATCTACCTCCTGTCAGTCTTTTTGATCACAGTTTATCTGAACATCCGGATCAGGAAGTCACAAAGGTTCATACCGAACTAGTCATGTATCTTGTTGAGTTTCTGTGAAAGGAGATTGACTGTAACAGCCACTAATATTACACCAGTAATTACTATAAGACCTGTGTACCAGAGTCCTTGGTTGAAGTAATATACAGTCAGATAGGGGATAAAGCTGTTTGGAGAAATAATTTCAAATTGGAGAAGGTCTTCGTTCCAAGTGGTTCCCCTAGTGATGGTCAGCAGTGTCATATCATTCCCGTCTCCGTCATAGACAATCACCTTTATTCCTTGAACATAAGTATACACCACAGAGGAATAGACCAGAAGAGAGATGTCACTAACATCTTTCGTGAAATTGTGAGTAAACACCTCATTGTACTGTTGATTTGACATATCATGAGTGAAGACCAATGTAGTCTCGAATTCCACGTTGCCATCCTCATCGACAAGTCCGAATGCATAATAGATATTAATTTTAGCCACTTCCATCACGAAGCTTCCTTCCTCATCATACATATCCATAGGAAGGGGAGCGGTTTCCGTCGATACCTCCCTAACTTTCAGGCCATATCCTGCCCTTACTTTCTGCTGATCAGGCGGACTTGAAGTGATCGTCACTATATCCTGAGTGTTATTAGCTGAATCTCTAACTTGGATGGCAGATTTTTCCCCTATGAAGGAAATATTGTTTTCCGATTCATTCAGCAGATAGTTGATATTTGGAAGGTTTATTATCCCAAGAATGATAAAGAAGAAAATGAGAGAAAGAGCTACACTCTTCCCATAATTAAGTTTTACCATACAATCATATTTTTTATGTGCTTAAAAATATTTCCACCACAATTTAAATTTCGCCACAATTATTTCGTAGATACACACTCCTGACGCACATTCACCTCAATCATCAGAACAGTCATATTTACGAAAAAAGGAAAAACCCATCTTTGGTTAGCATCTCAGTACATTATAAAATCAAATTAGAAGATATCACACAATGAAATACTTCGTCACAGGAGGGACAGGTCACATAGGCTCGGAGTTGGTGAAGTCACTCGTGAACTCTAACCACGAGGTCTCGGTGCTCACTAGGCAGAAGCATCCCCACAAGATCAACGGTGTGAGCTACGTAATAGGTGATGTCCGAGATACCGAGAGATACGGCAGAGAACTGGAGGATGCAGTTGTTGTGCACCTTGCAGCAGACATCAGGATCGGTGTGCTTGGGGAAAACGAGAAGATGGAAATCTTCAGGACCAATTATGTCGGGACGGAAGAGCTACTCGATGCTTTCGAGCAACACGGAGGCCGACACCTCATCTACCTGTCTAGCAGGCAGGTCTATGGACATGAGAACATAGACGAGGATACACCGTTAGATGGTAAGGGTACCTCGGTGTATGCACACTCCAAGGTTCTCGCGCACAGGGCAGTGAGGAGGAGCGGGATTGACTGGACGGTTCTCATTCCGGGAATGGTGTACAGCAGAGAGCAGAGGGGTACGGGGGTCAACTATGTGTACAAGATGTTCAGGCAGGGTCTTAAGCTGGGATTCGGGCTCGACAAGTGTAACTCCTACACCCATCTTGGAGACCTGATCACTGCGATAGAGAAGGTGGCTGGGAACCCCGAGGCATTCCGCAGGGAGTACATCATTAGTAACGGATCCATGTCGACGAGGGAGCTCTACTCGGTATTCGAGGAGGTGTCAGGAGTACGGGCACCGACAAGGGAGGTCCCAAGGTGGGTGCTGGACTCCGTCTCAAGAGTGCTCACCCACATGACCAGACTGACTGGAAAGAGATTCCTACTGAACCAGGAGACATTAAACAACGCTTCGATAGCCACAGTCATGGACAACTCCAGATCGATTAAAGAACTGGGGATGAAGTATTCACCGCTGAGGGACACCATGATCTCCTGCCTTGAGGAGATCGAGGGGAGGAAGATACAACCGGTGAGAGTTAAGAGGATTTTACCAGTCTCAATTTCCTCGTAGGTGCTTCCAAAGGATTAATATTCATAGGGTATTCTATATTTAATTATTTAGTCAATCTTTCAAGCTGAATTTGAATTTTGAGTTTCTCCTTCAACTATTTCTCATAAAACAAATTTTGAAATAATAATGATTGTGGAATGTATCCACAGTTCTTAACAATTTACGGATATTGAGAAAAGAAAGTAGTTTTCGGTTATTACATTGGTCCAGAACTAATAAACTCCTGTATTTTCCAGTTATTAAGCATGATATTTCCATTTCTAGAAAATACATTAACAATAGAAGATGGATCACCCCAGCCAGAAAATGTATAGACATTGACAACTGTTTCTACATATAAGAATCTGTTTGATGTTAAACGGAACCCATCGGTGCAAATTTCGTAGGTGTTTCCATTCTGACTTGCAGTAGTTATTGTTTTAGTTTTCACAGAAGCAAAATATTCTACACCCGCAAAATATACCAACTTTACTGTGATTGAAATATGCTTGGCATTACCGATCATACCCCCTATTATAGTAGCAGAAGTACAGGCTCGGTAGTCTTTGTAAGCAGATCCACGATATTCCGTATATTCCCCTACTGAGGTGTCGTAGGTAATTCCATAAGTGGCTTTAGCATATGAATTCCACGTACTCTCAGCTTTTGCCATTACAGTAATTCGACCATTAATTCTGTTGTTCCCATACAACATTGAGGTTTTACCTTTCATGTATGTAGTTTCAGAATTTTCTTGGTACATTCCAGAAAAATTTCCGCTCTTCCTTGTTGTCCAATAAGCTGCAGAGGTAGTTGATATGGAAACAAGTGCGATATTTAGTAGTAAAAGGAATGTGAG
>WAMJ01000158.1 GCA_015522385.1 Candidatus Heimdallarchaeota archaeon
AATCAGATTTCTGCTATTATCCTTCATGATAGTGGGAATGTACGGATTAAACACTGCTAGTGCAATTGGTTGGACAGAGGTGTACTCTGGAAGCTTTGCGAATCATTTTGATAAAGAAGGTGGTTCTGGATATCATGTTGCCACTCATTCTGGGACAAATATTGAATTATACTCTAAATTCGATTGGAGAACTGGTACTGCCTATTCATATTGGGATACAGACGTAAATGGAAATGGATACGTGGTTCAGCCCGGTTACTCCTACCGAGTGAAATTTAGTTTTGATGCAGTAGGGGAGATTGGATATCAAGGTAATTACATGGAAGGATACCTACGTGTCACCTATAGAGTTTACTATACTAACGGAGGGGAAGTTACTCTTGATAGCCAAACGATTTATTACCTTGGAGGGGAATATAATCGTGAAATAACTTATACATCTGGCATATTTTCTTTTGGAAGTCCAACCAATGTATATGTAGAAATCTCCTTTTACGCACGGTCAGGACTGATAAATTGGCCATATAGTTCTATTGTTGATTTTAGGATTGGTGAGAATCATCTCACTTTGAATAATTATGTTTTCGAACGTTATGAAGTGGGAAACTGTAGTCCTATCTGCTAATCATCTATTTCTAATTTAAAATAATTGAAGTCACAGGATATTGTTCAAATTTCAAGTGGGTGACATCCTCTTTTTCACGTGAAGAGAAGTCCTAGTGCTGAGTTTATATCAGTTTACAAGAATTCTGAATACATGAGCAACTTCGCTATCAGCACGTTCAACCTCGACGAGGATGACGAGGATAGGGAAAATGCTGTCCTTATGCATGTGGATCTGGACATGTTCTTCGCCGCAGTTGAGATCAGGCAGAATCCGCAGCTCCGAGGTAAGCCGCTCATCGTCGGTAATCCTGACGCCCGAAGGACTGGGAAGGGTGTTGTGCTCACGGCTTCGTACGAGGCTCGGAAGTACGGTGTGCACTCGGGTATGCCCATGAACGAGGCACTGAAGCTCTGCCCATCAGCGGTCATCTCCAACTCAGCGAGGGAGGAGTACAAGCCGACAAGTAAGAGGATTATGACGATGTTCAAGTCGCTGGAGGTACCGATGATGCAGACCTCCATAGACGAGGCTTACGTCGACATCTCCTCCTTGGTCCGTGATTCTAAGCAGGCCTACTACCTTGCTAAGGAGTTGCAGGATCTGGTGTTCGAGAACGAGGAGATAACCATATCCATAGGCGTGGGACCCACGCTACGGGTGGCGAAGATGGCGTCGGACTACCGCAAACCAAAGGGGATAACCGTCGTCACCATGGACGGGTTGGAGCAGTTCTTCGCTGGTCTCAAGATCACAAAGATCCCTGGGATAGGAAAGGTGACCGGGAAGAAACTTATCGAGAGAGGCTACGGGACTTGTGATACACTCTTCCACCTCACCGAGGGAGAGATTGCTTTGTTGCTGGGTGAGAATCTCGGGGGCTTTCTCTACCGGACTCTTCACGGACTGTCCTCCAAGCGGATTAAGTTGAGGGATGGGCAAAAGTCCATTAGCCACGAATCTACCTTTAGGGGAAAACCCGGGGATATCGAGAGGTACAATGAGATAACTGACAAGCTCTTTGAGAGGACGATCTGGGCAATGAAAAAGAAGGGGTATTTAGCCCGGACTGTCACCCTCAAGATCAGGTTCAACGGATTCGACACTATCACACGTTCCCGATCACTCAGCTTCGCCACCGACAAGGAAGATATCCTCCGGGAGATAGTGGACGAGATACTTACACCGCACCTGAATGACCCACGTGGGCTGAGGCTTATTGGAATCGGGTTCTCTCACCTTGAGAAAAGGCGTTTCGTCCAGAGAACATTGGATGACTTTTTCTGAAAAGCCTTATGTATCACCCCGCTCGAAGAACCTCTGTGGAAAAAAGTAAATCCCCCACATACTGGGGATACCTCAAGGTCAAGGAGCTTCTCTCACTCCAAGATGGGGTTGGTGACGGTGAGGTCTCTGCAGATGAGCTCAACTTCATTGTCATCCATCAGGTCTATGAACTCTGGTTCAAACTCGTGATACGCGATCTCAGGGATATCGTCAAGATCTTCGATTCAAACAGGGTAGACGAGCAGTTCATCCCCCTAACCGTCCGTAGATTGGACAGAATCATCACCATCTTCAAGCTCGCGAGTGACCACTTCGAGCTCATGGAGCAAATCTCACCACAGGACTTTATCGCTTTCAGAGGAAAGCTTGGGACCGCTTCTGGTTTCCAGTCATTCCAGGTGCGACTGGTGGAATTTCTCATTGGACTGGATCCCGATGAGATGGTTCTCCTTGGAGATGCCACACCTCTTACCCACTTCCGCAACAACGCCAAGTCACTAGAGGGTGGGGAGGAGGTACTACAACTGATCGAGGAAGCACTGAACTCACCATCTCTCCTCGAGGTCATCGAGGATTGGCTGTACCGTACACCGATCAACGGTTCCTCCCCTCAAGATGCAAAGGACGCTGTCAAGGTACAGGGATTCGTCAATGAGTACATTCAGTGCTTCAGGACAGAGCAGGACAATCTGAGCGAACTCCTTATCACCATGAGGAGTGGGAATCCCGAGAATATCAAGCAGAGGTTCGAGGAGAGCAAGGACATGATAAAGGCTTATATGAACGCAGAGGACGTTCCTCAAGAAGACCGCCAGAGAAGGCAGAGGATCAGGGCAGCGATTCTCTTCATCGAGTCCTACAGGTCGCTCCCACTGATGTCATGGCCTCAGGTCCTCTTGGACAAGCTGATCGAGCTGGAAGAACACCTTGTTATTTTCAGATCGAGGCACGCTAGGATGGTGGAACGGATGATCGGGAGGAGGATAGGAACCGGTGGCTCGTCTGGTGTAGACTATCTAGAGACCACGACGAAGTACAGAATATTCAAGGATCTGTGGGGTATCCGAACCATCCTCCTCCAAGCCGAAGTTATCCCTCCCTTGGACAATCCCTCTTTTTACGACTTCGTATCAAGGTAATGGCCAGGACTCACACTTCCTCATCGATGCAATATCTTGGAGTGCTTAAGGCTGACCAATCTCAGCAAAAAGATAATTCTATAAATTTATTCCGTATTGAACCAATAATTCCTTGGTCATTTAAATCAGTATTTTTACACATAAGTTTTCGGATAATTTATCCCTAAACTTATTGATTGGGAAGTTGGAAATATCAAAACGTCATTATGTTTAAAAGGTATGGCGTGTAAAGATAAGAATTGAAGATGCAGGGTGAAACAAATCCCACTGGGAAAATTCACGATATCACCCAGTTAAACAAACGTCGGGCGGTTGTGATGCTTCTCGGGAATCAGTGTGATATCCCCAGCCTTGTCTCGATGCTCGAGAAGGAGGAAGACCCGAGGTTACTCCATCAGATCATTGCTACATTAGGCTCCCTCGGAAAGGTTGAGTGCATACCTCATCTCGAAAAGATGATGGAGAAAGTTCAGGATACTAAGCTCTTGGAGTCATTGGAATCTGCCATCTCCACAATCAACAAAATTTCTAGCTACGGGCAGGAGTAAAGTATATCAAACAAGGATATACTCTTTGGACATGGCTAAACTTCCGTTCAATGAAGATATCGTGAGGTCATTTGCTGAGTTCAGGATGCAACCAGGTATGGAGTGGTACACCGCTCTGTTCAACCTGATCACCAACCTTGGATCCGAGATGGGCTATATCTTCCTCATCACGACGATCTACTGGGTGTTCTCCAAGAAGAAAGCGGTCAGGATCGCTTATGCAGTGGTGGTAAGTAGTCTCCTGAACTCCTTCCTCAAGGATATCATCCAAAATCCCCGCCCATTTGTCACATCAGGTGAAAACACACAACTGTGGGGGACACAGGCCGAAGGATACAGTACTCCATCAGGTCATGCACAGATCAGTGGAACCTTCTGGACTACCCTTGCTTTACTTGTCCGTAAAAAGTGGATGGTTGTCTTGGCGATTGCTGCTATATTCCTTGTCGGAATAAGCCGACCGATCTTAGGAGTCCATTATGTGGAGGATGTGGTCATCGGCTGGATAATCGGGATTCTCTTGGCCCTCCTGATCCATTACCTGTGGGAACGTATCTCCATTCCTCTTCCTAAATCGGACCTCGTGTTCTCCCTCCTCCTAGCAGCTGAGACACTGGTTATGACCATCATAATAGGAGTAATCACCTCTTTTGGTGAAGGGTATACGGGATACATCACCGTTCTGGGGATGTTCACTGGAATAGCCATTGGCGAGCGACTTGAGAAGAGAATCGGATTTGACTCCAAGGCGCCTTCTGTCATTAACGGTCTTCTCAGGGTAGTCGTGGGTATTGTGCTAGTTGCCGTTCCTCTTTTTGGATTTGACAAGATATTTGAACTCCTTGCAGAGGATCCTACATTCCTCGGATATGTTCTTAGATGGGTGCGGTACAGCTTCGTCGGTCTCTTTGCGATAGGACTGGCCCCTTGGGTCTTTGTCAAGCTCTCAATTGCCAATAAAGAGAATTAGTCAATTCATTTAGTAGACTTCCTACCTCTTATATAAGCACATTTCCCAAGTCGACTGTGAAGAAGGTGCCAGTTGACACCCGATACATTAACAAGTTGACTCCATACGAGCAAATCTGGCAGCACATTCAGGAGCTACAGAATTGGAGTTCATCCTCCTGGTGGTTCTTCGTCCTCCTTCCCAAACGGGAAAACGGCTATGGACCCGGGCAGATGATGTTCACTTTCGCCTCCCGGGCGGGAGAGCTCTATGCAGTGAACCGCGTGTGGCAGAAAGGGATGGATGTTCACAGACCCATCTCCCATGAGGTCGATAGGTTCATGACCACAGCAGTCGGCTGGATCAACCACGGTAACGAGGTTCACGAGGAAATTGTCCTTCAACCTGTTGAGGCTATCCTCGATGCCTCAGGATCGATACGTGCATGGGCAGAACAGGAGAATGGAGAGATGTACGGTGGTGAGATCATCTCCAGGGGAGATAATAACCTCACGACTGATGTCTTCTTCAATGGGAAAAGGGGTCACGCTAAGTTTACAGCATGGTCCGAGAGTGACTGGGAGTATGATCAGCCCTCTATCTCAGATGTCCGCTGGAAGAAAGGTGGTGTCCACCTTGTCGCATGGAGAAAGCTGAGGTTCAAGGGTGAGTTCAAGTCACCGGAGAAGACAGAGGAAATCGAGGGTATTGGCTACTTCCAACGGGTCTGTATGAACGTCCCGATGTTCCCATGGTTCTGGAACTACACAATCTTCGAGGATGGTAGTCTGTTCTCCGCCTTCCAGCCTTACGTCGGTCCTCATGTCTTTAGAAAGGGTACATGGTTCTTTCCCAACAAGATGGAACGCGCATTTCTCATCCCAATGTCTTCGTCCTACTTTGCTGATCACGAGAGTAAGGAAACGATAGTCTTCGAGAAGACGGTGATCAAACCTATCATTGGAAGGGGTGAATATCCATGGTTCGAGATAAAATCAGAGAACCCAGATGGTGATTACATCCGGATCCTCTTCTCTGGATACGGGCACGCTCAATTTCTATTGGACCGCAGGATGATTTACTCCTTGTTCGAATCTCGGTTCAACTACAACGAATACATGATCAAGATTGAAAAGATTGAGGGCAGGATCAAGGGCAAGCCCTTACCACTTGCTAGACTGGGACAGGGCTGGGGGAATATGGAGTATACGTGGGGTATTTCCCTCTAATCTCAAACTAATGTTGCTCGCACTTCCTAGATAATTAATTGGGGAGAAACTGTTGCATACCTGATATAGAATGATTTGTAATAGGTCAAGAGAATCAAGACCGTGAAGATGAGAGCGAAGATCGTCAAGAAACTGGATAGGTAAATAAAGTCTGTAATTACCCACAGGAATCCAGAATACACTATCCCCAATACTGAGGATACTGGATCCATTGATAACCTTCCGAATATCAGTGCGAATAATCTCAGGGACATCCCGAAGACGACAAATATATCCAAGGCTATGTAGAAGATATTTCGGTGGAGGAATTCCTCGAAATTCACTGCTCTGGACATGCTCCCGATGAACTCCTCCTCGCTGTACTTGTCGATATTGACTGTAGTCGGGAGAAGGAAGATCGGTAGGATGACCATGGTAAACACAATTATGTTATTACTGTAGACGGTGTAGAGAAAATATGGCCATATGAATGCGAGGAATGGACTGGC
>WAMJ01000159.1 GCA_015522385.1 Candidatus Heimdallarchaeota archaeon
CCTTGAGATAGATGGGATATTTCAGTACTACACTGACGTGTTTAATCTTATTGTAAAAATTACTGCTTGGGATAACTACCAAGTGGATAGGGTTGAGATTGTTGAGAACCATAATGGGGATCAGACCACCTATAGCACAAGCTCTTTTATGGAGAACAGGTACAAATTTATTGGAAGATATCCAAGGGCGACAAATATGTCCGAGTATGTATTTGAGGTCATAGTTACGGATATCGCTGGACTAGTCAATAGAACAACCTTGTCCATTGAGTACATAGAGAACCCATATCTTGGTGAATCATCTCAGCAAGCTTCAGAGATATCCAGCGTTCTCACCACGTCCCCCTCGGAAAACTTCACTGAAACCGGACACTCTGAGACTGAGACATCAAACTGGAGTGTATCTGTCTTTCCTCTCACTCTTGTGGTACTGTACTATCGGCGAAAGAACAAGCGAAGGTATTAAGATTTATTAGGTTTTAGAGATATCGAAATCCAGATGAAGGTACTCCGGATTTTCACGGCTCTTTGCTTCGCACTCCTTCTCATCATACCTATGACAAGCACTGCACAGTCTGGGCTTGAAGACATCCCCTATCAAGGAACAGATGGACAGAATTACATTTTTGGTAACCTCTTGGGGGAGAAATACCTGTTGGTTGATGCATTTGCTACGTGGTGTGGACCGTGCAAGAAGGCGGTACCACATATTCAGGAGTTGATCGACTATCGAGGAGAGGTGGTGAGTGTTTTCTCTCTTTCTATTGACCCTGACACTGATAATCCTAACACGGTAAAGCAGTTCGCGGAATCTGCAGGATTTACTTGGCCCGCAGGTATTGACACCACGAGACAGTTCCAAGAGAATTTCCCAACCATCAACCTCCCAACCTATTTTCTGTTCGCACCAAACGGGACACTGGTCTACCAGTTCACCATTGAGGAGGTATCTTCTGGTATAGACTATATCCGTATAATTGACAGATATGTCCCAAGTAACCTAACATCTCTTCCCACGGAGTCAACGGAGGGGGATGGACTACTCCAGCTCATTGTGGTGTCCCTACTCATCGGCTTTCTCACCTCACTTAGCCCATGCCTCTTCCCGATGATGCCCACCTATTTTACCATAGTGGCAAATGACAACAAGACCTCCAAGCCAAAGATGCTTCTGTCAGTTCTTGTTCTTGGCTCGGGGGTCATGATAGTCTTCTCCGCGCTAGGGCTCTTGTACAACGCAGCAATCGGGACATTCCTCATATCGAATTACTCCTCCTTCCTCCTAGTTCAGGGTATACTGCTGTTGATTGCTGGTGTACTTCTTATCTGGACTCCTAAGTTCATCCTCAACATAGCTCTCCCCAGTTCACTGAATAACTTGATGTATAGTGAAAAAGTCCAAGAGAACACTATCCTCCTCAGTTTCATAGTCGGTCTATTCTACACAATAATCGCCGCTCCGTGTGCTTTTAGCTATTTCTTATGGGAGTGGTCTCTGGTCTTGGCTCAACCGATATCAATAAAGATTCTCTCCTTCTTCTTCTTTACTTTAGGGACGATAATTCCATTCTTTGGAATTGCCCTCTTTCTCCCCGAGATCAAGACTCAGTTCTCGAAGCGGATCCAGCAGGGATCAAATATCGCTAAGTATCTTTTTGGGACGGTTCTTCTCATAATCGGTCTATACCTCGTCTTCGGATCGAGAGGAATTGTGCCTTTCTTTTTCTGAGAGATAACGCAAGAAGTGTTCCGCTGATGAAAAGAGGTGCGGAAGTGGTTGTGGTGATGTTTTCATCACCGAGCTTGAACCCGAAATAATAGAGCCCGTCTTCGGGTTCGATGACTGTGAGACCCCAGTCAGGGGTATCCATATCGGGAATGTCTACGCCTGTTGAGTCCTTGTAAAGCACAAGTACTCGGAGACCAATGGTGTATCCATCTAGATCCTCTTCCTTCAACTCTATGTTGACAGAGAAGGTATTTTTGTCCTCTGCTGTCTTCTCCGCTTTGTAAGATGGGAAATAGCAAAGATATTCTGGCAATACCCTGCAGTATGTAACCCTGACACTACTTACATTATTTGAGTCTGTGAAGGTGACATCAACGGTGATTACTTCGCGGGAGGAGAAGCTCTCTGGAGATACCGAAATTCCACTGATACCGTGAAAGCTCCCCATAGAGACTCCATTTTGTATTGTGGAAGAAAGGAGGAGCAGAAGGAGAACTAGCCTAACCTTCACATATATCATCCCAAGTTTAATGATTTAATACTTGTGGAAATTAACCTAAGATTCATCCAAGATCACAATTTCTTTTTAATATCGTTCTTGCGTCTCTCCTGATATGCCAGACCTTGTCCCTTTGAGCAATTTCCCGAATGAGCGGACAGTATTTCTTTTTCCCCTGTTTGACAATTTTTCCGAGAACCTCTACGCAAATCTGCCGGATCTTCTTAGTACCAGTCAATGACTCATTCCTTAGAAACTCATAGTAGTCATACTCAATCTTCGGAAGATAACGAAGTACTGTGGACCTGTAAAGAGGGAGGGAGTAGTATTCGAATATCTTAGCAAGTGATATCCCTCTCATGAGTTCGAGTTTTAGAAGAAGGATTTTCTTCTCGTTTCCTTGGGGAATGTTTTGGAGTAATTCCCTGATAACATCGAGCGGTGGGTCGTCGGAATCGAATAATCCTTTGACAACCGATATTAGCTCGGTGGGGTCTTCTGTCTCAGGGATAATTGTGGCTTTCCCCATGTGGTATGCTAGGACTGTTCTGACATCGCTGTCTGTGGATCTATCGTAAAGGTCTAGAAGGATATTTGGTTCGAAGGCAAGAACTGGAATAGCTTCTTTCTGTTCTACTGCTGATCTGTGTTCGAATACTTCCTTCGCAAATGTTACCGCTTCTGGCCAAGGTTGCATAGGAAGTATATGTGCGATAAAACGCAATGTCGCCTGTTTCAGAACAAAATCTATATCATCCCGTCTGATGACTTTCTTAGTATACTCCTTCCAGTACTTGAGAGGATAGCTATAGGTCCAAGCAACAAGACATCTGAAGACTTCTGTGAGTATCCGGTCGTCCCGTACCTTCGTGGAGAATCTCTGGAGTAGTTCGTTGGATAGAGGGTGGTCTATCCTCCCCAAGGACTTTGGAATCCACTTCTGGCACATCCAATACTCATCCTCAAAATACTTCTTAATCTCATCCAAGCACTCAACTTCTCCGAGCTGACCTAAAGACCAGAGGACGGTACGTCGAACCTCATCAACTGGGTCATCACAGTAGCCAATCAGGAAATCAATTCCTGAACCAATCTTCCCTATTGCCTCTGCACATTCAATGCGCACAATTTCCACCTCGTTGCGATTACGGAGGATATTTCCCAACGCCTTAAGGGATGTGTGATCTCCCATTTTACCGAATTTGTCTGGCACATATCTGCGAATCTCAGTATTCTCCGAGTAGAGGAGGTATGCGGACAAAGTGGTGGCATTGATCATGATTGGGTCGTCAACCTAGACTGGAGTTTCTGGAGGTCTGCAATAAGGTTTTCTAGCATGATGTCTATTCCAATATCCTCGTAGGAGCTGACCAGAAAATGCTTCTGTATCGCATCCCCTCCTAAGTACTTTTGTATCAGGTTGGACAGTGCTACCTGCTGCCCTGTGGATACTTGATCGACCTTCAGGCCGACGAGGTATCTCATAGTCTCATTAAATTTTGTGTGTGACTTGGCAATCTCCATCCACCGATCTATCTGGTTGATGGACTCCGAGTTGCTAGCATCGTAGCAGAAGAGGAAGACGCTGGCACCCTGCACCATATCCTCGAAGATACCCGCATCTCTAAAGTGCTCTTGTCCTGCATAATCCCACACCTGTAGTCTGAGATTCTCATCTATTAATTTGCGTACAACGTGGAAGTCCACCCCTATGGTCCGCTTTATCTCATCAAAATTGTTGGAACCAGCAAGTTTTACCATGAGCGTGGTTTTCCCCG
>WAMJ01000160.1 GCA_015522385.1 Candidatus Heimdallarchaeota archaeon
TAATTGATGCCATCAGGCAGGTCGTGAGAGCTAGACCAGAGCTAGGTAGAGAACTCGACTCTGTCCTGAGAAGTGAGTTAAGCTCGAAATCAGACACTCACCGCGCAAATGCAGTCAAGATACTCTCCACCCTGCTTGAGTACAAGTACGGAAATGTAGACGCTATTGCCACCCTGATAATTGGGAGTCTCCACGACGAGTCTAGGGAGGTGAGAGAGGAAGCTCTCACTGCGCTCATTAAGTCCATTCACAATATCTCTGAAAGAAGTGAGCTGATCCTAGATGAGGTGGGTGTAGTTCTCCCTGAGTCGGATGAAACGATGCTGAGGAAGATATACACTCTTCTTGACCACATAGTTGAAAAACGTCCAGACCTGTCATCTAAAGCGTATACAATGGTACAAGGTGGATTTTTCTGCAAGGAGTTGGTATCTCTATACGGGAAGATGACCAAGGGAGTTCCAGAGGAGTATATGAACCGTATAATTGATTTCCTCGAGGACAGTATGGAGAGTGACGATCCGAAAATCCTTGCGGAGGTTCTAGATGCACTGGCGTACCTTGTGGAGAATGTAGAAGAGTATGCGAATCGCGTCCGGGGGATGGTCATGGTCAACTTGAAAAATCCACCAGAATACATCAAGCATCAAATACTGAGCCTCCTCGGAGAAATTGTTCTACAGAGGAAGCAGGAGGCCAAAGAGACATTCAAGTTTGCCAAGAAAGAGATGAGCAACGAGGACTGGAGGATACGATCTGCTGCATTCTCCACGATGATTCGTTGCCTAAGGGCCGATTCTGACCTGCAGGGGGAACTTACCTCGACAATCACAAAGGCGCTAGAGGATGTGGAGCCTAATGTGCGTCTCGAAGTCGTGAACTATGTCAGTGAGTTGCTATACCAGAGATCCGAAATAGCAGAGGATATCCTCAAAATCGCTAGGAATCTACTGAAATCCAGTGAGAGAGCGTTGCATAGCACGGCACTCATCCTACTGAAATCCATTGTGGAGGTGAAGCCAAGATTCAGCGAAGAGATCCTGTCAATCATCCAGAACTCTTACGAGGAAAGGGATCCCTATGCCCGGGCAGCTATTATCGATGTCCTGAGAACCTGCCTTCAGAAAGGATACCGGCACGGGATCAGAGACAAGGTCATCGCAGGGAATATCACTGGAGCCCTCAAGGGTGCAAATAATTCCCATATAGGAATCAGGAGAAGCGCGTACGAGGCAATCACTACAATCTGCGAAGAGCTACCCGAAACCAAGCACGCAGTTCGGGGAAGAAAAGCGATTGAGAAGGCGCTCAAAGGTCAGGAGAAGGATCCGTCTCTTCAGGAATATCTCGACGAATGCAGGATTCGGGCACTTCCACCCCGGGTTGTACATGGCTGACCTCCAAGATTCGTACCCAAATTTGTTATTTCTTAGGAATCCAAGCAAATGAATTAATTAGTCGTCACGATATTCTCATTTAGATAGCATGGTTGAAATTTCTAAAGATGTCGTCAAGACTGCGAAGAAGACAGGAACCTTCGCTGGCAAGACGGTCACTTACTACTCCCTGAAGGAGCTTGAGAAGAGTGGTGTGGAAGTCGAGAGGCTCCCCTACTCTATCAGAGTGCTCCTTGAGAACGTTCTGCGAAACAGGGACGAATACCTTGTTAAGACAGAAGACGTCAATACTGTTGCGAACTGGCCGAACGGCACAATGGAGAAGGATGTCCCCTACATGCCGGCTCGAACGGTTCTGCAGGACTTCACAGGAGTTCCACTGATCGTTGATCTCGCTGCAATGAGGGACGCTATGGCTGCCGAGGGAGGAGACCCTGAGGAGATCAATCCCCTCATCCCTACAGATCTGGTCATCGACCACTCGGTACAAGTTGATGCATACGGAACAGAAAATGCCTTGGAAATCAATCTCCAGAAGGAATACACCCGGAACAAGGAGAGGTACGAGCTGATCAAGTGGGCGCAGAAGGCTTTCAAGAACTTCAGAGTCGTGCCACCTGGATCAGGAATTGTACACCAAGTCAACCTCGAATACCTCGCCACCGTCGTGGACACCAGGGACATTAAAGGTGAGAACGTTGCACTCATGGACTCCTGCGTAGGAACAGACTCCCACACACCAATGGTCAACGGACTGGGGGTTATGGGATGGGGAGTCGGAGGTATTGAGGCAGAGGCAGTGA
>WAMJ01000161.1 GCA_015522385.1 Candidatus Heimdallarchaeota archaeon
GGACAACATTGATGTGATATCAGAGTTCCAGTTAGTCTACAAGGTAGAGGTCAAAGAGGCAACCAGAGAGACGACATATGTGTGGCCACCTGTACTAATAGAGTACGACGATTTTACTGGAAAGCATGTCCAGATGGAGGTCGAGTTAGACACTGAGGTTATTGTTACAAACGATCCATCTTCCATCATTCTGGATGAATTTGGGAATATTCTCAATAATACCGATTCCGACCTTTCTCTTGACTTCACAGAGAAAGAGGTTGATTTCTTCTCAATCATTATTCAAATAGCATTCTTCATAATCGGTTCGGTTGCCGTTGTTGCTGCAATAAAGGGTACCTCCCTTGTAATCACATCACGGCACATCAGAAAGAAGTTTGAAGATAAGGCAACTGGTCTTGTCTACGACATCATCAAGTTGATGCGATCTCATGACCGCGAGTACCTAGCGACCTTTATGCGGAGGGGACTTGAGGATGTGGAGACATTCGCGGAAGAGACCTCCAAGTTTAGATTGTCAAATCCAAGTTCCGAAGATGTTGTGCAGTTCTACTTTGGAAAATTCAAGAAACAGATGCTAGAACGTGTTGAGATTTTCTTCAGCGAAGATCCTCAATACCACGATCTGAGGGAATATATTATCAAATCAGATTAACTTATTCAAGATCAAGTTCAGCATTAACCTTCTCTTGAAAACGGTCAAATTCAATCATATTTGCAGCTCTGAAGAATTCAGGGAGTACCTTGCGGTAGCCCTTTTCCGAATCACAGACCTTACAGGTCATCTCTACATATGGTTTTGTGAATTCTTCAGTTGTATCTGGTCTATTCAGGAAAACTACAACACCGCAGTTTATACAGTAATACATAATACATTTTCGGGTCTTCCCTAATTAAATATATTGCTAAATTGGATGTAGAGCAGTATTGTACCACGTTTAATCTACTTCGAAGAAGGGAAGGTGCTTCGAGAGAAGTTCTTTTCCACGCTCTTGGAAGACCCCCACGTTCCCGTTGAAATCCCTAATCTCCTCCTTAAACTCATGATAGAAGACCTCTGCAAAAGCACTCAATCCCTTGTTCAGAAAGTACGAGGATCCGTTTGAGATAGCGACCACTGCTATATTGTCTATAGACTTAAATATCATCTGGCGGTCTGACAAACCGATTCTTTCTATCACACCTTCTGCGAAGGTAATTTCTTTCAGAAGTGTCTGGATTGCCACTAATGCAGGTGACTTAAGAGAGATCTCCGCATTTAGATTAGGTTGATCCTTCTTAAGCGAGTTAACGTGTGTAAAGAGAGTAGTCCCAGTCTCCCTGTCAATAACTAGTAGTTGGTAGACATCAAATGGTACACTATAAGCAAACTTGGGGAAGAGTATGTAAGCCAGTAGAATCAAGAACAGTGAAGTCATAACAACGTAAGAAGTGTGTACGTTAATCCCCTGTAGGCTGACTATTGAAAGAGCCTGTGCGACACTGATAGAGTCTCGTAAGCCTATCAGAACAAAATTTGTGATCAGAGATGCAAATCCAGCCATCATCAGGAAGGATCCGAACAAGATCTCTCGGCTCTCGGCATGGGTAAGTGTCCTGTACATGATCTGGATCCCATCAATTGAGATTCCAAGTATGACGAGCCCGAAAAGGAAAAGGAAGAAAATAAGAACAGCTTCGATCTCGGATCTTAGAACCTCCAAAGCCACAATATCATTTAAGATAACAAGCTTCCCAAGGAGAATCTCAAATACCCCTCCGACAACAAGAGGAAGGGCAGTCCCAAATATCAAGACAGATCGTATGATTTTGGGCTTTTCATCATTTACCAACTCTACATGCAGAAAGAGGAAAAGTACAGCAATTGGAAGCATTAGATCAACAAGTGTCGGGAAAATAATCCCGTCACGTTGGAATGGTAAGGTCTCATTAAGATCCTTACCTGCAAGCAATCGGAAGAGATCTGAGAGCCCGATCGTTAAAACGAAACCAGCAAGGTAGTTAAGCCCATAGACATGTTCAACCGAAGTCTTCCAGAGCAGCACACCAAATAAGGAAATTGATACAATAAATGGTATCAGAAAATAGAGAAAGGTATTTTTTAAGCTGGCCATCAATGATGAAAGGGTAGTGTTTGTAATGTAGACCATCGTCATTGTCGCGACTGTACCCACTAGGAGAGCGAGAATGGCTACTACGTAGGGGGGATTTCTTTTCTTCGGTGACAGATTATTGAGAGAACCATGCTTAGATTGTTCATTCACAGTTTACGTTTTCTGTGACAAATTTTTACCTTTCCCACTTTGATTGGATGAAATCATTCGTCGGGAAGAAGAATATACAATTTCCCTTCCTCTTCCACTACCTCATACACGTCCAATGGTTCTGTAGCAGGTGGATTAAGAGCTTCACCATCCTCGAGGTCAAAGGTAGAGGTGTGGAGTGTGCAGGTAACATATCCGTCTGAGTAATGGCCCTGTGTGAGATCGAAAGTCTTGTGTGTACAGATCCGAGAGGCGACGAGGTATTTACCGTCTCTGATAGTGGCCATTAGTTTGACATCCTCGACATCGAATGAGCTCAATACACCCTCCTTGAGATCGGACTTCTCACATAAGTATATCTTCTCACTCATGCCTTGCTCTCCTCCCACTTCTTTGATAAAGCAGAATTGGCAACTGCTTCAAGTTTCTCGTCTTTAATTATCCTCGTGACAGGGGCAAAGTATCCTTTAACTAAGAGTTCCTTCGCCTCCTCGAGAGGGATTCCCCGGGAGGTGATGTAGAACAACTTGTCCAGATTTAGTGGTTCAACCGAAGCGGCATGGGCCGCCATGACCTCATTTTGATCAATTTTCAATGCTGGAACTGCAATCACCTTACCCTTTCCGATTGTCAGACCGTTGGATGTAAGATATGAATCGGCATTAATTCCTGATTTAGGAATGTGAATTAGACCCCTCAATATGGACTCTGCTTTGTTCATCATTACGGTTCGGGAGTGAGTCTGCCCAATGGTGTCCCTAGCGATATGTTCCAATTCGGATTTGAAATCGAACCTTTGCTTGTGGTTACCAAAGGAATTGAAGAGATCATAACCTTCGGAGCCCTGTCCCACGAACTTCATCCCTGAGTTAAATCTAGAAATATTGGAACCTTGAAACTGCTGAAGTGTGAACAATTTCGCATATGGCCCAACATGCCCGTACTTTGCACCTATGTGAACTAGATGATCATTCCAGTCTTGGACTGATACCATCTTCAGTTGTGCATTGTCATCAAGAACTATCGTCTGAGATGTCACGTACATCTGGCTCTCAACATCCGATCTCCCCTGACCGTAGTATTCGATGTACCTTGCGCTCGCATCCTCCTCGAGGTAAATTATAAGCTCCGAGAAACCACCATCCTTGTCACCAGAGAGGATAATGCGCCTCATCAAGGGTTCTTCAATCACTGCCTTTTTAGGCACATACAGAATTATGGTCGAGGTGGAGAAGGCCTTTGCTAATTCACCCAGTTTGTCAAACCTATCAGAGACATTTGCCTTCTGTACTATCTTTCTCGCTAATTCCTCATCCTTCAGGATAAGCTCGGAGAGTGAACCAAAGAATCCACCTTTTTCCTCAATTTCTTTATGGATATGATTGACTACCTTTCCAGAGTCCTCGACCAGTGAAGGTCGAATATCCTCGACGCTTAAACTATCAAGATCAACCTGAGAAGTGCTTCCAGTTTCCCAGACAGGGGTCAATCCCTCTGGATTGAAATCTTTGAAGTTTGTGTATTTGTAGAATAGCGTGTCTTGGTCAATTGGCAATTCCAAGAAATTCTGGTAAGCCTTGGTTCTCCTTTCCTTCTCCCAAGATGGAGCGTCCTTAAATAGCTCCTGTATTACCTCAGGTCTAATATATGAGGTTTCGAACATTTTTTCTAACTTTGACATAGAGTGAATTATCTCCTATCTAGTTGAGACTTTGCCTATTCTTAAATAAAAATAAAGATAACGTAATTTGTAATTCGGCGAATATTTCAGTGGTCAAGTTATATTATACACCATTTTAAAAAGCAGGTAACGAATTAAATGTTGTAACATGGAATCTAAAGACGCCAGCGAAAGGCCTGATATCGAGATTGATTATAAGGCAGGATGGGCAGATCCAGAAAATTTCACGGTAGCGACTGATAGGGGATTGAATGAGGAGGTCGTCCGTGAGATCTCAAAAATAAAGGGTGAGCCCGAATGGATGCTTGAGTTCAGGTTAAAATCCCTCAAACTCTTCGAGAAGTTCCCTACCCCAAAATGGGCAGAGAGTGTTATCGAGGACATTGACTTCCAGCAGATCAGGTATTACGTGAGGTATTCTGACAAGGAGGAGAAGACTTGGGACGATGTCCCAGACAATATCAAGGAAACCTATGAGAAACTTGGGATACCCGAGGCAGAGAGGAAGTTCCTTGGAGGAGTGGGCGCCCAGTATGATTCCGAAACGGTATATCACAACCTCAAGAAAGAACTTGCGGAGCAAGGGGTAATCTTCCTCTCCACGGATGAAGGTCTAAAGCAGTATCCTGAATACTTTCACAAGTATTTTGGTAAAGTCATACCACCAGAAGACAACAAGTTCGCTGCCTTGAACTCTGCAGTCTGGTCTGGAGGCTCATTCATCATCGTACCTAAAGGAGTCAAGGTTGGAGTACCACTACAGGCGTATTTCCGAATTAACACACAGAATGTGGGACAGTTTGAGCGAACCCTCATAATAGCCGAGGAAGGATCGGATGTACATTACATTGAAGGATGCACCGCACCCACTTATTCCTCCGACTCTCTGCACTCAGCTGTTGTAGAGCTCGTGGCACTTGAGGGAGCTAGGATACGATACTCGACAATACAGAACTGGTCGAACAACGTCTACAACCTTGTCACCAAGAGGGCTTTTGCCTACAAGAATGCTCTTGTCGAATGGGTTGATGGGAACATCGGTTCTAAGCTGACCATGAAATATCCCTCAATCTACCTCCTTGGTGAGGGAGCAAAAGGCGAGGTCATGTCCATCGCATACGCATCAAACGGTCAAATACAGGATACAGGTGCGAAGATTATCCACCTTGCTCCGAGAACTCACAGCAAAATAACAGCAAAGAGCATCTCGCGGGCGGATGGAAAGACGATCTATAGGGGACTAATTCAGGTGGCTCCACACGCAAAGCAGTGTGTGTCCAACGTGATATGTGATGCCCTTCTGTTGAATGAGGAGTCAAAGAACGACACTTTCCCCTATCAGGAGATCCACAGAGATGATGCGACCATAACCCATGAGGCCACAGTCGGGAAGATCTCCCAGGATACACTCTTTTACCTGATGTCAAGAGGTATTCCAGAGAATGAGGCACTCGCACTCATCTGTATGGGATTCTTCGAACCATTCGCTAAAGAGATGCCGATGGAGTATGCAGTTGAACTAAACCGTCTCATTGAAATTGATATGGCAGAATACGGCGCAATTGGATGAAATAATTCAACACTCATTATCAATCACCATAAATACATAGGAATTGCTTTTTCTTTAGATTAGTAGAGGTGTATTTGTGATTAACCCAGATGAGATTCAGAAAATACGAGAGGATTTCCCCATCCTCCACGAAACGGTTAGAGACGGAAAGAAACTCGTTTACCTTGATAATGCCGCAACAACACAGAAACCAAAGCAGGTTGTCGATGCCATTAGTGAGTACTACCTCAAATACAATGCTAACGTACACAGAGGAATTCACGCGCTGTCAGAGATAGCTTCAGACTTGTATGATGAGGCTCATCAACGTGTTTCAGATTTTCTGAATGCTGGGTTTAAGGAAGTCGCTTTTGTACGGAATACAACAGAGGCCCTCAACGTCTTCACATACGGTTACGAGAAGTTTATCTCCAAAGGAGATGAGATAGTTGTCTCAAGAATGGAACACCACAGTAACATGATCCCATTCATGAAGCTTGCAGAAAGGACAGGTGCGACATTCAAGTACATCGAGCTTAATGAAGATAATTCCGAACTTGATCTCACTTCGGCAGAAGAGGTGATCACGGAAAAGACAAAAATTGTCTCTATTCCCCACATGAGTAATGTCCTTGGAACTATTAACCCCGTGAAGAAACTGGCAAATATAACCCACGATGCTGGCGCCCTGTTTGTCCTCGATGGTGCACAGAGTGTTCCCCATATGAAAGTCGATGTAAAAGATCTTAAGGTGGACTTCATGGGATTCTCAGGTCACAAGATGATGGCACCGATGGGCTCAGGAGGGTTCTACGGACAGGAAGAATTGCTAGACAAGCTAGAGCCACTCTTCTATGGCGGAGACATGATTAAGGTCGTAACTTATAAGGATGTGACGTGGAATGACCTACCATGGAAGTTTGAGGCAGGGACCCCAAATGTCGGAGGTGGAATTGGTCTTGGGGCTGCTGTAGAGTATCTCCAGAAACTCACTATGAATAAAGTGAGGGGAATCGAGCACTACCTGACAGAGTACGCGATGAAACGATTGTCGGAATATGACTGGGTGAAAACATACGGCCCCTCGTCCATAGAGAAACGAGGAGGTGTGATCAGCTTCAATGTATACAACAACGACGGTATGCTAATCCACCCGCATGACGTGGCAACGCTACTGGATGAGGAAGGTATAGCCATTAGAGCTGGACATCACTGTGCACAGCCCTTAACCGTCGAAAAATTGTGTATTCCTGCAACAAATCGAATGTCATTTTACATCTATAATACAACGGAAGAGATTGACTTCACAATAGACCAGCTAGAAAGAGTCCATAAGATGTTCTCTTGAAGACGTCCATATCTCAGATCTCAATTCACTTAAGAGTTTATGTGTGGACAATTCTAAGAATAATGT
The DNA here is from genome assembly GCA_015522385.1 of Candidatus Heimdallarchaeota archaeon. The sequence goes on from WAMJ01000161.1 coordinate 6,909, forward strand.
GACTGAACAAATCATCAACGCCAACTATCTAAAGTCTTTATAAGCTCCAGACAAGTCAAATGATGTAAAGATAGGACGAAGGAGTCGTAACAATGAGCACACTCGAAATAAAAAATCTTAAGGTTGCAGTAGAGGGTAACGAAATTCTTCATGGAGTGAATCTGACCATAAATTCCGGAGAGATAGCTGGGATTATGGGGAGAAATGGAAGCGGTAAATCCACACTCTCCAAGACCATTTTCGGTCACCCAGACTACGAAGTCATTGATGGGGATATCCTCTTTAATGGTGAGTCTATTCTGGAAATGAGCACGGATCAGAGAGCAAACCTTGGACTGTTCCTTGGGTTCCAAGGGCCAACCGCCATCGAAGGAGTAACACTTTCAAACTTCATCAGATCAGCGATGCACGCAAAAAATCCAGAAGCTAAACTCGAAAATCCAATCAAATTTCACAGGAGACTTCGAAAGGATCTCGAAGCCGTAGGGCTTGAGTCTAGCTTCCTCTCACGGGGAGTAAATGAGAACGCCTCTGGTGGAGAGAGGAAGAAGGGAGAGATGATCCAGATGAGATATCTCAATCCAACCATCGCTATCCTCGATGAGATCGACTCTGGCCTTGATATAGATGCACTGAGAACCGTCGCAGAGAACATCATCAAGCAGAGGGAAGAGGGAAACACTGGTTTTCTGCTAATTACACACTACAACCGACTGCTCACTCACACAAAACCTGATGTCATACACCTCATGCATCAAGGCAAGATCGTAAAGACGGGAGGACCTGAACTTGCGGTTGAACTTGAGGAAAAAGGTTACGAAAACCTAGTAAAAGAAGCCAACAATTAAATTTGTTGCTCAGGAAACTATAAAACTGGAGATGGAGATTGGATGAGTGCGTACAGAGAAGCGATAATCGAATTATACAAAAATCCCCTGAATAATTACGAGATGGAAAACGCGAGCATTGACTTCGAGGACTCAAACCCACTGTGCGGAGATCAAATACATGTTTGGGTAAAGGTCGACGAAAATGGAGTAGTCGAGAAAGTCTCATTCAAGGGGACGGGGTGCGCCATATCTCAAGCATCAACATCATTGCTCACTGAGGAACTACCAGGAATGACAATAGAGGAAGTCGAGGCACTTGATCAGGACGACATCCAAGAACTACTTGGAATTCCACTTTCTCCTGTTAGACTGAAGTGTGCGCTTCTTGGCCAGAAAGTGATCCAAGGTGCACTTTTAAAGTACAAGGCTTCTAAAAGAGAAGATTGATATTCTACACTTATTTATTATTTAATAATGGAAGATATAGTCATCCAGCTCGTTGTCTTTGCAATAGTGACCTTTGCATTCTACCCTCTATTGAATCGCACGATTAAGCTTGCTTTCGCCGTGTATGACAATAGAGATAACCTCACACCCAAATACTTCTGGAAGACTATTCTGGCTGTCTCAATTGTAATCATTATCTCATTCATACTCATCTATGGAATAGTGATGTTTCTCTTCGGAATTTACAAAAGCTCTCAGCGATAATCTACATGTAGTAAAACATTAGTTTAGGATATTGAAAGGAGTCTTTACATTTTTTTTTGATATCCTATTTATATTAATCTTGAGCCTATCTGCGTAGAGGTTTATTCAAACGCCTTTATATACCATTATTGTTAGATTATCTAATAACTACAACCCAGAGGTTTTGAGTTATGAAACGACGAATTACACTAATAGCATCAGTAGTTGCTGTGCTAATGATAGTAAGTCTTGGCAATAGTCCAGTACTTGCACAGAACCCCCCACCCACTAATGGGTTTGGTGAGTTTTACAGGTTTGACTACGGCCAAACCATGTCTTACAATCAAATGAACTCATTCTCAGCATGGAATGGCTCATCTCTCCTTCACGAGAATGATGAATCTTTCAATGCTCAGGGTGACAGCTATGGCGATCTTGAAGTATTCATGATCGGCGAGGAGTACAACTCACTTGTTGAACAGTACTACAACCCGTACAATGACATGAATGATACGGGACCACAACTTGACCAGTCACAATACAGATTCACCTATGCTCAGATCAGGAAGATACTCGAGGAGTCTTTCAGTTACTCAGATTCAAGGTACGAATGGGATGCAGATCAAGGAGTCATCACTGATGAAAATTTCACTGATAGTCAAGGACCCTTCCCAAGATATGAAGAGAGCATCGACGGAGTCATGTTCAACGACACCTACAATGTCATTTTCGAGGAAATGTTTATGCAACCTGGATCGTACAACGAATCATTCTATATGGACATCGTGAATGACTATGCAAATGTTTTATTCGACGTAAATGTAGAGCTAGGAAATGACTTCAGGACTTACAACATCGCTAATCAGACTTCATCTTACAGTGTGAATAGCGTCAATGTCTCTATTAGTGCTGATTTCTATGGAGTCTACAATGTGACACTTTATCTTGGTGACGAGTTCGACCCCAACACACCTGTTTTCCAAACCACTGCTAATATCTCGATCAGCATCTGGGATACAAACGTATTCTACTATGAAAGCAGTGACAATAGGCTCTTTGAGTTCGAGAGAGAGAGAGGGAAGGACTTCAGTGTCGAAATTTCTGATACTCAGGAGGTTTTCTTCCCCTATGATAATTCCACCACAACATCCTATGATGGAGTCTATGCTAACATAACAATCAGTGGATATGGAAGTTCCTATGAATATCAGAATGAGTGGGGAGTTATCTTCGATTGGGCACCTGCAATGGTCAATTTCGGTAACAATGAATTTATCCAAGGTGATAAGTTCATCTACGAGGGAAGTATTTATGGATCCATGGACATATACAACGAGTACAGTGATGTAAATGGGAGCTATTGGGATTCAGTATCTGGAGATGTAGAGGGCGATACTACTACGACTATAGAAGTAGCTCGAACATTCGACAGAGGCTTCGCAGCGTTGATTTATGGAGAGGACAATATGTTCATATCTCAGACTTGGGAGAGTTCATACGGAGGAACAAGCTCCGATTCTTGGACTGAGACCAAAACCAAATTCAATGTAGGCTTCTTCCCAACGGATAACCCTGACAAAGAACTTGGTATTATGTTCCCGCCAGATTATCAAATTGAATTCCTTGGGTTCTTCAGTATCCCTGAAGTTGGTGTGAACTACTATTCTGATGTAATCGACGAGATAGTCATCAACGGATACGTCTTCAATGACGTTGATGTGAATGTCGAGTCGTACTACTACGAGGGAAGTTTCAACATGAGTGGTGATGCACCAGTTGGTCCAGGTGGTCCAGGTGGTCCTGTCTTGAACGAAGGTGATTACAATTCAGACTCATGGACCTTTGTCAATGCAAATGCCACAAGAACTCTGTATTACGATGCTAGTACCGGTTCACTCCTTGGAATTACAGAGGATGTGAATGCCGATATCAGTTCATCATTCACAAGCTACTATAACGGTACTTGGGAGTTTGATGAAAACAGGGATGTGCAAATATCTCTCACTTCAGAGTCATATCTTGCAGTGCACCCAACAAAGTATCTTGAAGAGCCGCCTGTTACCACCTCAGATAATTCAACCACGGATGACAACGTCTCATCTACATCAGATGCTGGGAATGGATCTGACGTACCTACACTCGAGAATCCTCTTCCTGGATTTGAGTTCGTTGTCACCGCGACTGCGATCTTCGGTATCATGGTAATCAGAAAGAAAAAATACTAAATTAATTGATAGCTAAATTTTCTAAAATTTAAATTCACTTTAATTCTCAAGCTAAATACATTTTTCTAAGTTCAGCAAGTCTTGCTTTTTTATCAAAGTATGGAACATCAAGCTGCTTGTGAGCTTGTGTTACCCATCGATTAAAAAGTGATTTCTGGATAACCGATGTATCAATCTTCGAGATATCAAAAGATACTAGATCACGGACAGTGTAGATACCAATAGAATTTAGCTTTTCCTCAGATTTAGCCCCTACAAATTTGACAGCGGAGACAGGTTGACTGCCCAGTTCTTTCTTCAGAGCCATCCTCAGAGATTCTGAATACTCTCCCTCCTCCTTCTGGATCTGGATATATAAATTGATAAGAGGAGACGAAGCATCCTGTGTTATAGCTTTAACCGCCTTAAACCATTCTGAAACTTTTTCAGGTGAAGCAGAGGTTATATCAGCTATCTTATCTTGTTCAGCATTAAGGAATTCACGGAGCGATTTAACCCCTTTGTGAAAGAGTTTGGTTCGATAGATTGGTTCTATTGATTCGATCTCAGTAACAGGGATCTCCTCCCAGACAGATGGGGAGATTTCAATTAGCCCATCTTTCGACTCTTCCTCCGAATATTTTTCTCCAGATTCTTCAATTATTATCTCCTGCTCCTCGATATCTCCAGTTTCCTCCAGTGGTAGCTCTTCTCCATCAATCTCCATCACCCTTAGATGTTCAGGTACGAAAACTGGTGGAAGTTTTTTAGCGATGGTGAAATTCAGTATCTTCTCCTCCATCACCTCAAGGTTATTAGGGTAGGTCAATTCAAGAGTCCATGTACCGTAAGATCTTGTGAATTGGATCTTGGTCTTGAAGACATGATCCATACCTCCAGACCGTGCTCTGAACCTAATTTTTCCCTCGATATCCCTCATGATCAATTCAGTAGCTCTAGAGATACCAGTACCGAGGACATCCAGTCTCAATTCATCCTTCGGCATGAATTCATAACTCTCAACCCTCGTTTCGTTGTTTCTGTACAGTCTTATTCGAATTGGACGGACTATATTCTCTTCCTCCGTAACCTCTATTCGGGAAGGGAGCCTTTCTATCAAGATTGAGGGCTTTACCTTAAGTTCATCCTTATCAGGATCAGTACCAGATACAGTTTTCTCTAATTGAGGATTGAATTCCGTTTTGGCATCACCGTGAAAATCATCTGGAGAATCTATCCTATCATTATCTGATTTCTTGACCCTACTACGTTCCACGGACTGACTTGATTCAGCATTATGGTCAGATATCGCTCCATCTGATAAATTATCCATTTCATTGGGCGCTTCCACCTTGATCTCACTGTCCAAAAGATCTGAATTCTCTTCCCGTTCAGCTTCCTTCTGGCCGATCTCTTTTTCGGACATAGTATACAAGTAATGAATAAGCTCTCAGACATAAATGTTATCCTTCAAATCCAAATTATGATCTTAGTGTTACATATATTCACTCTACGCGACTATAATCAGGTTTTACTTACTTGAGTAAATCTTAGTCTATATTGAGTTTGTAAATTAGAAATCATTCAAATGATCTCGGTTTTACTTATATATCAGACGGGTTCATTTCGCTCAGGAAGATGTCTGAAACGGATCAATTAAACCAACTGATATCTCTTGCCGAATCTTCAAACAAGAACGATAGGAGATCTGCGGCAGAGGGTCTTGGCAACCTAAATTATGCCTACCCTCAAGCCATTGCAACCTTGGAACGCCTCAAAGGTGACAAGGATAGAAGAACAAAGTCCAATGCTGATAAAGCACTTAACAAGCTTATGAAGAAAGACCCACCACCAACTGGTTCGGATGGTTACTCTGAAGAGGTCGGTGACTCTGATCTAAAAGTCGGAGAGATTGATCACGAGTCAAGTATGACTGATGCAGAGGAAGATAAAGCAGAAGAGGAAGCTGCAGGTAAAGGTCTTGGAGTCAAGGTCATCGAGCTCAACAATGTGGTCATCGATCCAAAGGGTAAGTTCGTCTCAAGAGAGCAAGGTACTGGTAGTATAATTGTCAAGAATACTGGTTCTCAGAACAGAATCTACGGAATTGATATGTTCTTAGATAGCCTGTCTGGGGTCAAACCCATGGAGGGTGAGGACGAGCTGGGAGATCAAATAGTTGTAGGAGAATTGAATCCAAAGGAGAAATGGGAGAAAGGTTACACATTCGAGACCGAGGAAGCACCTATTTCAACCAAGGTCTCATACCTTGATCCTGCAACAAATCTCCTGCCCAACTTCAGAAACAGTGCAGAGAGCCCCGTAGATTTCATAACCACAATTGAGATCACCAACACTACAGATCAACCCCTCAAGAATGTTGAGGTAAGAAAAACAGTTGGTGAGTATGGGACTCCCAAAGGGAACAATACAACGATGGGCAGTGGCAAGGTCGAAGGCAAGACAGTGATCTTTACTATCGAGGAACTTCCTGCTGGAGACACCGCCACAATGACCGTGGAGATAAGCGGAAGCCTGCCAGAAGGTGTCGAATCATACGAGACAGGAAATCTGGAGATTATCTACAGGCAACCAGATGTCCTGTTCTCGGGTCTGGAATATAAGAACATTGATGGTATTTCCGATCTGAAGCAGTCGCTTAAGAGGCGAGAACGAGAAGAAGAGCCAGGTGTGTTCGATTGTGAGCTCCACCTGGAGAACGTTTCTGAGTTCGTGTACGAAATGCTTTCGCTCAAGGTTATGGCTGGATCAATCAGTGGTGAGGAGACCCCGATCATTGACTGGGATGGTACCGCGGTATCCGAGAACGAAAGGGAGCTTGTTCCAGGAGAGAAGAACGACTTTGAGTTCGTCTATGAGACTGATGAAGGAACACCGACTTTCGGTCGCACACTGAACTTCACTGTTCAGTCATTCGTCGAGAAGTACACACAAACGGCCCTTACCGTCCCACCAGAGAATCTGAAATTCCTCTCAGTGGGTATTGCCAAGGACTACATCTTGAAGAAGGCACCGTCCTACAGGGAGACCGTTGTACCAACAGTCGTCAAGGTCAAAGGCATAGGAACATATCCACTCGAAGCGCTTGAGATTACTGATTCAGTTCCTGAAGGATTCAGTGACATCAAGGAAGATGCAATTGAAGTCTACTACAATGGGCAGAGATTGACCGAGGGCTTTTCAATTAGCGGTAATGCCCTCGGAGATGGCCCTGACATGCCCGATAGTGTGAACTGGAGTGAAACTGGTGAACCAGCGAAGACTGAGACCAGAGAAATATCAGACGAGGGAGAAGTAGAGAGTTATGAAGCTCCGGAAGAAACAGAGGGATCGACGAAGGAAGGTGATTTCTCAACGTCCCAACAGGAGGTAAACCTTGCAAGTAGGACTTTCACGGTAAAATTCGAGCATATGGAGGAGAATGATCTCTTCAAGGTCGGTGAGGGAGAAGATGCTGTGGCGGGATTGAAGGAGAACGATATCATCGAAGTACGATATCCCGTAACGCTTCTGAGACCTGCTAAGGACTCTCCACCACAGAAAGCACCCTGCAAGGTAGAGGCATGGATTTACGACGCCGAGGATCAGAAGATCGTGGCGGGAACCGAGGATGAGATTGTAGGAATCGAGATCGTCCATGAGCGTATCGATGTCGAGATCTCCAAGATGAACCAAGGTATTGTGGTGGATGGCAAGAATGCCTACCGTATCACTATAGAAGGTGTTAATGAGGGTAGTGCTACTGTCACCTTTACCCTGAAAGACATCATCCCCAAGGGCTTCAGCATTGTGGGCGAGACTGTCGAAGAGCCACCGGTTACCTCCGAAAAAGGCACAGAGACCGATATTGGAGAGGAAAGGGTCTGGACCTTCGAGAACATTGAACCCAATGCTACGGTCAAGGTGGTCTACACCATTGCTGGAGAAGAGGGGGCAGTTTACAACCCACGTGATGCTCTCATCGTAGCACAGGGTTAAACTCTTTCTGTAATTTTCATTGTAATTTTCATTGTATCATAACAGCAATCGACTTAAAGGATACCATGTCATACGATTTGAGCCAACGCTATGACTACAGTACTCGTAACTGGAAGTTTGGGACAAATTGGAACCGAACTTATTCCTATGCTAAAATCAAAGGGCTATACTGTTATTTCAACAGATATTCGAGAACCAGTAAACAAAGAAGTATTTGATCCATTCATCATACTTGATACACGGGACAGAGAGGCTATGAGAAAAATCGTCAAGGATCACGGTGTAGATATGATAATCCATAACGCGTCCATACTCTCAGCCACTGGTGAAAAGAATCCACAACTAGCCCTAGACGTTAACATGGGTGGTATTCAAAATGTCCTTGAAGTCGCCAGACAGGAGGGAGTTAAACGGGTACTTTCCCCAAGTTCTATTGCAGCATTTGGCCCTAACACTCCAAAAGATGGTACACCTAATGACACTATTATGAGACCTAATACCATCTATGGGGTCTCCAAAGTTTATACGGAGCTATTAGGGGAGTACTATGCGCACAAGTATGGTCTTGACTTCAGAACCCTGAGGTATCCAGGGATAATTTCCGCTGGCGCCCAACCAGGAGGTGGAACAACTGACTGGGCAGTACAGATATTCTACGATGCAATCCTTACAGGCAAGTACACTTGTTTCGTGGATCACGATGTTCTGATGCCGATGATGTCAATGCAGGACTGCCTGAAGTCTACGATCATGCTCCTCGAAGCACCTGAGCAGAACCTCAAGCACAGATCATTCAATGTGGCAGGCTGTAGCTTTACCCCTGCCCAGCTTGCAGATGAGCTGAAGAAGTTCGTTCCAGAATTCCAAATTGAGTATGCACCCGATTTCAGACAGGAAATAGCCCTCTCTTGGCCAAGGTCGATAGATGACTCAGTAGCGAGAAAGGAGTGGGGATGGGAACCAGACTACGACCTGAGTAAACTGACAGAGTATATGTACAACACACTCAAGTCAAAGTTAGATAAGCAATAGATTTAATCCAACTCCAAGAATTATGGCCAATGAGTATTCAACTGAAAAAATGGACGACCATTAGAGTCAGTGGGAAGGATGCATCCACGTATCTCAATGGAATTGTATCGATAGATTTCCAAGACCTAGGCACGGAATGGAGAAGGGCACTACTCCTAACACCGAAAGGAAAAATTCGATCAGTTTTTTGGGTTAGAAAAGACGGTGACAGCTTCTACCTCATCACGAGTCCTGTGTATCGGAGTAATTTGGTTGAGGATTTGCTCAAGTACAATCTGAATGTATCTGTCAAGCTAGAGGATCTAACAGATGAGTTACCACCAGTTATCTTCAAGACTGGAGAACAATCAATCTCCGGTTTGGGGGATCTCAGGGGAGAATTCGACTGGCATGAACAATTTGAGAGTCCAGATGATTTTGATGAACTGGTGATTCTTAACAATGGGTGTCCTTCAGATCTGCTCTTAGGCAAGCATCCCTTAGAAGTGGGTATGATGGACTCTATCACACTTGAAAAAGGGTGTTTTCTCGGCCAAGAAACGGTCTCGCGGATGTTCCACCGTGGAAAGCCCCGAACAATGCTCGTCGGAGTTGACGGGGATGTTGAACAATTGTTCACAGAGGATAAGAAGGAGGTGGAGATCATCACGAGAGGAAAGAGTAGAACCATTTGTTCAGTCCCTTTTGGCTACAGTGGATATCTCATAGATCCCAAAGGGAACAAGTATAGTTATGTAATTATAGGAGAATACCCACCTCAGCATCAAATCTAGACAAGTTCATTATAGATTCTTTTGAATATCTCGACCAGTCTATGGATGGAGCTGAGGCTGACATACTCGTTAGGTCCATGCTCATTCTTCCCCTCTGGACCAAGTTCAACTCCAGGAATACCAATAGATGTGAAGAACCTCGTATCGCTCGCACCACCTAGTTTCTCACCTACATCAATTATATGCATCCCAGAATCCTCAGCGACTTCTTTGAGTTTTTGAGGAAGGAAACTCTGAGGGTCCACAAAAACTGGATTAATAGATGCAGTAATTTCGAAGGAACCCTCTAATCCCACCCGCTTGAAATTCTCAAGTATTAGTTCAGCCATAATCCGATGGGATTCAGGAGATTCGAGCATTGCTCTAATATCAATGGTGAGCTCGATGTTTTCATCTATCTTAAGAATATTAGGGCAAATAGAGGAGCCAAACTTACTGGGAAGAATTGGAAGATGTAGGGATCCAATCGAAGCAATTGCGGTCATCATAAGGCTAAGATTTCTGTCATACTCAACAGACTCACCCTCCACTGAGTCATCGATATAGGTGACAGTCACAGTCTCTGGAACCGCATTCTCCTTTATCGATGTACTGTGGATATCAATCACGGGGCGATCTACACAAAACTTAGCGGCTGCAATAAACGCATGGATATCAGCACCTAGAACAAAAGCACTACTATGTAAGGTCTGAGAACCATTACTTTGAACAGATTTGAATTCCTGTTTCTTCACAACCCCTTTAGCAGTTGTTTTCAACTTAGGGAAAGTGTATTTCAGCCATGTTCCACCTCTTCGCTGTGTGACGATTATATTGTTCCTGCTGGGTTCTGCATTGATGACATAATCAGGTAGGAGCCCGTTGTCCCTTAGGGCATCCACAATCATAGGCATCGAGGCCATTCCCCCAACCTCTTCGTCACCAGAGAGTGCTATTATCACGGTACCCGCATCTATTTTATTCTCAAATGCTTTGAAGAAGGCAGCGACACCTCCCTTCATATCGCTAGATCCCCTCCCATAGAGAAGATCCCCCTCCACAGTACCCGAGAAAGCTGCATGATCCCACTGCTCATTTTCTGGTACAGGGACTACATCGATGTGTCCAAGGAAAAGAATCTTCTTTCCTTCGTTAATACCTCTCTTATAGACAAGAAGTGGATAGATTTCTCGAGTGGAGTTTGGGTAAATACAATTTCCCAGTGGTAACTGTTCAAATCCCAATTCAATAGCAACCTTGGCGATTAAATCTCGTGTCAAGCTATCGGGAAATACCCCCTCGTTTGGATTGATTGAGCTATCTAGTTGCACCATCTCACTAAGGAACTTAACTACATCCATGCTCTCACCTGACTCGGGTAGTATATGTAGGTAAGTAATGGACTGAAATCTTGGATTAGATGTTCAAGTGTACATTTTTTTTTGTTTAACCTTTATATCATATTTATCGTATCGTCAATTATGGTTCTCGATATAATTGCTCAGAACTACACTATAGTCCTGATTGTGTCTGGACTTCTGGGAGTGATCCTAGGTATTGACAGGATGTTCAAGAAAAGGGAAGAGGAGAGCAAAGTCCTTCAAGGACTAGGCTTCGTCTTCGGGTTCATTCTTCTCATCATGCCAGCGATAATAATCTACTCCATTGATCAAGAAGGGGTGTACTCTAACTATACACTCTTGTTAATGTTCTTAGTAGGTCTTTCCCTTCTCGCGAGACCGATGAAGGACCTCCCACTTGCGGTCACTTTGTCAGTGATCGTGGCCCTAGGAGGTTTCATCGGTATTGCACTACTCGTGGGTAGAGATGGAGCAAGTGATCTGCCAATAACTTTGGTAGCGATCATCATGCTGTTCGTAGTCTTTATCATCCTCATTGCCACACTATTCATTGAGAAGACATTGGACGCAGTTCTCGTTGTCCTAGGATGGGGCCCTCTTATCACGATTTTTTCCCTCACGAGTGTTATTCAAGGAACCCTGATCCTTGCGGGAATAACAAACCACTACGGAATACTATATTATCTAGGATTTGGACAGTAAAGCTATTATCTAGGTATATTCGGGAAGGTAGTGAAGCACTTCACCGCCACAACATATCTATTCACTCCTGATTTCTCCAGAACTCTTTTTCTTTACCATAAGAAACTGGAATCTTGGCTTCCACCAGGTGGACACATCGAAGAGAACGAATCTCCAGAAGAAGCTGCACGCCGAGAGATCAAAGAGGAGATCGGAGAAATAAATCCGATGTTTATCCTCAACTCCAAGTACGGAAAAGTGGACAATAGAGCTGAGTACATGTTACTCCCTCACCATCTTATTATGGAGAAGATCGAGGAAAACCACTATCATATGGACTTCATCTTCTACGCAGTCGTAGAGCAGGAGGAATGGTTGTCTCCAGAGAATCTTGAATTAAGGTGGTTCACATATGAAGAAATGTCTGAAGAAAAAAATATCTTTGAAAATGTCCGTGAAATGGCTGAGCATGGTTTCCAGTTAATTGCTAAAGAGTTAAATTTCCTGAAATAGTTCGGGGATTATGTTCGACCAGATCATCATCATTGCGATCTCGATACTTCTCATCGCAATATTCTTGTTTATCGGGGACAAACTATTAGGCTCTGGCAAGCCACAGCTCACAGCTGGGTATTTCCTGCTCGCAGTCATTACTGCCCTCCTTGTAATAATAGTCATAATCGCTGCTGGTGCAGCAGTTGGCTTCTTGGGGACATTCTTGCCAGGAATCGGGGGGATTGTACCTATCCTCGGATTTGTGCTTGCCACCTATATTGTCAAGATGGTCTTGGTGAAGGAGGAGTTCCAGAGATCGATGTGGATCACGATGATCGCTTATGCTCTGGTTTATATTACAAATGCGGTAGCAGTTTACATAGGGTTCCAGCCAATTATACAGTACATCTAATTAGGCAACCATCTTCTCAAGTGACTTCTTCGCTTCTTGTATTATCTCAGGAGGTAGGTCAATAATCTGTTCAGGTTTAGGATCTTGGAGAGCCAGAAGA
>WAMJ01000162.1 GCA_015522385.1 Candidatus Heimdallarchaeota archaeon
CGTCTACCTTCTTCTCCATTTAATCACTGACAATCCGAAGGAGATTATTTTCTTTCAAAAGGGTTTTCCGAGCCTAGGGGCTATTTGCACTTCGGTATCTTTTTTCCACGATCGATCGATGTACATGAGTGGGGTCTGGCACCGAGATCAGCGATGGTCATTTCATGTAGTGCTGAGTATCAAATTATCTGCTTCTTATGAAATAAATTGTATCAGACGAATGCGAGAACTCTAGATAGTACATAATATCAGGACTATAAATTATTTGATTCATTAGTTGTCAAGAAGCTCTGGGAATTGAGTGAGAAAAAGACTGGAATAGAGTATCAATTCTATCGAAAGAACTAGAACAGCATTTCTTTGACCTTACTGAATGTCCACCGCGTAGTAAACGCCACTTTCCATTACAATAGTAATCTGTATAACGTCTCCAGGAACAGAGGTCACAACCTTAATCCAGTCTTTTTGATCGCTAATCCTTTCCTGCTCGAACACTACTGTAATTGTGTCGTTAATCGTAGGAGAGACAAATGTACCCGTCATCACATAGACAGTGAACCCGTTACTCACATAGTCGAATTTGGAATCTATGGTCAGCTGTCCAGAAGGTGCACCTGAATCACCTGAGAAGTACTCTTCGATAGCTATGTCGATAACCTTTGAGATGTTATTGTCTCCTTCGGAATCCACGATCTTTACTGCACTATGGGATCCTGTCTTATCAGACGGATCCAATATGACAACGCCACCAAATCTGACACCTCTGAATTGCAGAGGGATGACGTATGCGTAGTCCTCTAAGGTTTGAGGATTGTCCCTAATGGGGTAGAGAAGTGGTAAGAGGGTCTCATACCCATGGGTGGTCGTGTCCAACTGGTTGGTTATTTCAGTCTCTGCAAAACTTCGAGCTGCATTGGAGTCTATGAATCCATACTCCGACCAGTCGTAGAAGAAGATTCCCGATGCGTTGGCCTTCATGGCACCCCTGAGAACCTGATTATCGGAGCCTGTGCTCTCAAGGAGGAAGTACTGAACGTTCTCCCTTGTGTCAGGGTCAATGACCACTCGCACGTCGTCGTCGATCCCCATCTTCCACTGTGATTTGAAGATTCCGCCCTTGGAGGTCAATAGTCCGAACTGCCTCTTGGGGGAGATCTCAGTTATGGAGCTTCCCCACGACTGAACCATGGATTCCAACCAAGTCTCCGAATAGAACTGCACCCTTGCATAGGGTGGAAGAGTTGAGAGGTCCTTGTAATCAGTGACAGTGCCATTGCTCGTGATTTCAAGCACTCCACCCTTGAGATACAGCTCCTGGGTGATGATACCTGCTCCCTTTACACCAGCAAAGACAGGGGATGCTCGGATGCTATACGGAACGATGAGTCTCATCCTTCCATCATCACCCAAAGTATAGTAGGAATTATCACCTGGGATGTAATTTTGATCGTAGTTGTAGATTACCCGACTTAGTTTATTGTCTAGAGCTAGATCTGACCCAACATAGAAGTTTTGTTCAATTATGATAGGGGTCTTGTCAGGATCCCGGAAGTCGACTGCGATAAATCCCTGATAGTGATTGAGATCCTGTCTGAGAAATACATCTCCATCGAAAAGGACAGCTCCGATCCAGTACGTTGATCCATTTATATTTCCAAGGTGAATATTTGTGACCTTAGTGTTAGAACCTAACCTGTTGCTCTTCTTCATGATTGACTGTGCGAGATCAAGGTCAACGACTCTAAGCATCTCACCGTCAATCTTTGAGGTGAATGGGAGATCACTATCCGAGCTCTGAACACTCTCTTCGAAGTACTCTGCTCGATCCACCGAGTAGAAGAAGAAGAGGTTTCCACCTATGACGATAGGGATGAGGAGGAAGAAAAGTACTGTAAGCACAAGCGATTTCCTCATCCGCATAGTTCGACTGACGTTGAAGACCTCGGTGATTGAATTTGCAGTCACTCTACCTTTGAGGATATCCCCCATTTTGATCGGTCCGAGAATTAGGTTGGCATACAGAGGAATTGAGAAAAGAAGTGGAATTATCTTATCAAGAGCGAAGAAGACAAAGAAGAATGCAATGAACGATAGGGCATTAACAAGGGATGATGGGAATTTGCCACTCACACCACCAGATTCAACAACGTATGAGACGAAGATACTCAGACCACCCACCACTAAGTTCAAGATTAGAAAATACCAGAAAGCAGACACAATATTAGGAAGTGCAAAATATATCCATAGCCATGATCCGATGAGGTAAAGTCCGAATGTCAGTATAAACCGAGGGACGCCTCCTATAATATTTTGGAGCATATTCTTTGTTCCAATCAGGAAGCTCCAGAGGAACAGGAAGAGTAAAGTGCCCAAAGCAACTAACCCTAAGACACCCAAATACAGGAATACCATAATCACATGGATACCTTACAAGGATATTAAGGTTCTGAAGAAGAGGGGAAAGAGACAATACTAATTAATGAAATTAGGAATAGATTTTTGCACCTTGAAAGAATCTGTAATCAATTTTCAGCACTTTAATTCCTTGTGAAACGTAAGATTAAATAGTTCAGTCTTCACAGAACAGAACATGGAAACAGAGACTAGGGTTGTTGACGATAAGGTAATAAAGAACTCACTGATTGTTTTCTATGTTCTTTCCATTGCTCCGTTGATGTACTTACTTCTACTATACCTACTTCTGATTTTTGAAGTTGCAGATTCATCCAAGATTACACCAGATCCTGAGACTGAAAATTTACTGAGAATTGTATTGGGAGCGGCGATGGTACTTGTGGCCCTCTTAGTGGCATCACTCTTGGAACCAAAGGTGAGGGAGAGGGAGAAATTCAACAACGCATTCAGTATGTCAGTTATCGTTGCAATTGGGTATGAGTCAGTAGGTATGCTTTCCTTGATCTTTGGTCTTCTGCAACTATTCGTCTTTACGGGATCAGTCGATATGATATTCGTAGCACCTCCAATAGTGCTGTCCTCATTCCTCATGCTGGCGTTTGCTTTCAGAACCGCAAAACCGACGTTTGAGAACCTAAGGGGAACAGAGTATGATGCCGTTGGTAATCAATAG
Organism: Candidatus Heimdallarchaeota archaeon; assembly: GCA_015522385.1. The sequence goes on from WAMJ01000162.1 coordinate 3,089, forward strand.
TTAAAGATAATCTCTCGATCCGATAGATAACCAGAAATCGACAATGTTCGTATCACCGATGAAATGGTCAAGTAGATACGCGATCGTGATTCTCCCTATTGAGTAGGATAGACGCCTCGCGATTACCGAAGGATCAGGATATTTCTCGGCCTCAGTGAGGAGAAGAGCAAGGTTATTCTTAATCTTACTATTTCCAGATTGGGAGATATATTTAGACCAAGCTTTTAGGGCATTGTTCTTCGATATGGCCCGAATGACATCGAGAGAGAGTACATTGGTAGTGCCCTCCCAGATGGAGAAGACTTGACTGTCTCGCAGTAATCTAGGAAATCCCGAATCTTCTAGATACCCCGCACCACCCATAGCCTCGACCATCTCACTGACAACACTGAGACACATCTTAGCCGTATAAAGCTTGGTAACTGGAATGAGTAACCTGAAAAGAAGACTCTCCTGTTCTGTTGCAACACCACACTCCTCTTTACCCATCAGGGAGACGGAGAAGAAGGTGAGGTACAGACATCCCGTGACAATATTCTGGGCGTTCTCTAAGACCTCCTTATGAAGTGGGAGATCGACGAGCCTTTTTCCGAATGCTTCTCGTTTTTTAGCATAATCGAAGGCTAACTGTACTGCTCTCTGAGCATACGATACTGCAGAGACCCCATTATAGAGACGGGTGATGTTAAGCATTGTAGCGATGGTCTTGATCCCCTTGTTTACTTCTCCTACAAGCTTCGCAGGAACCCCTTCCAGCTCTATCTCCGCTGTTGGTAAGGCTCTTGTACCTAGCTTGTCCTTCAACCGGTCTAGACGTAGGCAATTGGGTTCACCATTCTTGAAAATGTCCAGTATGAAGACGCTTAGACCTCTGCTCCCCTCAATTACTCCATTCTCATTCTCAATTCGTGCTAAGGTCATCGCAGTGTCACCTGTTATTGCAGAGGTAAACCATTTGGGCCCATATAGTCTCCATTCACCATCTACCATACGAGCGATAGTCTCTGCGTTAGCGAGATCGGAACCCCCAGTGCGCTCTGTCATCCACTGGCCCGAGACGTAGAAATTCGAAGGATTCCGGTCGGTGTACCTTCCCAGATACTCTTTCCTAAGTTGTTCCGTACCATACAATTCCAGCAGACGTGCTGCACCATCGGTCATTGCAAGAGGGCAGGTATAGACGGCAGATGAAGGAGTGAAGAGATATAGCTTAACGAACTGGACGATCCTTGAGTATTCATTGTATTCCCGCTCATAACCGATTGCCACGAGACCCTCCTCTGCAGAAATATCTTTTAGTTTATCCCATGCAGTAGATACTACAAGCTTGTCTACCCGGTGCCCCCATACGTCGAAATTGATGAGTTGCGGCTCCTCTCGTTCTGCACGTTCACCAAGCTGTTCAATCTCATCCACTACTCGCTGACCGAATCTCTTGAAGTCGTCCTCGACCTTGTTCAGGATATCTGCGGGGAGTAGTTTCTGCAGAAGATCCCTGAGAATGGTGTCTGAAGTATAAGGGTTGGTAAGTTTGGGTCCCTGTTGATAGAACCATGACATACCTTACGGATATATTCTCCGAAGATAAGGATTTTCCGCTGACAGTAGAATAAAGTACTAGTCAAGGATTAGTAAGTCATGGATATCGTAAGATTCAGGTACAATGGGGAGACTTCCTATGGAATTCTACGAGAAAAGGTCTTCCCAATTCTTGATCTTGACACCTCAACTCTTGATGAGGAAGGATTCCAAAAAATACTCGAACCTGATAGAGTTTCGGATAGAGGGATTTCAATCGAGGATGCCCATCTTCTTCCATTCAATCCACGACCAAGGAGAATCATTGGGATAGGATTGAACTATGTGGAGCATGCATCCGATCTTGATGAGAAAAGACCAGAGGAGTATCCCGTCATCTTCTTTAAGTTCCATAACAGTATAATTGGACCAGGAGATAGCATTCTTATCCCTGATATCTCCGAACGTACGACAGGTGAGGCAGAGTTGGGAATTGTTATACAGAAAGATGGGAGAAATATCCCGGAAGATAGTTGGCAGCAGTTTACAGCAGGCTTCATCCCAATTATCGACATGACTGCAGAAGATATCCTGCGGAAAAACACGAGATATTTGGGATTGTCTAAGGTCTTTGACACCTTCATTAGTATTGGTTCACAGCTTAAGACGACAGATTCGGTAGAATCCATAGATGATATTCGGGTAAGGACGACTTGGAATGGAGAAACCATTGGAGAGAACTGCATTGGAAACATGATGTTCCGACCGTCTTTCCTTGTCTCCTTCATATCAAGAATAATACCTCTTCAAGCAGGGGATATTATCTCTACAGGTACCCCCAGATCAACACCCCTTTCAGATGGGGGTACAGTTGGTTGTGAGATCAGTGGTTTCATCCCTCTCACTAATCCCGTCGTCGACGTGAAAATGCGGAAAAGAAGATGATACCTAGAGTTGGAACAAGCGATAGTATTCGAATTGGTTCACGAGTAGAATACGACGTCTCCGTTAAGGAGGTGCTCCCTTGTAAATCTTGACTGGTGGATACGGTTATGGATTTGCTGGTTACATGATCATCGGAGAAGAAAATAAAGTAGCTTTCTGAGTTTGAATTGCTTAATTCTCTCCCCGCAAAGTCGGAAGATGTGGTATAGCCTACTATTCCGTAACCCTCTTTGTACGGGAAGATTGAGGAGGAGAGATCTATCCCCTCACCTCCTACATATCGCGAACTCTGGACGTCGAGGCTTGTGTTCA
>WAMJ01000163.1 GCA_015522385.1 Candidatus Heimdallarchaeota archaeon
CCTGACACTGTCCTCGAGGATTGGTCAGTTGGAATAGGTCTAGAAGGAGACGACTTGTTCAGGATGTACATTGACAACGACAAGGAACTACTCCTAAGCTCAATTGCTCCGAGTCTGCAGTTCGGTTATCTCCCGACGATTTGGCCATATGTGGAGAAACTCGAGACCGATGAGAAGAAGGAGTTCATCGATCAGATAGAATCAATTGCCAGACAGATCAATGATAAAACCTTGGGAGAGGAATATGATAAGTTCATGATTGAAATTTTCACCGATGAGGTCTTTGTTATCTCGGACGGTTTAGAGCCATACTTGGACGAGTACCCCAATATTAAGAGACTTATTGATGAGTACGATATACCTGAGATCCCCCAAACCAAGTTAGGGATGATGAAGGCACTGACCCTAGCCACAAATGAAATCCTCGTCAAGAAACAACAAGCCGAGATGAGAATGAAATCAAATACAAATATTTAGTGTAAGAAAAATTCCTCGAAAATTTAGATATATCTAAAAAGGATAGCAGTCAAATTGTATTTGGGGTCAGATATTGGAAGTACTGGTCATAATACTTGTGTTTGTAATCATATTTGGTGTGGTTAAGATGCTAAGCCCGAAGAAGGAGAAGAAAAGAAGGCCTCCTTCTGCACTCAGTCGAATTGACAATGAATCATTTAGAAACAGGAACCAGGCTAGATCTGAAACTCTAACAACACCACTGCATTCCTATCAGAGACAAACAGTAGACCTAGGAGAGAGGTATTATAATTCGAGGCAATTCCTCAGGGCTTATGAGGAATTTAAAAAGGAGAATAAGGTGTTCAAAGCAGCTCTGGCACTCGCCAGATTGGGACCAGATCGAACTCTTGAGATTGTCGACTACTTGAATAGATCGAATCCAGAGCTGATTGAGGTAACGGTTAACAATCTGGTTCAGACATTGTACAATAAACATGGTGAGGTCTCCACTGCAGCTGCTCTTCTGAGAGCAATCGGTAAGACTGATGAAGCCATGGCAATCGAAATTGCTAATGGAATACCATCTACTGAAAGATATGTGAGAACCACCACGATACCACAATCCACACCAACCGTCCAACCAGTCACTCAGACAGAACCTGCTAATCAACCCCAACCCTCCACTACGACCAATGTCTCTGTCTCACCGAAGATCAATGCGCCTCCTGTCCAAGTAGAAGAACCCCCGTCTTATACCGCTAAGACCAAGAGTGCCTCACTTATCGCGTCTTTCCAGATGACCAACTGCTTAGTTTGCAACAAATCTATCGGAGCTGGTGATACATATGTGAAATGTCCTCATTGTGGAAAAATTGCGCACAAGCGTCATATGCTTGAATGGGCTAAAGCCATAGGTAAGTGCAAGAATTGTAAGGGGCGAATCTCAATGTCTGATTTCTTAGATGACTGATTTCCCACTGATAAAGCCTTATACCCTGATTCTAAAAAGCGTTTTTTAAGGAGTACTTATAAACCTTTATAAATACAATAGTGGTTCTTCATCTTAGGTTATTGTATGAGTTCTGATTTAAATGCTGCTGAAAAAAATGCTAAGGACGGTTTAGATTTTAAAATTGTTATTCAGAATTGTGTTGCAAGTGTCAACTTGTTTACGAGGATAAACCTCGTGAGCATCTTCCAGCAACTGATTGACGACGATGAGCTGGAGGTATCCTACAATCCAGAACAGTTTCCAGGACTGATCCTCAAGACAAAGAAGCCAAAAATTTCTTCGCTTGTCTTCTCAAGTGGAAAGCTTGTAATTACAGGTGCAAAATCAGAAGAAATGGTTCATGAAGGAGTCTACAATATGATCGAGATCTTGAGATCTGTTGGCACAACAATCGAGGAGAAACCAGAGATAATCGTTCAGAACATCGTTGCATCCGGGAATTTCAACAACAGGACAATTAACCTTGAGCTTGCTGCAATGTGGTTGGATCAGTCTATGTATGAACCAGAGCAGTTCCCTGGGCTTATCTACAGACTAAAGAACCCCAAGACCGTGCTCCTCCTTTTCCAGAGTGGTAACCTCGTATGCACAGGTGCCAAGACCGAGGATCAGGTTCATGAGGCAGTAAGACAGACTTACGATGACCTCGGAGAGATAGACGGTTTCGATTCTTAGTCTGCAGAGTATCGAGAATTTGTATTTCTGTATAATTTGTTGATTTCTTCCCTCTGAGAAATAACTGTCTGCACCAATTTGTTGAAAGACTCACGTGCTTTCTCATCCAACACCTCTTTGCGGGGAGTTCTGTATCCATTATTACTTTTCCTGACTATTTGGTTTTCAGGATCAGCAAATTGAATGTTAGATGAACTCTTTGTTAGGAGGTTCTTGGCGAGAGCAGGATCATAATCCTCTTCAGGGCTGACCACTGGTTTGGGAAGGTTCTGATTTATCCTGGTGGTTACAGTGAGAGACATTCTCATAGTGAACCTCAGGTCTTCTCTGATGTAGTGCCTACCAAAGATAAGGTAAGTCAATGCCAGGAATAATGAAAGGTAGGGGTATGTATCAGGAACCTGAATCTGAATATAAGCGGTTGCAAGCGAGAGAGTCCACAAGAGGAGTCTAAACACGGCCAATCGTTTCTTCACAGATGATAGAGGGATCACGAGTATCTCCTTTATCGGAATCCAAAAAGGTTGGCCTGTTAGGTACCAGTTGAACGAAAGCGAATTGAGCTTGAAGACATAGAGGTATCCCCCGACCGTCAGAGTAAGGATAATATAGAGCTCGATCTCCCTACCGAAGATTGTGAAGAGGATGTAGTCTTCAACGAAGTAAAGGGAGCTAAGGACAAAGAGGATGAACAAACCCTGAACTATACTGATTTGGAAGAAGGTGAATATTGCAGAATCCATCCGGTTATCAATTCCCCCGTGTGTGGAACTAGACACCCTCCTGTCAATTCTCCAAACAGTGATCAAGTTGGATACAATTCCCGAGATCAAGAGGGTTAGGGGTAGGACTAAGTAGCTCTGTACAAGAGTCCCCATGTAAAGATATAGCAGAGGAATAGTGGCTACGAAGAGTAGGTATGTCCAGTATAGAAGGTAGTCTGAGAGAGTGACGCTTTGTTCCTTTCTAACTGTGGATTCAGCGGACAAGCCATCTTCAAGTTCATTTTTTAGTTCATCTAGGAGTTGGTTACCTGTTACTTGGCCCATCCTTCCGTTATTACGCTGACTCAGCACCATTATCACTATTGGGTTGATTGAGCTATTATAATAGGATGTATTACCTCAATAACATGAGGGGGAACCGTATTTGAATTCTATTACTGCATATAGCTGATATACCAGTTGCCTAGTGGAGACCAGTAGATCATGTCTTAAACAGGTACAACCGGAGCATCCCGGAAATTCTTTATACTGAAGAAGATTAGTACACTAGTAACTAAAATCCCAGGTATCAAGAGGTCGCTGATAGTGAAGAAGATAGAAGCAATAATTGCTAATATGAAATAGATCACCCCAATTGTCTTTGAGCCCGGTCTCCTAGATTTCTCAAGTCTGACCTGTTTCGGGTTCTCTTCCTCTTCCCGTTTCTTCTTGGAGATCCTCTTTTTCTCATAGTACAATTTTCTGCTCTTAGATGGCACAGTATCAACTTGGAAATGCAGATTATTAAATTTACTTCAATTGTGGTTAGTTGTTTACAAAATAAAGAACTTAGATGTCTTTGGCCATCAGGGTCTTTCTGTCGTTACCCTTTGCCCTCTTGATTGCGTCGTCAAGAGTGACCTTGAGTGCCTTCTCGATTGCCTCGAGTGAGTCACCGCCAGTGTTCAGACCTTTGTCCTTGATGTATTGTCTAACCTTGGATTGTACAAGAAGTTCTACCATATTTGTTTACCTCATTTACGTTTTAGCCCGTTAAGGCTAAGTTCTTCTAAGAGCATTACTTAATAAGGATTTCTCATTCGCGAAGTGAAAAACAATACGGGAAATGCCCTTCTCGCGGAAATTTACATTTTCACATTTTAATCAATTACTTAAGCATTTACTAAAATACTAGAAGAATTCGCAGAAACTTCTTTTTCAACATGTACATATGTCCAAAATACCCCCCTTTTTTTGGAAGTACGAAATCTTGTAGTAGAGGATGTGTTCACCATTTATTGTAGAACTTCTAAGACACTTTACCAGAAAGAAGGCGCCTAATCCGATTTACGAACGGGTCATAAATATTCACAACTAGAGGACACCTACATATATTTTTACAATACGATCTTGAATGGTATTTATATTATCTCTATTGTTTCTTTGGGCTTTATTCGCAGATGTGTACTAACACTATTCGAGTTATAGCCCACGAATATCGTTCAACGCATTTTTGAGTTTTCAAACTTTCCGATAAAATTTGAACAATTGTACAGATATGAAATTATGGACGACGCCAAAATTCTATTGCCAGAATCTCGGAATCCTTGAGAAGCACCCGAGGTGCATAGTTTGTGGCATCGAATATTCCGTCCTCTGGAACCTCCAACGGGAGAATGTTATCCTCATCAGTGGTATAGACCAAACCCTTGGCAACTATATAATCACGGATCATCCCCTTTGGTGGTTTCTCCTTCTCTAGCAGTTTGAGAATATCCTTAAGGTGCATGGGAGCTTCTTCTTCCTTTTCTTCTTCACTTGCCTTCTCCTTGCTCTTCCGCTCAAGCAGATCTGCGTGTTTTTTCGGGAGCTTCTTTCCTTCCTTGATATTCTTCAGGTGTAGTTTTAAACTCTCCTTGTACTCACTGTCATCCTCTAAGTTCTTGACTTGAACGAGATCATACCGAAGAGATTTCTTGAACTCCTTACCGTACTTGAGTCCGAGAAATCCCTCCTGAACAGAGGTATTCTCACCTTGCCATAGATATATCGTCTCAGTTTCTGCGTCGAGAAGAAGGTATACCTTTTTGTTATTCGGTCTGAAGGTTTTGGTTCTCTTCTCTTTGATTGAACCATCCGCGAGTATTTCCAATAACATTTCTATTGCTCAATGATATGCCATCCTTAAATAATCTTCCCAACCTATGTCGAAGACTGTATTAGAGAGCGTCGAATTTGATGATTTATTCAATATCTGAATTTCATAAAACAAAAAGGTATAAGTAAAGAGATGATGTAAAAAGAGTGTAAATGCGTCCTCAAGATATCAAAGTTAAATTGTTGCTCTTAGGTGATGGAAGGGTAGGCAAAACTAGTTTGGCCGTCAGATATACTCATGACAAATTCACAGCCAATTACAAGCCCAGCTTGGGTGTGGACTGGTTGATAAAAAGGGAGACCATTAATGATAAGAATATCAAGGTTCTTGTCTTCGATACGGCAGGGCAAGAATTCTTGGTAGGATTCAGGTCGAGGTATTACACAGGAGCCCATGGAGCAATACTGGTATATGATGTCACAAGGAGGGAGACATTCGAAAATCTCGATATCTGGTTAAGAGAGGTAAGAGAGGAGGTGGGAGAGGTATATATCAAAATAGTAGGGAATAAATCAGATCTCAAAGAATTACGCCAAGTCCCCTACGATGAGGCAGAGGCATATGCTAACAATGAGGGGGCAGATTACATGGAGACTTCTGCCCTCAGTGGGGAGAATGTCAATGACCTTTTTATGAGTTTCATCGAGTACGTCCTGAAGTTATGAAATCCCAATATACTACAGTAGTATTACCCTTATCTATAAGCCTATTTAGTGATTGGGGGTTATGAATTCCTCCTCAAATCAGTCAGTAACATCAGTTGTAAGTTCATGGATTTTGAATCCAAAATCCAAGAGAAGAACATCTGCTTCTCCCCGAGCATACATGAGTGGGGATGTAGTAGAGATCTGTACAGGGAAGGAGAAGGACTGCAAACTTGTATACAACACCATTGAAAACACCTACGTCCCAATGTATGACTGCCACCGTGGATCACTTTGCACTGAGTTCAGGATCATGAAAGAACTCGCTAAACGAAATGCAAGGCTCAATTCCAAAGACTCACTAGTCAAAGATTTCTCTGTTTTCAGGAATCTCTGAGTATCAACCGATTATTTCTTATCGGCGGTATTTAATCAAGGTCAGAATGGACGATATTGAGAGGAAAATCCTCATTGAGGCGTTGATAAATGCCAAAGAGTATGACGGGAAAACCAACCCTAAAGCAGTCCTAGGTAAACTTATGGGGAAGTATCCTGAGTTCAGAAAAGAGGCGAAGACGATAGCGCCAAAAGTAAATAGAATCATCGCTGAAAAATTTCCAATGGATATCGAGGAAGTGGATAACCTACTCAATGAGTTGGACCCCGATGCCCTAAGTAAGAGACAAGAGACTGTCGCAGAGCAGAAGAGGGTAGTCGAAAAGACAAAGGGGAAGTTAGTTGACCTTCCAAACGCGATCGAGGGGAAACTCGTTGTCAGGCTGGCACCAGACCCATCGAAATACCCCCATATCGGCCAACTCCTGAACTACACGATTAACTCAATGTACGCAGAAAAGTACAAAGGAAAAATTGTATTGAGATTTGACGATACAAATCCCGCCAAGGTTAAACCTGAATTCTACAGAGCAATTAAGGAGGGAATGAAGTGGGGGGGAATCACATGGGATGTCGAGACAAGGGCTTCAGAGCATATCGAAGAATTCTATGAGGTTGCAAGAACATTCATCAACAATGGTGACTTCTATATCTGCACATGTGAACACGATGTCATGAGGAAGAACAGGGAGGATATGGTCGAGTGTGCCTGCAGGGGTAGCTCTACTGAGAAGGTACTCGAACAATTTGAGCAGATGCTCCAAGGTAAGTTGAAGAATGCTATAATCCGTCTTGTAGGGGATATGAAATCTGATAATCCAGTGATGAGAGACCCTGTGATGTTCCGGAATGTGGACAAGCAGCACCCTATGCTCGACAAGTTCTACGCGGTCTGGCCAACGTATGATTTCGAGTCTCCCTACCTTGATTGGAAGTATAAGGTCACCCATATCTTGAGATCTGGTGAATTTGGACCCATGAGGCAGGAGCAACAGAGCTACATTATCAAGAAACTTGGTGGTAAGGTACCGGTCTTCTTCTCGTACGGTAGGTACAACATCAAAGGTTGCCCCCTCAAGGGAAGAGTGCTAAGGGACCTGGTTGAAAGAAAGGTAGTTACTGGATGGGATGACATCAGGCTCTTCACAGTTGAGGGGTGGAAGAAGAGAGGGATACAGCCCGAAGTCCTTAAGGTTCTGATCAGGGAAAACGGAACCACACCAAAGAACTCAACGATTGACTGGTCGGTGGTTGAGAGGTACAACAAGAAGATCCTTGAACCGAAATCCATGAAGATCTTCGGTGTCCGAACACCTGTAAAGGTATCTCTTGACGACACAATTGATCAGATAGTAGAGCTACCGTTCTCCCCAAACTCAAAGCGAATGAGATCGCAGCATGTGTCAGACGTCGTTTACGTAGACAAGAACGATGCTGATCGCCTAAAGAAGGGAGATCTAATTAGGTTGAAGGACCTCATCAATATTGAGATCCTCAGTAAAGAAGAAGATGGAATAAAGGCCAAAGTGAGTGAGGGAAATCCCAGTAGGAGTATCAAGAAGATCCAATGGGTCGCAGAATATGTCGAGACTGATCTTCTGGTGCCCTCGCTGCTTGAGCCCAAGAAGAATGTGATAGATGAAGAATCGCTTGGGTCAGTTAGGACGTATCTGGAGAAGTCTATCCTCCGGATAGAGGGAGAGAATTACTATCAGATCGAGCGGGTTGGCTACGCCAAACTCACCGTCGCTAAGAATGCTGTAAAAGGACACATAATCCACTTGATCTAGCGATCTAAAATTCAATTTGTATCTCCCAATCTGTGAGGATTCAATAAGCTGAAATTATGTTTTAATTAATTTCACTTCATCCAATTTTCAACCAAAACATTAAGAAGAAACTAGATCGTTTTAGACAAAAAGCAAGTTGAATGCCTATGTCATCAAAAGAGAATTACTCATTTACATTCAAAATATTACTTTTAGGAGATGGAGCAGTCGGTAAGACCGCACTCGTTCAAAGGTTCGTTCATGGAAAATTTCAGAAGGCTTACCTGATGACGATTGGAATGGAGCCTTATTCAAGGTACGAGACTATTGACGGAACCAAGGTATGTTTCAGCCTGTGGGATATCGCTGGCCAAGACAGGTTTAAAGTTATGAGAGGTATGTTCTTCAGAGGGGCAATGGGCGGTCTTGTTACATTCGACCTCACACGGAGGGTTACCTTTGAAAATGCACAGAATTGGATAAATGAGGCCAAGAAGGAGTCACCTGATGCCCTCTTCATCCTCGTGGGTAACAAGAATGATCTTGAGGATCTCAGGGAGATTGATACCAAGGAGGGTGAAGAGAAGGCCAAAGAGCTTGGATGTATCGGTTACATAGAGACCTCAGCTCTCACAGGTGACAATGTCGAAGAGGCATTCTACAAAATAGGGAAGACATTGCTCAACAAGAGAAAACAGCAGTAAGAACCTGCTAGGATAAAATACAAATATCGATGATCCATAGCTTTTTCATACAGTGAGAGGGAATTCTTAGGAAGTGTCAATATCTACTTTCTTTTATAAGCCATCATCCTTGAAGAACTCAGGTAAGATTACCAAGCAATTTCAAAGGGATTACTATGAAGGTAAAAAACGCGGATGAGATCCGAGATATGATTATGAAGTTCCCTTCCGAACAGAGGAGGATCTTCTCGATCGCTGCGCATATTGACCACGGTAAGTCAACTACTGCGGACTATCTGCTCGCAAAAGCAGGTCTGATGTCAGAGGAGACTGCAGGCCAGAACAGAATGACAGATTCTGATGATGAAGAGCAGGAGAGAGGAATCACAATCTTTACGACAGTTGTTATTCTCAGCTATGATTATACCGATGAGAACGGAGATACGAAGACATACCTCTTCCAGATCAACGACACTCCAGGCCACCTTTCATTTACAGGAGAGGTATCAAGAGCACTTAGAGGTTCTGATGGAGCTATCATCCTCGTTGATGCTCTCGAGGGTATGATGACCCAGACAGAGACAAACATTCAACTCGCAGTTGGTGAGGAACTCTGCAAACCAGTCCTCTTCATCAACAAGGTAGATAGGTTGATCGCGGAGCTCAAACTCGATCCTAAGGACGTATTCTCCAAGCTTGACATTATCGCCAACCAAGTCAACAACAAGATTAAGTCAATTGTTCCTAAGGAATTCAAGAAGGAATGGAAAGTCTCATTTGCAGATAACAGTGTTGCAGTCGGGTCTGCTAAGGATGGATGGGCATTTACTGTTGAGATCCTGAAAATGAAGGGTCTGACACCCGCCAAGGTATTTGAGAAGTATCAGGAGAATGATAAGGATTGGTTGAGAGATAATCTCCCGCTCCACGACTCGCTCCTTCGGATGGTCGTGCAGCACCTACCTCACCCCGTAGTGTCTCAGAGATATAAGATCCCTAACATCTGGAAGGGTGATGTCGAGACAGAGCTTGGTCAGTCACTGAGGAAGGCAGACCCCAATGGTCCCCTCCTTGGTATGATCACCAAAATATTTATCGATCCCAGGAGCAAGAGACCTACACTAATAGGTAGGGTTTTCTCTGGAACCATTAAAGATGGAGATGACATCTGGCTAATAAACAGGAAAGAGAAAGTGAAATTCAGAAGGCTGGGCGTGATGGAAATTACAGATATCCTAACAGTTCCTGAGATCCCCGCCGGTAACCTCTTCGCTGCACAGGGCTTCATCTGCCCTGCAGGAGAGTCCTTTACACATTACTCTACCAAAGACGTGGAAGGCTTTGACAAGATCTCGTATGCTGCAGAACCAGTCGTTTCACGATCTATCTTCCCCAAAAAGGAAAAGGACGTGGCAAAGCTCGGTGACGTCGTCAAGACATGGATCATGGCTGACCCCACTGCTAGCTACTATATGGATCCAGAGACCAAGAAATACACTCTTGAAGGGATCGATCCACTGCAGATTGACATCCTCATCACAAGGATCAATGAGCAGGTTCCGATTGATGTCACTGACCCAATCATCGTCCACCGTGAGACCATCACCAAGGACTCAGAGACCTTCACTACTAAGTCACCCAACGGTCACAACAGACTGCAGGTTGTCATGCACCCCATGCCAGATTCACTTTTCAAGGCACTCAAGGAGGTCGACGACATCGATGGTATGGACAGAAAGGCTAGATCTAAGTGGCTTGCAGAGCACAGTGACGGAATGTGGGATGAGAAGTTCTTCAGAGGTTTCTGGGCATCATCAGACTCCAATCTTCTAGTTGAGAACACCAAAGGTGTCCAGAGACTAGACAGGATCAGGGAATTCGTTATAAACCAGTGGAGGACATTCTGTAAGAAGGCAACACTCGCAGGTGAACCCCTGATGAAGACTGTTCTTGAGATCACTGACGCTACAGTACACTCTGATCCTGCACACACAGGTATCACAGAGATCATCGCTATGACCTCTGCCGCCACCAACCTGACCTACTTAACTGCAGGACCCCAGCTCCTCGAACCCCTCCTGACTATTGATGTCAAGACCCCTGAGGATTACCTAGGCGCAATAACTGGTCTTCTGACTCAACACCGTGGTATGATCCAGGAGATTGGAGAAGCAGGTGGACAGTCTACCCTCAAGGCAATTATCCCCACAACTGAAACCACAGGTCTCGCTGATGAGATCAGAGGGGCAACAGCTGGTAGGGGTTTCTTCGGATACCAGTTCGCTAAGTTCGAGCCAGTTCCCCCACATCTTCTCGACGATAAGATAGCCTTCATTAGGAAGAGGAATGGTCTCAAGGAAGAAGTTCCCTCCGCTTCCACATGGGAGAGGTTCATCTACAAGCAGAGCTAAGAATACTCAATACTTCAATATACAATCGGGATATACAATTCAATCAATTTACCAAATCATTACATCTTTTCAGAACTGGTCTTAGAGTTCATTGTCGAGTAGGTCACACTATAAAACAACCGGGAGAACTATCGAGTTAGAGAAAAGACGGTCATCAAACTCTGCTGATTCTCAAATTCCTCAGAAGTTGAGCTTGAAGTAGCAGGAACAAGTATCTCGCAGTTCTCTGCATTCAGAGCTTGAAGGATGATGTTGGGTTATTTTACCCCTACCCACATCTGCACGTACTCACCCTGCTCATCAAGGAAGAAGAGCGAGGGTAGTGTATAAATAGTAAACACCTTCTGGAAGTCATGTTGATTGTCCCATCTGAATTCCCACGGAGAGTTAAATATTGACTAGATTTCCTTGACCTTCTCTACGTTGTCATTTTCGTAGTCCACGCTTAGTGTAAGAATGAAGACTTGTGAGCTAGCGATGTCATAGACATCCTTAAGGTAAATCAACTGTTGATCGCAGGAAGGACACCAAGAAGCAGTTGCATCGATAAGTAACAATCTCCCGTACTTGGAATCGAAAGATCGATCGATGTCGTCTATTCCCTTGTATATCCCGGACACTTTGATTGTGTAGCCATGGGTAAGGGAGAACAATATCACTAATATGGAGAAAAGAAGAGCCTTACTTGTTCTCATGACATGGAAAAGGGTAACTGGTAAGTAATAAATTCCCAGTCAAGAATTCAAAATCGCAGTATAAATATTCTAGGTATAGAATTTTTTAATTGTAGAGATCACTGTCTCGACTTCATCATCAGTAAGGAATGGATGCATGGGTAGACAAAGTAGTGTCTTACAGATCTTCTCACCAACAGGATACGTACCTTCGGGGATGTGGTATTTATTCTGGAAGGCCTTAACAAGGTGAAGAGGAAGAGAATATTTAATTGAGCTCTGGATTTCGTTCTCTGCAAGAAACGCCTTGAGTTCATCCCTCTTTTCAGTCCTTATGGTATACTGGTGCCAGACGGGAACTGTGTTGGGAAGTACCTTTGGGAGGATTAAATCACCCACTCCCTCTAGACCCTTAGTGTAGAGAGCAGCAACTTCCTGTCTCCTTTTGGTTTGAGCTTCAAAGTCGGGAAGAAGCGCGTTACCAACAGCTGCGGAGATTTCGCTCAACCTGAAATTGAACCCGAACTCATCAGCGTCATCAGGGTGCTTGTCCCTACCTGCGTTTCTCATTTTGGCTATCCTGATTCCTAGCTCCCTGTCAGTAGTGGAGACCATTCCCCCATCGCCAAGAACTGTGAAATTCTTTGTAGGAAAGAGGGAGAATGCCGCGACACGACCGATTGATCCGATCTTCTTGCCATGGTATTCTGCTCCGTGGGCTTGGCAGGCATCCTCTATTACATCTAAATTGTGCTTCTGTGCCACAGCCATAATCTTGTCCATGTCTGCAGGTGTTCCGTAGAGGTGGACGACTATAATAGCCTTGGCCTTGTCCGTTATAGCCTCCTCAATCTTGTCTGGATCCATGTTCATGCTGTCGTCTACATCTACAAAGATCGATGTGTAATTACTGAGCTCTACAGCATTGGCAGTTGCAAGGAATGTGTTTACGGGTACAATTATCTCAGAACCTATGGGGTAGTCAAGAGCCTTGAGAAGCAGGTTCAGAGCAGAGGTTCCAGAACTTACGGTGTAGTTGTACTCACAACCGCTAACGGATTTGAATCCCTCCTCAAGTTTGACAGATTCGGGACCCTTCACGTATCTTCCAGAATCTATCACTCTCTTGATAGCATCAAGCACCTCGTCATTCGGACGAGGGTTTGCCTGTTTTATCATGTACTGTCCTTTGAGACTTGATATAAGAATATATCAAAATATATCGTATAAAGAAGTTGCATACGGGAGCTTTTGACAGGACACACAAAATTTTTAGCAGGGTGATTCAGGTACTTAATATGAAGGCCGCAGTATTCTATGAGCACGGAGATGCATCAGTTATCCAATACCGAGAGGTTGACCTGCCCGAAATCAAACCCGACGAGGTAAAGATTGAAGTTCACTACGCATCACTCAACAGACTTGATATCTTTGTGAGGAACGGGTCACATGCACTGAAGATCCCACTGCCGCACATTTCAGGAAGTGATTTTACTGGGAGAGTGGTAGAAGTGGGAAGTAAGGTGAAAGAGGTGACACTTGGGGCCAAGGTTGCTGTAAATGCGGCAATGTTCTGCGGAAAGTGTCAACAATGTCTCCATGGAGAACAGTCACTATGCAGGGATTTCTCTATGGTTGGAGAACACTCGTGGGGTGGATTGGCAGAGTATGCAATCGTCCCTGCCCGGAATCTACAGGTTTTACCAGAAGAGACTGACTGCCGAAAAATCGCTGCTGGTACACTCACCACACTGACCGCGTGGAGGATGCTCTCATCCTTGGCGAACGTCAGACCTGGGAATACGGTTCTAATTCCTGGGGCAGGAGGTGGACTGTCCACTGTTGCGATCCAGATCGCTAAATATCTCGGGGCCAAGGTCATAGCTACAACATCAAAAAGAGCAGAAGTAGTAAAAGCCCTCGGAGCGGACCATGTCATCAATTACATCGATAATCCAAACTGGTCCAATGAGGTTTGGAAATATACGAATAAGAAGGGGGTCGATGTAGTCTTCGAGTCAGTAGGCGAGGTGACGTGGGAGCAAAGCCTGAGATCACTTGCAAAAGGAGGAGTTCTTGTCACCGCTGGAGCTACAACTGGTTTCGAAGGGAAGACCAATATTGGGCTTGTCTTCTGGAAACAACTAAGAATTATGGGTTCCACTATGGCCAATAGAAGGGAATTCGAGGAGGCTATTTACCTACTGTTAAACGGGATTGTTGAACCAGTGATCGATTCTGAGTTCACACTGGATGAAACACAGGAAGCAGAGAGAAGATTAGAGCTTCCCGATCGATTCGGTAAAGTTCTCATCAGAGTCAAAGGCTGTCAGACTACTGAATGAAGTAAACCCACTTTCCATTGGCATTGTACCTCCCGATATGACCTAGATCTACGAGCTTGTCTAAATCTCCCTGCGTCTGGTATACCGTTCTTTCACTGATCTTGCTAATATCAACCACAGTACCCTTCTGAATCTGAAGTAGAGCCTGAGCAGTTTTCTGTAGATCGCGGTTGAGTCTTACCAGTGTGAGAGAAGTAAGAGGATCCGTAGGAACAGACTCACGCATAAGTAGATTGTCCTTCCCGAGAATCTCTTCGAGATCACCGATGAAGGAATCAAAGATAACAGTGTCTCCCTCCCAATCTTCGAGAAGCTCCCCATACTTGTTAATGAACCTCAACGTAATCTGAAGTAGGTTGAATTCTATATGCGATTTGTCCTCTAAGTGGGTAGTCGAGGCGATTACAACCTGAATATAACCTCGTTTTTCACAGTAGAACGTGTAGTCACCCGCAGAAAAATTCTTGATATAGCTGTTTGAAACCTCGTGGACAAAATCTTGGAGTGCTGCAAGCAAACCAGTCACTAGAAGGTAGGGGGGAGGGCTGGGGACGAGATTATGGTTGAAAATACAACGTCCATCTTCAAGAAGTACATATATTGCAGCAATTGACATGGTCTAACCTTCTGTACTTTGAATAATCTTATCGCTGAATTCTCTGATCTTCTCTGCAAATACACTGCCTGGAGACTCAATTATCTGGATTGGACGGGCATCCGTTTCATTGCCTACCAAGGATGACATTGCGTATTTCGTCTCGATCTTTAGGATCTCATCATTGGTGGGGATGATTGGTCCAATGCTGATCTTGGAACTGTGAGCAATCTTTTCCAGCATTTGTGTCTTGAGTACTGACCTAATCTTTTCCTTGCCTCCAAATTCCTCGTAAACAAGGGGGATTTGATTTATCACTATTGTTGTGTCTAGATTCAGCGTCTCGTTGAGTGTTCTCAGCATCTCACGAGTACCATCCAAGTCACCATTCACTAGTTTCATGAGTACAACGAGCGAATTCGAAGCTGCTATGCTGTTTATGGAACCTGTAGATATCCCAGGGGATGTATCAAGGATGACAAAATCTACATTCCACGGCTCATTGCTCAGGGTATTCCTCACCATCTTCATCAATAGGTAGAGGTCATTGAGCTGTGCTTGCTTGTCACGATGCTGGATAGCTGATATCTTGTCAGTGTCGATACTAGCAAGAGCGAGATAGAATCGATTATCACCAGTATATCCCCTCAGGAGGTACGTGGCATCGAAGACGATCTCATTCAATTTTGTGTCTCCCAGAAAGTAGTCATTGATAGTCTTCTCATGGCGATTAGGTGCATATGTCTGTAACGAAGGAGCTCCAAGATCGAGATCGATAAGGGCGACATTATACCCCCTGAAAACCAGCTCGGATGCGAGATTGATTGAAAACATTGACTTACCCGTTCCACCTTTATGGCTGTGAACTGATATTACTCTCTTCATCCCAATGCAGTATTGAAATACGTAATTATAACCCTTTAGGCTTTCACTAATAAATTGAAGAAAAATTTCCCTCAATACAACCTGACCATTTCTGCAGATTTATCAACAGAGGACTTGGAAAAAATGTATGAGCAGGAAGTCCCCCTACGCCGGGGAGTTGGAAGTTCCCGACTGGTTAAAGTACAAGGGCAAGACATTTACAAGAACCCTAAGTGTCGTTGATAGCACCGTCAGCAGCTCGGGCATTGCCACGGTATGCAAGGAGGCTCGTTGTCCAAACAGGACAGAGTGCTGGAGCTCAGGTACTGCAACATTCATGCTCATGGGAGATACCTGCACCAGAAACTGTAAGTTCTGCTCTGTCAAGAGCTCTGTGAATCCGGCACCTCTCAACCCAGATGAACCGAAGAACATCGCTCATGCACTCCATGATTGGGATCTTAACTACGTGGTACTAACATCGGTGGATAGGGACGACCTCCCAGATGGAGGCGCAGAGCATCTTGCTAAGTGCATCAAAGAGATAAAAGCAGAGCATCCAGACCTGAGAATTGAGATACTTATCCCTGACTTTCAAGGTTCTATATCTTCACTAAAGAAGATTGTCAATGCAGGTCCTGATGTGATCGCCCACAACATCGAGACAATCAGAAGACTGCAGAAAAAGGTACGGGATCCCCTAGCAGAATACGACCAGTCACTAAAAATCCTGCGAGGAGTAAAGGAACTCAATCCAAACATACTGACCAAATCTTCCATAATGGTGGGACTCGGTGAGACATACGATGAGGTCATTGAGACGATGCAAGATCTAAGAAATGTGGGAGTGGAACTCCTAACCATCGGCCAGTACATGCGTCCTACCTTTAGGAATCTCAGAGTTAAGGCATACGTGAAACCTGAAGTCTTCGCTAAATGGGAGAGTGATGGACGCAAAATGGGCTATCTCTATGTGGCATCTGGACCACTCATCAGGTCATCGTACAAGGCAGGAGAATTCTTCATCACCAAGGTTCTCAACGAGAGGTTCACACCCAACCCCTAGTCTGTTCAGAAACACGAGCACTCAGTTATAGTTGCTTGAGGGAGCTACAGTATCATACCTTGGTACAGGATTGTAATATGGAAGGTATTCCTCCAAATCCCCAGTGCTAGTGACTATATTCGTCCTTCTATTATATGAAATGGGATAGCCAAGCTCGAAGATCATCGTATTCACCATCTTCTCAAGACCCTTGATACTTTGCTCACCCATTCCCTCCGCTAATGTCCTGAGATTCACCTCACCCATATTTAGAATAGACCGCATGATCTGCATCCTCCTCTTACGTTTGGTCGATGTCGAGTATGCAACAACCCCAAATATAGACAGTCCCACAGGGATGGCACCAATAGAGAAAATTCCGACAAACAGAAAGATGTTTCCAATTATGAACAGGAGAAAATCCTGTTGAGAGACATCATTGAAGTACGAGAACGGATGGTATATCTCATGCTCTCCAACCTCATCGTCGTCCCTCTCTTCAACTGTGACCTGTCTACGATCTATCCAGTTAACAAATTTTAGCACGATCCAGACCTGCAGACTGAACATCAACAGGTTGAACAGAATCCAAAATAGAATTACAAAGACCACAAAAGGTACAACAAATGTCTTGTCCACCTCTACAAATAAGATGTGCCTGTGGATGGGGTCACCAGATTGATTCTCCACCTTGATAACTACAGGAGAATTGGAACTAGGTGTGATTAGAAGAACCTGAATCTCACTGTTGGTAAGGTCAACTGTCGTTGTGCCTAAACTGATCACCACAAGATTACCGGGAGCAAGACCATTCTTTGAGTTCAGATTACTGACCACCAGTACCTGTGAGTCTGAACCACTTAGAGGATAGCTAACAATACTTGACGTCCCTGGTTCTTGATAGAATTCCCTGATCTCAGGATTAGCATTCTTGAAGGTGAGAGAACCAAACAGTATCACTGCAACAAGCGAAATCAATACCATTACTGACAATACCCTCACAATCTTCCCAAGCTTACGCATTACCGAGGAACCAATAATCGCCATGATCAATTATGGTTCATAGTAGTATAAATTATTGTCTACGAACGCGTGACCCACAGATCCAGTTACATCAAATCTATAAAGCACAGGTAAAGACATTGATTAATATTCACTATATGACCGAAATGGTGAAAGAGACTATATGGGGCTCTATATCAAGATTTTCTGACAGAGTATGCAGAAAGCTATACGTAGTGGTAAAGCATTCAAATATAACCCCGTAAAATTTTATTCAGAACATGGTATACAACTCAAAAATACCAGGCACAAAATATTCACTCGCTCTGACCAAGAAATACAACGAGTGGTTCCTCCAGTTGCTTATTGATAATTCGGTGGAGGATGAATATCCGGTGACAGACATGTCCATCGGGGGAATAAAGAGCCTGACGAACAAGATACTTGACCCAATCTCATTCCTCGTTAATCCATTGGTAGCCAAAAGGGTAATAGACGATCTGATCTCCAAGACCAAACATATCCTTGTGGACTTCGGAGGACAACCACAAAGAGAAGATGGAAGTACTAAAACACATGTGTCAACTTCAACTGCACAGATCACAAGCAGATTAGACGAGGAAATGATAAAAGACATCTCAGATGGTATGAACATGCTCTTCCAGACAACTCAAGAAATTACAGAAAAACTCTCTCAACTTGAGGTCAGACTGAGCCACCTCGAAAAGATCACCAATAACTTAGCTCTAATTACAGACAATTTACTGGAGAAATAAACCCAGAAATGGATTCATGAAATCCAAGAATGATCTTGGGTTGAACAACGAACCTGCTAGATGGCATGTGATCTGATTGGGGATATTCGAGTATATTGTACTTGGGAACTACGTACCAATTGAGAGAGGGCTTACCAGAAGGTGGGTTCGGCAGCATCCTGCTGTTTCCTGAGCTCCATGATCTCCTTCTCTTTGGCCTTTTGGGTGTCCTTATCACCCTTGATCTTCTTCTTGTCAGGAACTGCAACGTGAGCTATCTTTGCGTCAATACGCGGTTGAATGTGCTTGTCCCACATGTCCCACATACGCTCAGGGCTGTAGTACAACTGCTCACGGATGTAGCCAGCATCTTCCCACTGATCCGTGTGACGAATGGCGTACTGACGGTCACAGACCTCCTCGCAAAGACCACACTTCATGCAGCGACCAGCAAAATACGCAGGAAACCGATAGGTGTCACCTTCGATCTCAATGTCCCTCATGATAATAACTTTGTTGGGACAAATACGTTCACATTTCTTACAACCGGTGCATGCTTCCTTTGAAAGAGCAAGTAGTCCTCGATATCTTGCAGCGATGTAGGGGTACTGTGAGTGCTCTCTTATTGGGTGGTAGAGGTTTACTTGAGGTACCCTGAATAGTGTTCTCAGGGTTGTCTTCATTGCAGGGATATGAAGAATTCTCTTAAATCTACGGATGAAAGTGTCTTCTCTCTCTGCGGAGACGATGCCTTCTCTAGAAATTGCTCTTTGCCGCATGTGTAATTCCAATTTGATAAATCGCGGATGATTTAAGAGGATTGTCTTACTT
>WAMJ01000164.1 GCA_015522385.1 Candidatus Heimdallarchaeota archaeon
ATTATATTCAGGGAGTCTTTCCTTTTGGATACTGGTATGTAGACGCACCCCTCACAGTTGACGATATGTCCATCAGGGATAAGATGGCAGAGCGCATCCTTGTCAGATGGTTTGATCAATTTCTAACGACAGCAGATATTCAGTTTCTTACGAATACAGTCATCCGTGGCGTTAGCAATCACTCTCTGGTTTCAATCAATCCTCAAAGGAATGATATAGAGAATCCTGTTGTAATAGCTTTGTTGATAGACCGGAAGAGAAATTGATACTTTTCTTTTATTAGCTCACTCCCGCCTGTCTCAAAAGACCAATTACCTTCTCCCTAATCTCGTAAAGTCCATAGTAAAAGTAGTTCTGGGCTGTTGGGTCAAGAAGATCCACTATCTCTAGGAACTTGTGATTCTTGAGCTCAACTACGTCATAGCTGATCTCGTCTAGCTGGAATTCCATGACCCAGCCATCCTGTCCATATATAACCAGCCTATCAGTAGTGACAAGGTAAGCTTCTCCATTGTGCACTCCTGATCCGAGAAGAGTATCAGATGAGTAAAGACGAGTCAGTATCTCTCGGTACCGGTAGTCCACATCAGTCATCGTCAGATCTTTTTAGGGGCTGTTACCTTCATAAATATCATTATTCCAATCAAGGAGAAGACCCCAAGTTGGAAGAACGGATTTGCGAAGAGGTCACCAATCAGCGATCCTGAATCAGTATTTGAGACATCAACATCTGTGGAGATGGATGTCTCTCCCTTAACAATCTGATCAAAGACGGGTTCGAATTCAGAGATTGGCATATCACCAACCCACCTCTTTATCTCTCTACCAGATGTATCAAAGAGAATTGATGTCGGAGTTGCTGTCAGACCGTATAGATTTCCAAGATTATAGTCAAGCCCTGTGGTCCAACTGGAAGGATAATCTGCCTCCCACTGCTTAACCGTGTCCATGTTGTCTCTTGATTGGTATGCAATGGTGAGGATGGTTATGTTCGCATTGTACTTGTTGTAAATTTCAACCATGGTGGAGTGAAAACTTTGACAAGCAGAACAACCCGTCCAAATAGCCTCTAGGAAGAGGTATTCTCCCTCGTATGCAGAGTAGCTGATTTTGGATCCGAATGTCGTCTCAAAGGAGCCTGGTATTCCATAGGCTTGAGTAGAACTCATGGAGCTTATCAAAATTACTAGAATGAAGGTAGCGATTGAGAGATTTCTTCTCATCACTTAGGCTGTGTTTCGGGACAAAATAAATATTGTGAAAGACAATATAGCCCAGATAGCACTATTTTTGCCTAAGCTTAAGTAAGTTCATATATCGAAGAGATAGAGATGGGTTATGGGTCTAAAAGAAACGGTAGGTCTTATAGCCTCAGGAATTGGTGTATTTGACACCTTGATTATTCTTCCTGATTCATTCAGTAAAACTGGTGCAGCGTGTGGTGAAGCAGAATACTTCATGGGTTATCTGATTGACTGTGGGAACGTAACCACATCTGAATACTCACGATTGTTTGGAATTCCCATCACGGTGTTTGGTTTTATTTTCTACGCTACCATATTTGCTATACTCATGAAGGTAGATGCCATTGATACAAGTAACAAGGATTTCATGGCTCTCGACAACCTCTCAAAACTTGTACTTGTAGGATCAGCATTGGCCTTCTTGGTCTCTATGGCTCTAGTCTATATTCAATTAGGAGTATTGGAATTAATCTGCAAATACTGCATGCTATCAGCCGCAAGCTCGACTACCCTGTTTCTTGCGTTTGGAATACCCTATCTTTCCACGTTGTTCGGTAATAATACAGCTAACACATAATTAATTGTGAACATCAAATTTTGTATTTCAGGATTTGTTGCAATAGAATGAGGTATACTTGGAGATAACTTAGACCTTACCAGTTGCGACAAGATTGAAGTAGAACGGTTTGAAGATCTGCTTGAACCACCACCAATGCCTGGCAGGTTTGCCCGGTTTGGGTGGGTGCTCGTAGTTGAAGTCAATGAAGAGTGACTTCCCGAACTCGGTCAGGAAGAAACACTGCACATGACCATCGTATTTGTCGACCTTACCGTTACTGATGATCTTGTTGTAGATGTTCTTGGCGATGATGGGGGCCTCGTAGTGAGCGGTTGATCCAGCCTTGGAAGTGGGGATATCCGTAGTGTCACCAAGAGCCCACATGTTTTCCTGACCCTTGACCTCAAGTGTCTGTTTATCCGTCGGTACCCACCCTGCTCCCTCTGCGATGCCTGACTCAACTATATATGGTTGTGCCGCATGAGGGGGAACTAGGATG
>WAMJ01000165.1 GCA_015522385.1 Candidatus Heimdallarchaeota archaeon
CTGGATTTTATACGATAGAATTCAGCGGCACAACTTGGACGAATAACCTAGTCGATTTTCAGAGAGAGATAATTGTTGACAACTACAACAAATCTCTGGGATGGGTCGCCCCAGTTGAGAAACTTCCATTGACCAATGGAGATACTGTGCGTATCTGGTCAAGGGAACCCCTCTCAATCGAAGACCCCAACTGGGTTCTAGAATGGGATAAGACCAACTACTATAGGTTGACCCCTGCTTACACCGACGTCAACGAATATCTCGGGATAAGCTCTGTGAATTTTTCATCTGGAAGAAGCTTGAGCATATATCCGGTGTTGTCCTACTGGGACCTCGTTCAGTTTGTTGATGAATCGGGCATCAGTATCGATATCTCTGGGATCTATCAAGGGGATCTACTTGCTGTAGATTTTGATGAGCTTCTTCTGGAGATTGACCTTGATACTTACAATGCATCATTAGGAAATAGAACCGTTGTTCCCATACCCGATACCACGACACAATTCTCTTTCAATTTGACCAACAGGGTTACAGGTGGGTCAGAGATTAGGGTGATTCAGGTCACAGATTCGACATCAAGCACGGATATTCCTATCCTCAAGTCTCCGATTAGAAATAGAGTGTTTTCTGAAGTTGTACCAATTCAGCCATTAACGGACAATGTCACTGTTCAAATCCAGTGGGCTAACGGCACTGCGTACTACTCCACATCAGTTCAAACAGGTGAATCCATGGAGTTGCGTATACCCTTTGGATCATGGATATTGAACATATCAGATACTTCAAACACAACCCTCTACGCCATTGAGCGAATGGTTCCATCTGTTGGCAATTATCAGACTATAGGAGAGATTATTCAATTCACACAAGGGTACTACCAAGGGACAGTTGGAGAAACGATACCCCTCTTCAGATCAAATAGGTACTATAGGGATGTCCTGACATTTTTGGGGATGCAGTCAATACCACCTCCCAATTTTAGGGGATACACAATAACCAATAGTAGCTCACTAGAAGTGGGGGTGGGTAATTTCACATCAGGCATATATACTATTGACTATCTCAATGGAACAGTTAGTTCGAACGTACTCATAGATCTAATAGAGATAAATACCAATGAGAAAGAGGTCAACATCAAGTTTGAGGGTATAGACCTCTTTAATCAAAGTTTTGTAATCTCTGAAAATCTATTCCTTAACCAGCCATTCCTTGTCCACACGTACATCCTATTAGATAGAAGTGGTGTAGGTTTAAGTGAGGGAATATTTGAAATCACTGAGGTTGGTTCACAGTACGTTCATACCATCGAGTTCAATAGCTCTATTTCTGAATTCCAGATTCCCCTCCTCAACACGTCCCTCTCCTACCGGATCTACGATACGGCGATGAATCCCATCTTGTTCGATGTGATAAATCTGGATTCTGTGAATCATGAGGTCAGGATTGGGGACGTCTCCCTGAATTTCACTTACAGCCTCCCTAATCTCAACAGATCTGGAGTCTATACAGGCTACGTATTTTACAAAAAGGTTGGAACCTCACTCTGGTTAGACATGGACATGGGCAATAATCAATATCTCTCCTTGGCACCAGGGCAGTACTACTTTGAATTCAGAATTGGGGAATTCACAGTTAATTATACCGCACTTATTGAGGAATCACAGACTTTTCAAATTGATTTTCCCATAGTCACAAAGACATTAAAATTGATTCTAATCGAGAATCCTAAGGACTCATCAGTTGAAGTAAGCGTTTACCATCCTGCCCTTGACCGGAAATTAGTCCCTATTAAAATCGGATCGTCACCCAACACGTGGATTATTCCAGACGTCCCTTTGGGGGAAGTTCAGTTGTATTTCAAGGGAGAGATAATCGAATATCTAACTGAGTTTGAGCTGAACTCCACAAGAGTAACACAGTATTCCGTCTACTATCTTGATCAAGCAGCAGTTCTACAGCAGAATCTGGTCACTGGCTACAATAAACCGCAATTGAGGAATGGACAGTATGGTCTAGCCCAGAATTCCGACTATTTGAACAAATATCTTGAGGGGTCCTTGTCAATCATCAACCTCATTCTCATCACAGAGGTGATGATTGTCTTCATCATATCTTTTGTGAATATCTCGATATTCCTCAGGTCTGTGACAGAGGAATCTATCCAGGAACTGAAAATTATGCGAAGTCTTGGTTATTCCCATTTCTGGACATTCTACAGTTTTGCCAAAGGTCTCATAGCCTTTGGTATTGTAGCGAGTCTACTTGGTCAGATATTCGCAGGTTTTCTGATTGATTTCTTCATAAGTTCTAACGCTCTGATCATTTTTGGACACCTGTTTACTCCCGAGGTGAACCAACCAGCGATTATATTTGGGAATTTCATTTTCACAATACTCGTGACATTATCCTCCGCAGCTAATGCTTATCGAGATCTGGTAAAAATATAGTGCAATCCGATGCAACATTGGCAGTGTCGATTGGAAAGAGACAAAAGCAGAGGTATAGAGTAGAATGTAGTGCCACATTTCAGAATTGTTGACGAAGACAATCAGCCCGAGGTAAATGCTGCCTTCGATCGTGCTCGGGTTCATATCAGGTCAGCATATCGTAGAAGGGAAGAGGGGAAAAACTACCATGCTATTGCAACTATGTATGATGCAATAGAGTATGGATTAAGATGGTACATGCTGAGCTCTGATAAGACACCTGCTGAAGACAGGTATTATATCGAAAAAGCATTTACTCATACGGGTCTCGACAAGAAGATGATCGACAGGATAATCGAAATCATGGATGATGCAATGGATATCGATGAGGAGAAAGTACCACTTCCAATTGTGAATGAATTTTTCGAATTGAGCGAGAGGATACTGACGCACATTAACCTTTATCCTTTTGATTTCTCCATCCTTCCTGACGAGTTTCCGGGGATTTACTAATGCAGTGTCTGAATTGCAACATACGCATTGAACTCACAACGGCAAATTTTTGTCCGGAATGTGGAGCTTCACTCAAGGGAACCAAGGGGAAAATAGTTGGATTTATTAAACGGGCGAAGCACAAAGCCGGGATAATCACTCAGAATGCGAAAACAGGGATTGGCACACGATTGGATAACTATATAACAAATCTACAGACCAATGGGTTGAGCGTGGGAGGAAGAAAGCTCAGCGAGGATCAATCCCGAAAAGTTATCAGTCACCTCTCCAAGTTGAGAAGTAGGATAGATCGAAGTGATTTCGATTCGGACGAGGAGTATTCCCAGTGGATAAGTGCCCTCGACGAGCGTTTAGGAGGAGATGATAAATGCATCATCTGCTTCCAGAAGTGGTCCGATACCAAAAGCATATCCGTGTGTAAATACTGCTATCAAGGAGGGCACTCTGAGCACATGATATCATGGCTTTCGACGAGGAATTCGTGTCCACTGTGCTTGGAACATCTGGAAAGGAAAGATCTGTTATTAGTTAAAATTGAGCAGTGACAAATCGATTTATTCAAGAGTGGCTATATCAAGACTGGATTCAAGGATGGATCTTTACAACACTGTGCTTGAAGGATCTGACAGGACCGCGACTCCAGTCTATCTTCTGCACACTATCCCACTAGACGGTAACTACTTAAGAACGAGTCTGGACGGAATAGACCATGTCAACGATATCGTCTCACTGGATTTTAGGGACCACGGTCTCTCACCTGAAAGCAAGTGGAAACACGAGCTGAAGTTCAGGAATTTCGCAAAGGATGTGGAAAAATTACGGAAGAGACGAGGGGACAAGAAGATCATCCTTTTCGCTCATGGGATAGGTGGATTCGTCGCTTTGAATTACCTCATGTGGAACCACAAACGTGTGGAGAAACTAGTGCTCTTTGAGACAGCCGTGGACAGTAAGTACAGAATTAAGCTTGCTTGGAACATCAGGGAGAGGTACAATAATCAGGTTAAGGATATGCTCGAACCCTTCCGTGAGAATGCTTCGGCGACTGCGCTAGAAGTTAAGTTCTTCCAAAGCTTTGCCATGCATTTCAAGACACCAGACTATGCCAGGGCCAAGTACTTGATGGAGTCCTCAAACAAGATGGGCTTGATTGCTTATGCTCTCTTGCACAAAGAGTTAGAACAATATAACATGAAAGGAATCGGGAGGAAGTTTAAAAATAAAGCACTGTTAGTAACAGCAGATGAGAGTCTGTGGCCAAGTGAGGAACTTGAGCGTCTGAGAAAAGAATTTCCTAAGGCTGATGAATTAGTTCTTGAAACTATTGGTCACTACGGAATGGTTGAGAACCCGTCTGCATTCTGGGAACCAATTCTAAGATGGATAGAGGATGAAGAGTGACCTTCCAAATAGAGACGTTGCTAAGACATCTCAGGGAAAAGACCCTGACCTATTCAGAACTGTATGAGATAATTCTATGGAGAATCTATGAATATGATCGTGTTGTGAATGCACTTCTGAATGTAGATATCGATGCAAACAGTGCGGGTTACATCTTTGACGATGAATTTAGATCGGACAAACCACTATTTGGACTACCCTTTTCAGTCAAGGATACGATAATGACGACTACTATTACCACAACTGCTGGATCACCGAGTGTCATGGAGATCAATACTCAAGCTGAGATTGTGACTGCACTTAGGGCATTAGGGGGATTCGTGATCTCCAAGACCAATTGCCCCGAATTCTCGATGGACATTCAATCCTTTAACGATATTCTCCCACCAACAAAGAATCCCTATGCACTTGACCGGACATCTGGTGGATCATCGGGTGGGTCTGCAGTTTCTGTGGCTCTTGGGTTCGACATATTCTCGGTCGGTACGGATCTTAACGGCTCCCTCCGAATACCCGCTTCCTTTTGTCATGTCTGCTCAATCAAGACGACAGAAGGATTGCTGCCTATTGGAGGTGTCATTCCCCCCTTGCGACCCACTACCAAACAGAGGTATAACCTCACAGTCGGGCTAATGGCTAAGAGAGTTGAATACCTCCAATACATCACCGATCACCTCTTCAGATATCTAGAAATAAAACAAGAAGTAGGTGATATATCGAATCCTACAATTGGAATAACCTCTGACTTCCCCGAAATTCTCACTCAGTCCGAGATCATCGACGCGATGAACGAGCTCTTCGAGTATTTAGGTATGAAGTATAATGTTGAGAGAGTTAGTACCTCCTTTGACTTCAAGAAGCTGTCCCGGGCTCAAGGCATAATCGCTAATTCCTATGTTCACGATGACTTCGAGTACCTAGATCATGTGAATCCTGACCTCGTCAGTACCGAAGAGGATCTTAACTGGGCTCTTGAAGTTAAGAGAGAAGTCAGGGGGAAGATCGAGGCAGTACTGCAGGACGTCGACATCTGGATTCTGCCAGTGGCCCCTGTACTACCGTTCCCTCACAACCTCTCCCATGCTGCAATAGAGATCAACGGAGAGCAGGTGAATTACTGGAAGGCTACACTTCCCTACTGCACCCCATTCTCAATTGGAGGTCAACCAGTCATCACCCTTCCTGTCAAACTCATAGACGGGCTACCGTTTGGAGTTCAGGTGGTGGGAAGGTATAACCACGACCTCGATCTCCTCCATATCGCCCAAGTACTGGATAATTTCTTGGACAATAAACAGTACCCAGAAATTCTTGAGAAGACATTTGCTGAATATTGATCTACACATAGGATTTTATACGTTAGGTAGACCGTTGACAAGGTAAAATGGACAACTCATCAGAGTTCATCGTCAGAGGAACGATAGTTAACCCCACTGGTCAGATTATCGAAGATGGGGGAGTGCGCGTAAAAGAAGGTACAATCATGGAGGTGGGATCGTACAATGAGGTCTTGAATAAGTACCATGGTCTCGATACTATCGGAGACAAGAGCAAACTGGTCATACCCGGTTTCGTAAATACCCATAGTCACTCGGTTCAAACCTTGTTTAGGGGCGCTGCAGATGACCTTGAACTTCTTGATTGGCTCGATCAGGTCATCCTTCCAGGAGAAGCAACGCTCACCTCCGAAGAACTCTATGCATCCTGCAGGATTGGCTACTCAGAGATGCTATTATCAGGGATAACCACAACAAATGACATGCTGACTGCCAAACATGCATTGACTGGTCTTAAAGCAGCCGAAGACTCTGGAATTAGAGGTAAGGTGGGGAAGATGCTGATGGATCGAAATGTCCCTTCAGGTCTTTTGGAAGACACCAACAGAATCATGAATGAAGTTAAGTACCTGAGTTCCCTCTATCCAAAGGGAGGGAGAATCGAATTTTCCATCACACCTCGTTTCATCATCACCTGTTCAGACGAGCTTATGGAAAGATCCGCGAAGTTTGCAAGGGAGAATGATCTCCTCTTTCACACACACGTATCAGAAAATCTCGGGGAGCTTAGCGAGGTACGTAGACTCACATCGAAGTCCTATTTCGAAGCAATGGATCACTTCGGAGCCGTGCACAACGGTTCAATCTTCGCCCATTGCGTCTGGCCTACCATGAAAGAGATGTCTCTAATCGAATTATCTGGGATCAATATCTCACACAATCCCAGTTCAAATGGCAAGCTCTCTTCAGGTTTTGCACCGATTAATGAGTACTTAGAGATGGGGAATAACGTTGGGCTTGCTACAGACGGATCCCCTGCTACTGGTGGACATGACATGTTTCTCGAGATGAAGCTGGCCTCATTTTACCAGAAAGCACGACTCAATGATCCCACGGTACTCCCTGCACTTCAGGTCTTCAAGATGGCCACTATCATGGGTGCCAAGGCACTGGGATACTCCGATGTCGGTTTAATCAAGGAGGGATTCAAGGCGGATATCGTCCTCCTCAACCGGGATACCCCAAATGCATACCCGATGTATAATCCGATATCGTTCATTGTCTACACCGCTACCAAGAGGGAGGTGAGCACCGTAATAGTGGATGGTAAGATCATCGTGAAGAACGGGAGACTGAGCTATTACATGGACCATTTCTACAACGTTGCCTCGCAATATGCAAAGGACAAACCATTCCAGACAAGATCAGCCTAGTTTGATCTCAAGAATGCTCAACAAGAAGAGCAGAAGATTTTTACCCTTGTCGGTAAGTATCAGTTCTTCTCCTACATTTCCGAGTTCTCCAGTGACCATCACTGTCTTGATGAGATTCCACTTAATTAACTGATTGATTCGGTAGTAGAAAGAGGTCGAGGATATGTGCAGAAGATCCTTAAGTTCAGGTCTTGACAGACTTTCTCGATCTGAATTTGCCAGCTTGGCAAGAATATGGATATCAGCTAATTTCACCTTCAAGCTCAAGGAATTGCTGAAGCTGGACCAAGTAGATATATCCATATCCTCTATAAGATCCACAATTCTCTGATCCGCAATGACTATTGCATCATGCTGAACCGTTTGGATTGCAGTGGTCACATCCTCAGAGAGATTCTCTATATCTATTGGCTCTGGATTTCTCTTTCGGCGGTACGATCTGAGCTCTGATAGGATACTCACGGGCCATGCCTTCTGCAATCTACTGTTGAATCGAAAATCTGCGAGGTGAGGGTAGAGTTCTCTTACGACCATATAACTTATACCCACAAGGATCAAAACCTGGAGAAACAAATTATCAGGCTGATATTGAATTGAGTTTTGAGATGATTTAGGAATTGTCTCAGAAGTTACAGGGAAGATCCGGAGTATCACTAGTTCAGAGAGTGGAAGTTCTGGTACTTTGTAATATTCACGGTCGTAGTAGAGGATTTGGTCTGTTCCGGACATATAGGTAAATGGAGTAGGTCCATTGATGAGTCCTGACCAATATTTGAAATTATCAGTTATAGGAGGGATGTCGTATGCATCGGTAATCAGTCCATCTTTTATATTGTGGTACTTGATATAACTCTTTGTCCCCTCTGTGGTATTAAGTGTAGCGACCACCAGATTTCTATTACCCAAATTATCGAATGGTGAGATTCTATAAGTGTTTGAAAATGATAATGCAGGATTTAGTAATTCGGCAGTCTGGATATTGAAGGACTTAACAAAAATATCATGTTTTGCACTATAGCTGCTTTCATACGCACTCACTACTGGAATCCCATCGATTATGTTATACATTAGTCTCGTATCAGCATAATCTCCAATTTCTGCACGGGTGGGGGAGTTCTCAGAGATCTGAGTCTTCCACAGTAAAGTTCCATCTATTGTATAGACCTTGAGGAAATTGTTGTACCACCCCACGGAGAGAAGGTACTGCTCATCTTGGTATTTCGCGTATATTAACTGAGTGTCCCCACCCCCCTCGACGAGGGAATTATTCCATGTCTGAATGTATGCAGTCCCATTTGAGTCATACCGAAACAGGTAATGATCCGCGGTGGATGTATTCGTGTCCCAAGTTACAGAGCCATAGAGTATGAAAATTTCGTCCTGAGGATCGTTGTCAACATTTTTGACGAGTATCCCATCCGGTCCAATAGCCAATGGGAATTTCACCTTTGGATCGAGAGATTGAATTAATTCTCCATCCTTATTGAATATGTATATGACTTGTTCAGTTGTAACTACCCTATTTATTTCATAAAGCAGTATCTCTGGTATACCATCCCCGTCTAGATCAAGAGATTTTAATGTAGCTCTCAATGTTGCTGCGTACTCGGGTAGATCATACGACCATTTTTCCTTTAGATCTGGGTAGGAGAATGCGACTATCCTAACATTGAAAAGAAGCGCGATTAGAGTCAATTCGCCATTGCCCTCAAAGTCTACAAGAAGGAATTCTCGATAATTGAAATCTCCAGGAGGAATTTTCCGATTAACCATCACTATTCCATCAGTGGTCAACAGATTCACCTCTATATCCCCATCAAGATTCGAGGATATAATCGTGTAAATCGGTTGGGGAGAGGATATATCTATAAAAAGAGAACCAAAGAACAATATGACTAAGACAGAGATTATTCCTAAGTTCAATTCACGCCTCATTAGGTTCAAATAACTTCATATATTCTTTAACCTTATTTCTTAAGTGCGAAATATTATCTTAATAATACCATTCCACTTGTTAATGTCATAAGGAGGAAATTTAGGATCTGAGTTTATACTATTAGATCAGCTTGAAGGAGAGATTATGACTTAATACTAGTTTCCAAAAAAGTATGGACAATTCATCTAGTGTTAATGTTCTCAAAATATTATTACACCTACTCTATCCATTGAATCTTTATTTTTCTACTTTAATTCCGAGTATATTATATATAAATTTGGACTTTTATTATCTGTTAGTGATCATGATGATCAAAAAAATATCATTATTAATCATAATGCTAATGCTTGTTGGAACAACAAGTGGAGCATCAACGCCTGTTACTTCGGAGAAGAATGTTAGCTACATCTTCAGCCCGACACAGGTCAATCCATCTCTCAATGAAAATATTCAGGTTCATTTTGGGGATGATGGATACATCTGGTCATACGCGAGAATTTCAGGTGATGCAATTAGGCTGGGAGATGATGACTTACAACAAGTCGTTGATCCATCGGTGAGAGACTATCTCAGCAATGTGGACATACGGACACAAGACTCTGATTCTCCGTTTGATGAGAATGCACAGATCCGTTTCACCTTCAAGACAAATGATCCAAATTTTGCAGAGTCACTTGGGTGGAGTGTCATAGACGCTTTCTCGACCTATGTGAATATATACGACGTTGTCTTCAGCGGATCATATGGGTATGTCTCGGAAACTCAAGTTGAATTCAGAGGTCATATCGACTGGACTGGTTTCCAAGACCTGATCTCAAGATCAATTCCCCGTGATAAGGGAGGTATTTCTGCTTCGATTGATGTCTCCAATGCTCGATCTCTGTCATTTCAGTTTTGGGTAGATGCCGATACTGTTGTTGGTTCCGTGGGTGTGGATTTCATGAATTTGGTGCCTACACTCAATGGCGGGTTCAATTTTAGCCTAAAGGAGTTTATCCCAGTTACAAGCTTCGAACCCCCAGCTAGTGGAGAGCTTGGTATAGATATTAATCTCCCAGGAGTGACCAATCTTCAATATTCAATCAGTAACTCGTCGGACACCGAGGTGTACATTAATAAATACACAGACCTTTACACTGATGAGAACCAGACATATATCAGAACGAAGATCACAGGAGGATCATATAGTGACATCTACTTAGCTTTTGACTATGATTTTGTACCTTGGCACAGGCGAAATATAGACAATGTCTGGATGAATGTGGATCCACGCGGGTATGGGATGACCAATATTGATGTACGAGGAGTAGAGAGGGCTGCTCCAACAGCGAATCTCTTGGCGAATTCCACCATGTTCATCGACATGATTTCACTCTACTTCGATATGGATAAGAATGTAAGTAGCATCCCCGGATACGATGGTATTCGACTAGATGTCAACTATCCAAAGAACTACAATTCCACTGCTGCAAATATCTCGTCAACTTCTATAGTCAATGAGTTAGAAACTCTTGGTATTACTTTTGTGGAGAGTGATATCTTCACAAGTAGATGGGGATGGGATCCAATCAATCAGACTGACATTGAAGTTCTTACAACATCGTTCTATGGATCCATCACTGATACGGAGTTCCTGAACTTTATCAGCTCGTCACTTATCTACCAGAGATCCGCATCTTTACAAGCAGTTACTGTTTCAGATGCAGACAGGTTCAGCTGGAGCATAGAACGTGATGAATGGGGTTATTACTCATGGAGTAGTCTAGGAGTCGATCAACTTAGTCAAGGTAGACCCGATCCCACTCCTCTCTTCCCACAAGGTATTTCCAGCACCAATACTGTATCCCTATTCGACCTCCCACTTCTCGGTTTTGGAGGAGTTGTACCGTGGAATGAATATTCTGATAGCTTATCAATTAACTTCCAGTCGTATTATGATGGGAATTGGGATAATTTGATATTTGAGCCCAATGCAGATTATGGCATCAACTGGTGGTCGGGTAGATGGGACTGGAGTTACCAAGACTACAACTACTTCCAGTCTTCAGTGACATTAAGATCTAGTACACCCCAGATGAGGAATGAGGACGATTCACTTGGTGCACCCCTTGGAGACGTGAATGTCACTTTCACGTCCCAGTTCTACACTGACAATGATGATATTGACATCCCGTGGGGTGGTCTCTACCTCAAGACCAATGAAACAGGGTATTTCTGGGATGACAATGTCAATCTTGCAGGCCAGACCCTGAGCGGTACAAGTACCATAAGGGTCAATGCCTTTGACAATAGCTATAAGGACTATTGGAATGGAACTCAGTGGGTTGACAGGTTCCCATCTAGTGGAATTTCGATGGTCAATGCGTCGATATACAGAACGGACGCTGCAGTTGATCTTCCAATTTTCAACATCCCTATATCCTTCGTACCTGCGGTAAACTATACAGACATGTGGGATTCCAGTATCGACACTACGGCCTATCCGGACGGAGAATGGTTCATCAGTGCCGATATCACTGATAAAGCAGGAAACACAGGAAATATCGGTACTTCATTCTTAATCGATAACTACGATGATTCCTACACTCCTGCAGAGATAACATGGGGAACAGATGTTGCTAACAACTCCGCTGTTGAAGGTATTGTGACGCTCACATTTAATGTGACCGACGACGTCGGTTCATATGTCACAATACTCTGGAACAATCTCGGAGGGAACACGATCACTCCAGATACAATTACAACAGTCAATGGCAAAGAGGTCCAGATGTTCACCTTCGAATTTGACACCTTGACCATGGGCTACGAGAATGAGGAGGTCAGACTGACAGTTGAGACCCTCGACTATGACGGTCACTGGTCCTACTCTACCCTAATCATCAAGATTGACAACATCAAACAGGGTAACCCTCCAACTATCTCCAATATTTCTCCAGCAAACGGTTTGGAAATTAATGCCACAGAAAATCCTCTCCTCAAATTCTCTGCGTTAGTAGATGATGACTGGGGTCTAAAATCAGTCAAGTTGGTTGTGGCAGGAGACAAGGAATTTTTCATGTTCCTAAATGAGACCTCTGGCCTATACGAAGTAAATATGGACTTTTCTAACTGGACACCAGGGTCATACAGTTGGAAGATCGTGGCTACTGATGTTGATGAGAATACACATGAGGTATCATCAGAGCTCAGGGCATTGGTAATTATAGGAGTGACATCCGAAGACACCTCTCCACCCACACTCACACTGATCTCACCCACTAACCTGACAGTAAGCGACAGTGTAGAGATCGTTGTGGAGGCCACAGATGACAATAACGTCCAGCAGGTAACAGTTGAGATTCCAGGAGGAGAGGTCAAAGAGATGACCAACTCGGGTACATCCTACAAATACACGTGGGACTCTACACAAGTAGCAGACGGAAGTTACACCCTAACAATCACTGCTCGTGACTACGCAGGAAACTCGGCGACATTAGAAATTACTCTACAAGTGTCCAACGGACGTACTGCTCCCCCACCACCAGAGCTTGGAGTACCCGGATTCGAGCTCCCTATCGCACTGTTCACGGTCATGGTAGGAGCCATAATTCTCAGAAGACGGAAAATTTGATAGATTGGTACCTGTTTTAATTTAACCAATATAATACATTTAACCCAATGTGATCCTTAGAATCTTCTGAAATATGCAGTCAGTTCTGAGGGATCGGAAAGGTTTGCCTCAAAGTCAGTGAACTGTATCATTGTGAAAAGGTCTTCTTTTAATTCTTCGATTTGGATGATTTCAAGAGCCAGATCCTTAAGTTTCTCAACCTGTGTTGCTACGGTGTTAATAAGGTGCGAGATATCGATTTTCTCAGGATGGTAAAGATCGTTGATGTCCAGAGTGTCGAAGATAGTCATGGACTCTAACTCCTCGATCAAGTTTAGGATCTCAACTAGTCCCAATTCCTCAATCCTATTCCTCAGGCTAAGAACAGTACTGGCAAGATTTGCATACTTCACGGTTATGTCGTCAAGTTCATCATTTTTCTGCGACCGAGCTACTATGGTCAGGGTCTTTTGGAACTGATCCTTGGGATCCCTGCTCATGATATAGAATTCTTTGGCAAATGTCAAAAGGATCGAGGGGTCGTCCGAGATAACATAGTACCGGTGAATACTCCCCAACCAAGCAAGTCGCTTAGTATTTATCATATGTTCAACGTCCTTCCTGAACGCATCCTCAGTTAGTTGCTTGTCCTCGATTTCACCCTTTTCGAATCTTATGAGCAGTCGTATGATAGATCTGAGAAGGGGGAGGTTCATGTCAATCGACTCAAGATTCCTAGCTGCACTATCCCGAAAGTGCATGCTAAGTATTGAGACAAGCGCGAGATTTTCCGGGTTCGTTAGGTGAGAGGAAAGGACAATACAACTAGGGATTAGATCTTTCCAAGAATCTATTTTCTCTCTTCCGTCAAGCGTTGTTCCGTTCCTCGCTATGAAGCTCTTCCACTCATATGATTTCATAATCTGCGACAAGTTGTCTTCGATCTTACTCCTGAGGAGATCAAGGTTCGCCTGTAACTTCATGTCATCGGTGGGAATGCTACTGACATCAATCATGGAGATCTCGTTGAGTTTTTCTTGTAAACTGTCAACCTCGATGGATGCAACCGTGATGAACTTCTTGGCAGAGTCGACCTCCATACCTTTCATATCGAACTCATTGAATAATTCCAGAGTCTCAATGATATTGCCAAAGATTTTTTGTAGAGTTTCTTGATTGTACTTGATAATCTCAGGATCTATTTCACCCAACCTCCCCTTTACTTTCTGGAACTTGTTGTAAACCTCCACCAGTCCACCTCCATACTCTCCCCCACCCTTGTATACACGGTTCCGGATGATGAATTTAGGGTGTTCCCGAATTCGGGTAAAAGAGGATTCAATCTTGTCAACCAACTCTGTGACCATACTCAAGAAGTAATTCACATACTGTATTAATTACTTTATGCTTCAGTATTCACGGATAGAAACTCTATTCACCCAAATCACGAATGATGTCCGCACATCATTTTTCTTACAAAGTGATAAATTGTGAATGCACCTCGCTCATACACATACTCTAAGATATTTTTTCAGTTTGAAATGAGTCTGTCGCAGTTTATATAGTAAAGGCAAAATTGAATAGTGTGGACATTCCAGGTTTTAGCAATGTCACTAACGAGGTTGAACTCCTCAGAAAGAGTCTCTACTTCGGTTTCGTGGACATCACGAGTCAGGACATGGGGGTAATAGACCTCATTCAACTCCTCCTCCCCGAGACTGATGGGAGTTCACACCGCATCGAGCGTAATGGAGATATGTACTTTGTATACCAGATGGTCGACGGAGTAGAAACTATGACAATTTCGTTCTATTTTGATGAGAAGAGGAAGAAATTTA
This sequence comes from Candidatus Heimdallarchaeota archaeon, assembly GCA_015522385.1. The sequence continues at coordinate 14,414 of WAMJ01000165.1, forward strand.
GACTGCTCTTTGACGCATTTGATACCAAGTACTATGACGAACGAACCATGCGATTCTCCATGTGACTTACTTGTTGAATCTTCCAAAGAGGGTTGACATAATTTTCCTTTTCTGCTCAAGGACTGAAAGAGACCCTATCGCGGTCAGGATGACGATCTCCATCACAGGGATAGAGGGAGAAGATGACGAGTATGGAACAGTTAGTGTAGTAACACCTGCATAGTTACCTGTTGCTTCAACTAGCAGTTCGACATCGCTTGTTATCAGGAGACTCAGGGTAGAGTTAGATGTGAAGAACGAGGAAGTTACCCCATCCTGAGTGATGGTGATCTGGTACGACACGCCCTCGACTGGGGCTTCGATGAGGAGATTTAGGTACCCCTCGTCTAGGCTGTAACTCACGTTGAAATTGATCCTCTTTGGAGAGACGGTAAATTCTTTTGAGAGAATTAGAGAGTAATAGTTCTGGTTCTTAACCTCGACAACCATGGAATAGTTCCCCGCATCAAGAGAGTCCAATAATACTGAAGGATCATCTCCTGAATATATGATTCTGTGATCCTGAACAATCTGAAATATGAGAGTGCTGTTCTCAGGGATACCGTATATGACTGGAGGTTGAGCCTCTGAGTATACAAAATCCTGAAAATCCATATCGATGTTCAGGACTCCTTTTTCCACTGTCAGTGCAACCCTGTACTCCACGGGTGAAGATGTAGGGTCGTTACTCGCGTATATAAGGATGGAGTAGTTTCCAGGTACAAGGATTGAAGTTTCCAACTGAGTACTTAGAACACCCGTTGAATTGGTTTTACCATCTAGCTCCATGACGATCTCAGTACCATTGAGGACATAGATCCGTACAACAGCATTCTCGACGGGATTGTTATCAGTTCCATTTACCCCTATCACTATAGACGCATAATCAGGGTATGAAACGGTGACATCGGGTGTACTGATCGTTGATACCAATGGCCATCCAACATTCACACTCTGTGTATTCATTGCGGTGTAGAACGAGTTTGAGTGGGGGATTATCGTCAGTGAGTACTCACCGTAGAGATCGGTAAGTACAATTCTCCCATATCCATCAGTTACACTCACTGAACCGCTAATAACTGGTTGATTCTCCGCATCCAGAACGACCCAATTGATTAATCCAGACAAGGGATTGTTGTCATTATCGGTCATTCTGACAAGAATTGTCCTATTCATCCCGTTGCCATAGTCAATATCTGACTCTATCTGAATGACCAATTGTTCGGGGGATACTGTGTAGTCTATCATGCGCTGTGAGGATGAGTACTCTGCAGATCCCTTGTAAACTATGTAGATTGAATAGTTGTTGGGTTTGAGATCCACAGGAAATAATAAAATTGCTTTACCGTCAACGGCAGTGACTGCAGAACCAAGGACTGACGAATTATTAGGGGAATTAAGAACCACAAAAATCTCCTCACCATCTAGTGGAGTACCATCAGTAGTTAGGAGAAGGACGGTGACATTTCCCCCATCTGAGTACGTCCCCTGATTGATCCCCTCAATGATCATATAGGTATCAACAGTGACATTTACCTCCAGAATGAGTTCTGAAGCCATGTATTCAGACATCTGCATTGTCCTTATTCTCAACGTGAGATTACCAGTGACAGATACATAGATCTGGAAGCTCACAATTCCTTCGCTATTAGATATCTGTGAGTCGATTATCTGCCACCCGTTATCATAGACCTCTAAGATAACTGAAACTCCTGAGACACCCACCCCTCCAGATGAAACCCTGATATCGAATGAGTTGCTATTGTTAAGAGCAAGATCCTCAATATTGTGCTCTATGAGAAGTGAGAGCTGGGTGATATTCAGAAGGAAAGACGAGTTAGACCGAAGTAACCAAGGTCCACCGTTGTAGTGAAGAGAGACATTGTAAACCCCTGCCTGCAAGGTACTGGTGTACAGGACTCCTACCTCATCCAATCTGACATCGCCGAGGGATACCCTCGTCCCATTCACAGAGGTGAATACCTCGATAGTTCCCACAATTGTTGAATTTCCTGAGACAACGACCGTTACGTTCTGACCAACTCCTGCAGTGACATTGGGAGAGCTAAAGGTGACGTATTTGAATTTTGGAATGAAAATATTCTGAGAACCTTGGATTAAATTAGTATCTGGGATCACAATCCTGTACTGGGAGTACGGGACTACTGTGAAGAGGGCAGATCCATCGGTTGTGTTGACCACCTCCAGAAATTGCCATTGATCAGAGATCCAAGCGTATAACTCCACTGGAGTATCAAGTGGATTGGAACCCGTCATAACTCTTACCTCAATCGTCGACTGTTCAGCTATATTTCCCTGTGAGACCTCGACAATGGGCAATCCCTTTCCAACTGTAAAGCTGAATTCAGAGGTATTTAGCCTAACATCCGCGTTGAGTACTAGAAGGGTGAATCTCACGTCATTGCCTACTGGAGTATAACTGAATTTGATAGTCCCCATACCGTCAGTGAGCAGGAGCAGTGAGAATCCAGACCCGTCCTCCACCTTGAGATAGAGGGAGGAGAGTGGTTCCCCTCGATCATCAGTCACCCTTACTGTGACGTTACTAGGTGTATTATATCTCAATCCCGCTTCCACCGATACAAGCAGATCTTGGGGGACGACCCCGAAGATATAAGTCGAAGATGGAATTTCATAGCTGGGATGGGAGAATCTCACACTCAACTGGAAACTGTCCCCTGCACCGAGTGGTCCATACGCATCGATAAGCTGGTCAAAGTTTATGCTGAACTTGGCATAACCAGTTGAGTTGGTGAAGAGCACAATCTTTTGAGTACCGAACGTGACCTCGACTTGAACATCCTCTACACCCTCATTCCCGTTCAATACTCGGATCCACATCTCTAGGGTTTGGTTGACACTGAGTGAACTAGAGGTTGGCAGATCACTCTGGACATCCAGTATTCTCTTCTGGTGAGTGATGTTTATGATTTGTTCAGGGAAGTCGTATCCCGAGTAAACCGCGTGGATGATCACTTGGTATGACCCTGTATTCAGAGCGATCACTTCATTAAACTGAATGAGTCCAGAGGAGTCGGTGATGTAGGTGTAGACAGTGGATCCGATAGTGACATCTACTGATCTATTGGAGAAAGCTCTTCCAGAGTTGTCCAGAACATAAAACGAGAAGGAGTAGCTCTCATTGTAATAACTGACCGATTCAACATTCTGCACCCACTGTAAAGTGAGAGTATTGGCTTTGACGGTAATATTGGACACAGACTCGGCAGACAGGTAAGAGACAGTCCCGACGTACGTGATTCTAAGCTCATGAATACCCACTGAGAGGTTCATCGGTAACGCCAAATTGGTCGTGGAGGAGGTTTGAACCGACCAGCTATAAGACCCATAAGATATTTCTAGAGTTTCACCGACAATTGGAGAGCCCCAAGCATCCACCAGGATTAGTGCAAGGTTGTTCGGAACTCCGTATGTTACCGTTGAGTTCCCTGAGACATTAATGGATGTAAGTATCTTGGCTATTGACAGGACGATACTGACACTATTGGATTCGTAGTACTGATTTCCTGCGAATGTCCATGTGAGATCATGATCACCGATTTGGTAAAGCGCGTTGAAGGAGAGCTGTGAAATTCCAGATACACTTGTGGTTGAATTTACCGAACCGCCAGCATCACGTAATTCCAGCAATAGTCCAGAGAGTAGCAAGCCTTGTGAATCCCTCACGACCGCTGTTGAGGTCACAGTCTCACCCGCATTTGCAGTGATGTCCGTGGAGGAGAGGGATACAAGACCTTTTCGAACTGTTATGCTGTAAATCCGCGAGGTATTGTTATAGGGGTATCCAGAGCTGTGAGTAACGTTCAATGAGATATTCCCCACCGTTAGGAACGTATATGAGAACTCGATAAGCCCACTAGAATTTGTAGAGAGAACCATCGTTTCACCACCTATCTCTATATTGAATGATGTCCCTTCTTCCACAGGATTACCCGCATCGGTCACTACGGTTAGGACAACCGAACCAACATCATTGTACCTAGGAGAGGGCAGAATAGACGTGATGTGGATATTGGTTGGTGCCACCCTCCAGACAAGGACAGTCGCGTTGATCAGGTAATCTTGATGGTAGGCCTCTACCAGTATATCCAGAAGACCGATATTAGCGGGCTGGTAAAGCTGACGGTCAGGGAAGAATGCTAGACTTACCCAACCATCCGCACCAGAGGTCCGATTGACCTGAGTCGTTATCACAGATGTCGTGTAGTTCACGGGTATGTAGAATACGACTGTTGCGCCAGATATGGGTATACCATTTACATCACGAATGAAGACACCAATGTCCTCACCTTTGTCATACTCAACCATAATGGGGTCTGCTGCAGTTCCGAGGTCTCCGAGTAGGGGGTCTATGCCCTGCCTTGAGATTACAGCATCTCCAACTGCCATGTAAAGATACACCTGAGGTGATGTAGCAGATAAGTGGGTCGCATTTCCCGGGAAGAAGAGCCTGTACTGATAGTCATCCCTCACAGTCTCATTCCAATTTAGTGAGAACGTACCTAATATGTTCATCGAGGATATATTAGACCATCCACCCCCGGTAGATTTCTGGAGGATTACATTGTCTACCCTCGCATTCATGCCATTTATCTTGGCAGAACCAGAGATTGTGAACGGTTGCTCATTGAATTTTATCGCGGCCACCGTCCTACTATTCACTAGTATCTGAAGATCTATGGAGCTCTTCTGAACATCCAAACTTATGAATTCAGAATACGAGCTATAATTTATCTTCTGTACGCGGATTTCATAGTAATCGGTATAAGTTCCTGGCATCAGGCTCTCACCCTGAGAAAAGGTGAAAGTTCCCGCTACGTCGGTCAGAGTGCTTTGTAGAAGACTCCCATTCCTTCTAAGCTCAACAACCGCGGAACTAACAGGATTTGTGGTGCCATTTACAACCACCGTGCCAGTCACCGATGCGGATTCATCTAAATAAACCATAGAGGCGTCTGAACCACCTAGAATAAGCTGTGGGGGAGTGACTGTGATTTTCCCATTTGCGGACAGACGTTTGCCATTGACATGAGCTTCTATATAGAAGTCGTATGTCCCCGTGTCAAGTCCAAGGGTGGAAAATATAGCTCTCCCATCTGCACCAGTGGTATTCTCACCCAAGGCCCACCACGAATTTTTGATGGAGAGATAAAACCTCACGTTAATCCCTGGAATAGATGAGTTGGGGTCAGTGAGCAATCCTACCAGTTCGAATGGGAGGGACTCTGCTGCAGTGACGTTCCATGTTACCAGTCTCTCGGTTGCAGGGTCATCAACCTGAACTTGGACCATGTCGCTTGAGGGACCATAGATGAATGGAGGAGTATAGTAAGCCAAAACCCATATGTTGCCGGAGGACGTAGGTGTCCAAGAAGTAGATATCCCCGCTCCAGATACAGCGTAAGTGCTCACTTGCTCGTTCATTAGATCAATTGAGATATACGTCTTAGCACCTGAATTGTCGTCATAAACCTCGACTGAGCCCACAACAGTAGTAGGAAAGGTAAAGTACATCTTGGACGTGACCCCCTCGTCAAGAACCAAGTCATAGATGTAGAGAGGTGACAAGTCAATGGTACTGGGGTTTGTGTAGCCATCTCCTTGGTAAGAAGATGGAAGGATAAAGATGGACTGACTGGCAGAGATCTGCGACTCCATGTCATACCTGAATAAGTCACCTTGGGCGTATATCTCTGAATTGCCAGAGAGATCAGTTCGATAGAGCTTCCATGTGGTATCAACCGTTGGGTCTGTTATCCCTATCATTGGGATCCGGAAGCCGTCAGTAGTAGTATCCCTCGGTACGGAAAACCTGATTCTTGGGAGGTCGACTGAGGTTGTGCTCTGGGTGTACTCCGAACTCCCAAGTGTGTTTGTGACATTGAGAAAATGGAGAGAGACATCCCCCACTCCTACATCATTTCCCCCACTATCTGAGATCGAGACAGAAATGGGTACTTCCACACCTCGTTCTACTTTGGTGGATAATGACAGAGTGGTATTTGTAGGCAATGCATTTCCAAATGTGGCTGCATTAACAATGCCAAGCATCCCTAAGGAGATAATTATCAGAATCATGAGTTTAACTAATCTCATCTGAAAATATAAAGAAGGAAATTATATAAGTGGAAAACAAGAGATGAAAAAATTACTTTGTCAAATTAGGTACCTTTTCTGCGAGATATCTCCTGATGTTTGCAAAGTTAGCAAAGACGAATCCTACGCCCATGATAGTCAACACAGCAGTTATCTCCCCAATGGGTACTCCATCCAGATTGGGTTGTTCACCCACCACGGGTGGTGATATTGTAGAGTATTGAGTACTTCCGTTAAACTCACCGCCAACCTCCACAATCAGAGTGTAATTTCCCTGAAAACCTAGCTGGAAGACGCTGCTGTTCTTCACAAACGTGTAGGCGACACCATTCTGGAGGACAGTTATGCTGTAGTTTCCCCTGTAGTCAATCCGGGCATTGTTACGGGCGTCAAAAACAGATATCGTGACCGTCTGATTCGTGGATATGTCTAGATTGATGATCACGGGGATTGGCATTACCTCAAACTCCAGAATCTGTAGGCTACTGTTGAAGAATGGATCGACCCTCCAGAACATCAGAGTATAGTTACCGATAGAGTAGTCCAGTCCTGAGATGATCCTCTCCAAGTTACCTTCAGAAAGATTTGACGCATTGTACAGCAGGAGATCATCCCTATAGAGAGCGTATGAGTAATTCCCATTCTGCAACTCCGATTCGATCTCAAGACGTGGTTGCTCGTCAATGTAGGTGTCCTCAATTGTACCAGCCAGAGGTGAGGTGAGAAAGTTAACTTTGAGGTAGACCGTTATCTCCGTCTGCTCTGCAAGGTATTCAATATCATCGGTTCTTAGGGTCAACCTGTACAGGAGATCACTCGGCACGTACATTTCCGGATCAAGGTTCAACAAGAACATACCCTCCACATCGGTAAAGTACAGATCATCACCGAAAGGAGTCTCCGCTATGACTGCAATGCCCTCCAGCAGGAAACCTTCATCTGTGGTTAGAGTTACCTCTAATTCCTCAGTCCCATAGATGATATCTACAGTCTGCCCGTCCTCCCAGTTGAAAATAACAGACGTTTTGTCCCATCCAGCTTGTATGAGGAACTCGGCACGGAGGACGACAAACGGACTATCTACTGTGACCACAATATCCCACCTTCCCATCTGGTTAATAATGAATAGGAACTGATCCTCACCATCTACCCTCTGTAGCTGTCCTTGATCAAATGGATTGTTCTGCCCCGTACCTTGAAGGTAAAGCTCGAAGTTGAAGTTTGTTCCCTCGTTCTCCAAAAGTAATGGATCAAGGGCTAGAGGACCAAAATCACTCTCGAAGGAGATAAGGATTTGCTGGTTCTCCTGCATCCCGTTATCCTCAATTTCATATATCCCATCAATCACAAGCTGCACCATCTGAAAATCTATGATATGTCTTAGCTGTATCTCGGAATTCTGGTATTCATAGTTCTCCACTACCTCTACAACAATGATAAGATCGTCATCGAAATTTAGGGGGTTGACGTCTGGGAAGAGATTCTCGAAGATCACAAGACCATTCACGTCGGTTAATCCTAAGGCAAACTGATCTTCCAGCACACCACCAGTCTCGATGATGAGTAGCACCGATATCTGTAATCCACTGACGTATGTACCGGTGTAAGGATTGAAGGCCTGAACTTTGATGGTAATTCCTACGCTCCAGATGAATTCAAGTTCGTCAAAGTTCAGTATTGTCAGTTCAACTGGATTCCGGATGTACATCAGCCTGACCTGTTTGTACGGCACATAGTATTCTCCGATACTTGCTGCGATTCTCACATCCACTGAACCGATCTCCCAGTCCTCTGGAATAAATATCGCCTCGGCAAACTCACCATTTGCATTTGAGTACCCGTTGGCCAGTTGATACTCATCATTTCCGATCAGAGCAGTGATCACCACATAAGCTGCAAGGGGCTGGCCGTCATTGTCGTATATCCTGAGGTTGACGACCTCTTCTTGACCGAGAACAGTAAATATTTCCCCGTCTTCCACAACAATTTCTTCTCTCTGAACTACAAGTCTTGCATTGAATGTACTGTCTTGTATCCATCCTTGAGCATCAATCTGATAGACAACGGAATAGTTACCAACAGGAAGATTCAGGAAAACCTGCTCAAACTCTCCAGCATTGAATAGAACAGGAACAACCTCACCATCTACAATCATCGTGAAGTAGAAGGGTAATGCAGGAGCGTCATAGACTTCGATGTTAGGTGTGAAGTAGTCTCCGTACTCGACGTAGGTGTCAAAGACCTCTAGATCAATCTGGTACATCCGGGCTTCTAGATCCACGGTCGTGCCCTTGAAACTGTCTGACCCTTCCATGACTACTCTGTAATACCTGATCAATGTGGTTTGTCCTGTATCAAAAGTAAGGATTGAGCTGTTTGATAGCGATGACCCCATTAGTATCCAATTGATGCCATCGTCACTGTAATAGATCGTGAGGAGGGAATCAATATCCTGTAATGACATCGTCCTGAGTCTGAGTTCGATACCGGGATTACCTTCGAGGTTGACATAGGACGAAACTATTTCGGATTCAGCCTTTAGAAACGTGAAGGGCATGACACGTTGTAGGCTTATGAAGTTCCCCGAGTTGTCGTAGATACTGAGGGTAAAGATCTCCTGACCGTCATAGACCATGAAGTTAAGGTAGACCCAACCATCTGCTCCGACGATTCCTTCACCGAGCTTATCCCTTGTGGATGACACCAGAACGACTTTCAACCCAGGAACCACCTCACCCTCATCATCTGTCACACGGAATCCAAATTGATTGTATTGGTAGTACGTGGCATTGACTGAGGAGTAGGTGACCTCCAGAGCCTCCGGTTCAACGCTGACCTTTACTGCCACCAGTTCGGTGTCCTTGTACAAAGGATGGACGACGTTAAACCTAAGGGTTAGTGCCTGTCCAGCCTGAATTTCTATTGTGGAAATGTCCAACGTCAACTGAAGCAGACCATATTCGTTGGTTGACCCTTCGGTTAGGTAGATCCATGTGTCCTGTCCTGTGATTCTTAGATAGACTGTGACCATAGCATCTGGAACCAGCCTGTTCAGCTCGTCAGTGACCGTCACGTTGATGTCCACGGAGTCGGTGTAATTAACTGAGTAGGGGGAGTCAGAGACTACATTCATACCGATCTTCCGAACAGAAATTGTCGTCGATACTGATAATGGGTCATACCCTTTGGGTACTTCCACGGAGACTGTCAGGGGTTGATCTACGAGCTCCTCAAGGATGGTCTTGTTGAAGGTGAAGATTCCTTGCGAATCCGTTATGGAGCTCCATGTTAATGAACCGTACTCCACCGTTACGTTGAGATGAGCCATGATTACTCCGTTTGCAGTCAACCTGAAGCTAAACGTCAGACTGTCTCCGAATACTACATCCGAAGGCGTCTCGATCCAAGTCAGATCAATAGTAGATCCTAGAACTCTGAATAAAGTACTACTGGAGGAATTCGCAAAGACTGAGTTCCCGGAGAATTCTGCAACTATACTGTAATTGCCGGGTAGAAGATCATATGGCAATCTGTATGATATTAATCCGTTTGCATCGGTCTGCATGAACGTAGTGTAGTTCTCGATGGTGATTCTCACCTCCAGACCTTCTATAGAGTGTAGGGGCGAGTCGATAACTGGAACTACCCTGATATAGGCCGTAGAGGGAGAGTTGTACAGGTAGTCAGATATAGATATACTAATTGAAGTACCAATGTCCCTAACCGTCACCGTAACAACTTTTGAGCTGGTGAGATAGTTTGGATCTTCATAGATAATCCATGAGAATTGGTAGTCACCGATATCTTGTAGAAACACGGAATCTGAGGTGTATGTGACCTTCCCCACCTCATCTGTCGTGCCGTTAAATAGAACAGTTGAGTTGAATGTCAGTACCACGGGGACTCCTGGACCTGCAAATCCAAATTTATCACGGACTTCCGCGGTAATTGTGACATAGTCTCCAGAGGTCAAGGTCACTGTATCCGAGAGGATGGAGTACTCTGCCTTGGATATTTCTACAGGGATGGAGTAAGTCGTTAGATTGTAGTAGTAGTAGTGTGTATAGAGCTCAATATCCAAGCTGTACAATCCGGCTCTATCGAAACGGTGGCTGAGGAAGAAGTAGCCAAGGCTGTCCGTCTGAACATAAAGCGCAATACCATCGAGAGTTAGTCTCAGAGGCATGTCTGGTAGACTTTGTCCTTCCTTTCCTGTCACCACCCCATCGAACGTGGTTGTGAGACCGTATGAAGCGTTAGTAATCACGACATCAGGGGTGAATCCTATCTTCTCAGAAACATAGTAAAAGTACCTATATGTGGCAGTGAAGTTCTCGTTGATACTGCTGACCTTGAGAATGCCGAGACTGTCTTCGACATGTCTCATCTGAACTGTCCACCAGAGATCAGCGATGCCGTCACCATTTGTTTTTGAGTAGTTCAGTACCTCCCAAGTGTCTGCTACGTATACCTCGAATTTCAAGAGAGAGTTTCCTATCCCCTCACCTTTCGAGTTGAGCAGGAGAAACTCGAGGTTTGTGACCGTCGTGACATTCAGCACAATCCATTCTGACGATGGTGCCAGATCTCCAGTTGGAACAGATTTTCCATTGCGGACAATACCGTCTCTGGTTATGGTCACGTTGTCGGGTATGACGTCAAGGTAGACATCGAATATCTCTGTTGTAAAGTCCTGCTTGGTAACGGTCAGGCGGAATGTGTGCCTCCCGATTGGTAATGAGTACCCATCATATTGAGGGAAGAAGTACGAGTTGTTGAATGAGAAGCTGAACGTTGAACTCGAGTTAATTCTCCCCACAATCTCTGTGGAAGTTCCGACATACTCAAGCAGTACATCTGCGTTGATCTGCCTGCCAGTGGGGTTTTTGACCTGCCCACTTATCGTCAAGATTCTTTCCTGGCTTGTAAAACTTGTAAATTGGGGAGTCACAATCTCAATCTCCCCCTCGGTGATTACTAAGTCTACAGCAAGAGGGGTTATAAGGTAGGTATCATCCATTCCACGGATGGTGTAATATCCTGAGTATAGACCTATAGTGACATTCTCTTGGAACTGTGCCATAAAATATCCGGAGCTATTTGTGAGGGCCAAGAGCGAATCTCTCTCCGAGGATATATTGAGAAGGTAATTCCCGACAGCCTTAGAGTTCTGATCCATGAGATATCCAGAAATGGTCACATATGTTGTGACATCCGTGGGACCAGATCCGAAGCTCCCTATTGCGGACACAGCAACTAGATTCCCAATTGGCTGAAGAACCGTCAGGAGGGCTATATCAGACACTAACTCGTCATTGAAGTAGGTTGACGTCCGGATAGGGTAGGTGCCTGGCTGAATGTTGAGCTCGTATGCAAGCTCTGCAATTCCCGATGCGTTGGTGAGTTCAGAACCAAGATACACCCACACTCCTGAGATCTTCACCTCGAATCTGATTGACTGGAGATAGACTGGGGAACCTAAGAATCCTACACTTGCGGAAATGTTCTGTAGGTCAAGGCTATATCCCGTTACACTTTGGGTGGACAGCTCAAGGTTGCTCTGATCACTGACGGTTATCTCCTGTATGTCAATAGATGGAAGGAAGAACTGGTCAACGGGATCAGAGTAGTACCTGATTATCTTGTGAGTCCCAGAAACATTTAGATTAATAGAGGTCTGATCCGTTGTCGTATCCACAGAGGATTTCTGATGACTCCGGGTGATGAGCACATCTAGATTAATCTCCACGCCATCGACTGTTGAGGAGCTTCTCTGTGCCCTCACATACTCGACAATAATACTCTGTGGTCTATCAAATACAATTGAGTATGTCGTATTTGCAGTAAGCCGTACACTACCGAAAAAGTCAGTTTGGTGGGAATTGAAAAGGAGGTAGATGGCAGAATCCTGAGAGACCATATCCATCAGTTCAGATGCGAATATAACTCCAGAGACCACCGTCACACCCCCACTTGACAGCTCCCAAGACATTGAGCTCATGTAGTCCGAAATGTTTGCTACAGGTATTCTAATTCCGTCGATATCCATGGAGTTAGGGGAGAAGAACTGCACCGATGAACTATTACTCTTGTACGTGGAATTGGTCCCCTGTCCGAGAGATACAGGAGTCATATCAAGAGTATCGAGTTGCCCAGAAGAGACTCTGTTCATCAGCGCATCATAGATGTCCGTCTGTAGCGCTAAGGTATCCCCCACTACACCTGTAGAGGCTATATCAGAGGCACCAACGGAGGTGTCTATTAGCCCAGTACTCTGCCCAAATACAGAGAGAAGTGGTTGTGCCATTACGGCAATTAATATGATTATGATTATCTTGGATAGTCGCATCTCAAAACAGAGTATGTGATTTTTATTTAAGCAATGTAATGACGTAGTGTAATTACAGAAGGTTCTTCTCAAGTTCTTGTACGAACTTGTGGTTGTATCTGAACTTCTTGAGGAAGTTTTGGATTTTCTCACCAAGCGTCCTGATAACGAGTTGTTTCTTGTGACCCAGATCGGCATCTTCCCACATCCTGATATTCAGCGGAAGTTCATTTGTCAAATCAGTCGTACTAATGTGAACTCCATCTGCTCCTGAGGCATAGGATATGGCGAGAACAATCTCTTCAAAGGTCTTACCCGAGGGTCTTCCGATAAGGTATCGGATGAAAAAGGAGTCCAACGCTTCAGTCAAGACATCGATTGGATGGAGGTTTAGGTTTTCCGAGAAAAACTTACCCAAGGAGGTGATCAGATCGTCATCAATGAGAAGATCCACCTCGTCTATTTCCTTAGAATCAACAGAAGTACCCACGTCTGGAGAAAGTTCTGCGATGTGAGGGGTTTTGAAATACGAAAGAATATGTTCTACATCTTGAAGTTGGATATGGTCTTTACTCTCAAGTACCTTGATGCTTTCTGAGAATGAAATCTCTGACACGATGAACACCTCTGTTTCTATCTTACTCCATCGGAGGATTCCAGATGGGTGTGCATTCTGCAGAGAGCCAGGAAAAACTACTTCATTTGGCCGCAGATTCGACATCAATTTGCTCCTAGTACTCCGAACAGAAGGTAACGGAATTCCAGATCTTATAGGCTTCGGATTATATTTACTGGAAGATCCAGATTCTGGAACAGGAAGTTGAGTAATCTTCTCGTTCTCAAGCATTGGTGCTGCAAACTCGGTTACTATTTCCCCCTTTTCAGTTCCTAATTGTTGGTCATCAATTTCTGTTGATGTGATTCTACCTGCAAGGTGAGGTATCTCCTCCTCCTCGACAAGTTCAAACGATCCTGAATTAGAGATTTCCGCATGCAGAACCGTGTCGTCCGTCTGACTTGTCTCTGCTTCATAGAGCACAAGATCTGGATTTTCAGTAAGTTCCTCTGTCAAGCTCTCTCCGTCACTCTCATCGGTGTCGGCTAACACTTCCCTTTCCATATCCTCGGTCAAGATGAATTCCTCTTCCAGCGAAGTCTCATCCCCTGTTATTTCTATAGAATCATGATCATATTCTCGATTTTTTTCCTCCAGAACTGTTACCAGTTCCTCTTCGTCATCCAGAGTGGGGACGGAATCAACGTCAACCTCAACAATTTCGTCATTCGATACTATCTGCTCTTCAGGGACAATGAGCTCAAAGGTATCATCTTCGGGAGAAAACCCTTCGAGTTCGTCATTCTTTGCCTCCTCCAACTGTGTAAGAAGATCTTCAGAGTGGTCCTCCATACTGTCCCTGACATCACTTTGGATCTCCTCACTGATATCGTCCACGAAGGATTGGACCTCGTTTGAAATTGTTAGCAGAGTGAGATCCCTGTCATTCATTCTTCGAATGTTGTGTACTGCTGCGACGAAGGCAACGCACTTCACCGAGAATATATTCCGCAGTCTTAGTTTCTCTACAAAATGGTGCAAATTCTTTATCCACTGATCGATCTCCTCTATTGATCCGAGCTTGCTCACATTCTTCTTGATGAACTTGAGATCTATCAGGGGAGGAGATCGAGATTTCGTGATGTATTTTGCATAGTCCGAAGAGATCTCCATCATTCTTGCTCTGTAGTTGTTAAGCAGCTGTGTACTTACCGAAGACACGCTGTAGCTGTCTCCACGTTTGAGCAGTCTTTCCTCAGAAACGAGCTGATTGACCAGTTCTTCGAGATTGGGGACATATCTTCCTACATTGACAAATATCTCATGATATGACGACGGGTCACCTGGAGTGATCGACTGGAGTATGATCCATTTATTTACTTCATCGATTACCATCTGTCTCAATTCCGTATTAGCCAATGACTGTATCCCCGAGGATTCAAATTCCAATTGCTCTACTTCCTGTTCAAAGATATCATCAATGGATTGAACCGTAGACAGAGTGAATATGGGCTGGTTAAAATCAACCGCAGAGCTCACAACTGTTGAATCCAATTGAATTATAGCATGGGAAGAATCCCGTTCAAGATCTATGTTCTCTGATGCGAGATCGAGGTGCAAGAGAAGATCATAAGGTGTGTTACCCTTGGGGAGTTTTCCATAGTGAGCGACTATTGAGTCCTCGTGGTAATAATCGAAATAACTGTATGGTGAGAGCTTCTCATTTATGAAATCCATGTGCGGAATAACCAGTTCTCCATTTAGATATCCTGCATCCTTGATCAGCATAAGGAAGGTCGAGAGGAGTGCAACATCTTGGTTCTGAAGTTTCTCAGTATCAACTATCACCACACCTCCCTTTGTCAGAACATCGTGATTATCACTGGAGAAGATTGGATTCGTCAAGATAGGGAGAAATATATCGAAGAATTCATTGAACTGGTCAAGAGCCATCTGGGTCCTTATCTCCACACTCTGAATAATATCAGAGAAGGTGTTAAAGGTTAGATCGAATTCTCCGTTCTTGATCGCAGACTTGATCGATGAGAGGAAACTAATAATATTACTGGGGGATATCAACCTGTTGAGAACTCGTGCCCAGATAGTGAAGAGTCTAAGACCGAGATTGAGATCCTTAAGCACTATGGGGAGGATATTGAACGAAACGCCAGAAACTACCACCAAACTCTTCTTGAATGACTCATCTTCCATCAGACCCTGAAGGTGGATCGGAGACTTGACCAAAGCAATGGTATTGGAGTGGATGAAATCCGTTTTGACGAGGTATCCGAGGATTCTGTCCAACTCCCCCACTAATTGAATTCTGCATGCAGGTTCTGTGAACAGATCCATCCCATGTTGATTCTGCCCCAGATGGATCGCCCCTTTTGAGAAATCACCGGGTATGAGATCCCTTCTCTTCTTTCCGATGATTCGGTTGGAGAATTCTATCAGGTGACTTATCTGGTAGACATTCAGGATAGTACCCAATTGTAACCGGGTCTTGGGGGGTAGGCTCTTTGACAAATTGAAGTGGAATCCACCATCCCGATATAACATGGATTTGGTGAGTTGATCTTTCTTCAGATAGAACCTTGAGACCGTCTTGATATCTCTCACAATATTCTGAGGTACGTTTCCAGTGCAGGATACGAAGAGAACGAGGTAGAAAATCTTCAGACCTTTCTGATCGATTGGTTCGATGATGAATCTGACTGAAAGAGACACCTCCTCACTTCTGTACCTCTTGATGATTCGGTGTAACAGAGATATCTTTCTTTGAATATCATACACCGAATTTGACGGGAGTATCTCAGTATCGGTTCTGAACTTTATCGGTTTCTTCAGATTTTCTTTAACCCTCCCGTCATTCAATCGTATGATGAAAAGACTAATTGTCCTATCATTGGTTATCTCTAGTCCCAGCTGTTTCTGCATGTTACTCCAGAAATGATTATGCAGTACGCATAAAAGGAGTGATGACCCCACGTAAAAAAGATGAAGTACACAGTGGTGTAGATAAGGATAAATTAAGCTGATTGAGAATCATACTACAGTGGTTGTGAACATTCGGTCCCCATTCTGGATAAAATATGAGGACGACCAACTTGAGATGATATTCTGGCCAAATGCACCGGTAATAACCAATACTCAGCTGAGAATTGAACTTCTTAATAGTTTAGAGTCTATTGATCTTAGTGCCTACAATGAGATAGAGTTCAACCTCTCGGTAGGGGTACCAGGAGTTGTTCACATGAAGCGATTGGAAAACAGCTTCTACGGAATATGGGTACCGGATTCTTTCCATTCATTGAGAAAAATACTTAACAAAGCCTTCTTCATCGAGTTCTGGCATCCCGGTCTTACAGGCAATCTCAAAGAAGTCATTGACCAGTTTCACGAATTCAGACATACTAAACCTGAGGCTTTTCTTCCAGAAAATGCAGATGATCTCGATCTACCACCTACATGGTTACTCAATAAGTCAGCTATAATGAATCTGCTCCCTAATTATAAGTATGATGACCTCTTTATCCTCTCGTCTTTCAACGACCTAATTGAGTACTTTCTCGCTCCATTGACCGAGGACCAGAGAGTACAACTGGCCTCGATTCCACAGGAGCTCCTCCTTACAATTTTCCGCATTTTTGAGATATGGATCTCCTCGTTGGACTATGCTGAAGCTTTCGAGCTCTTCTGGCACATCGCACTTCTTGTAACCACAGTGTACCCTGAGGAAGTGGAGAGATTCGGGGTGAAGTTCTTTAACGATGATGTGCTCACAGACTATCTTACAACACGTGAGACCTCGTGGTTAGAATCTGTAGGGGATGGGAGTAGTAATCCAATTATTCGAAAGAGGGCTTACTTTGTTTTAGGAAACTACTACGCGTCAGTTGGAAATCTAAAGAAAAGCATTGACTATTTGAATAGAGTCCCAGCCATCAAATCCAGAACTTCATTTGACTACATATCTACCAGATCCTACATCAACCTAGCGAAGATCTACAGAAACCTTGGTGATTTTACTAAATCCTCTTTCCACTATGCCCTTGCTCTCACCCTACTCAAAGGGTTTACCTCAAGTCAGATGTACATTAAAGCAACACAAGAGTATCTGAATCTCAAGATCGCGATGGTTGTGAATCTCCTGCACCACGGGATCTACCAAATCAATACACAAAACGACAACGACGAGTACCTATTCTCACTATTGACGGGAGTACGTAAGGTTTTCCAGCTATTTAGCCAAGTTCATCGAACCCAACAGAAAGAGATTATAGAAGTAACTTCCGACATCATCTCTATCACTAGGAATCAGCTACTCTTTCATGAGAAAGAATATGCCAAAATAGGTGTAGAGACAGGAAAAATAGTAGAGATACTCGATAACATAACTTCTAACAAATTTATTGATGAGGAAATGATTTCACAGATACTTCAGCTTCAGAAACTACTTGAGGACAAGCAACCGATCACAATCAAACGGGTGCTAGTGCAGATGTTTGATGGCAGACTTATTATGGGATTCAGAATGGTGGATGGGAAGCTTGTGAGGTCGACACGGAAGCAACTGGACGATGATGTCCTCTTCTCCTCATCCATCTCCGCGGTTAATACTTTTGTCTCTGATGCAATGGTTGGTGACCGAACCTCTTTCCGCATGCTCAAGGGTCTAGATCTCGGCTCTGTAAAACTCTTTATCGCGTCTGGGAAAAACATCAACCTCTTGATTTTCTCAACAGGAATAAGCCAGAAGCTTACAGATGTAGCAGAGAAAATTGTCAAAGATGTGGAGAACAATTGGGCTCATACCTTGTCCAGCTGGATGGGATCGATATCTGAATTCAATGATTTAGACTTGTGGCTAGAACCCTTGAACAGACTGGAGTGAAGACCTTCTTCTTTGCATAATAAGGAATTGTGGACATTGTTCGGGATAAATGTTTTTTAAGAAAGCATTCATCGAATAACTAGATGAGCTTTGGTCATAGTACACCGGGTAAAGATATCTGGGGTACAACTACCTATAAAATTCACCTGATTCCAGTTACCAACAAGTTCGATGAGATGTTCGAGGGGACACTTATTCTGTATGAAAGACGTTGGGAGAAGAAAAAGGGTGAATTCTTGGGTCTGTCACAATTTGTCACTCTTCTCAAGGACTTTTGGGGTGACTCGCTCCGTCACGGAAACATTCAGGAAACGCGTTTAGCAAGATGGATCGAAGAATATCTTAACCAGATCAATATAGAGGTAACATACGAAGCTGCTCTTCAGGCCGTCAAAGGAGAAGCAATCAGCGTCTCTGTTCTCGATGGGATTGGAGAACGAGCCAACAAAGAGATCATCACTGACTTTCTAAGGGATGACAAGAAAGTAGACCCATCAGAGGCCTCGAAGCTCACAAATATCGCAGATGGCATTGTTCCCAAAGTTGTCGAGGTCGCGCTATCCGACAAATTCAACTTGGATGAAAACGCGGATGAATTCCTCTCTGCCCTCATCGAGAAGCACAAACCAGACCGTGCTACACAGATCAAGTCAACCACGAGTTTCAGAGATGAGAACGGAAAGATCCGAACACTGGATAAGAAGATACAGATAGAAAGCTCTCCAACCACTGGAAATTCTAAGATGGGAGGTGGCATGACCAACTCTTTCGGTTTCGCCATACAGGATGTTGAGATCGAGGACAGGATTCCTTTTGAGTTCACCATCGAGGACGTTACTCTCTCCGATGACTCAATCGAGAAGGTAGGTGAAACCCTTAATGAGGAGGGTCTCTTCATCAAGTGGAAGATCCCAAGGATCGAGCCAAAGCAAGAAGTCAATATCGACTACTACCTAGGGAATAGGATAACACGGACGATCGTCGCTCATGATGAGAAGAAAGTTAGCCTGATCAATACCTACGAACCAATTGTGAAACAGCAGGACGGATTGTATGCAGATGCCCTGTTTGTGAACAACTCCGGGAGTTTCCTGAAGACAATTAAGATTGTAGACCAAATCCCCAAGGAACTGGATCTGGTATCCTCTACCCCGATAATTGACGGTAGCAATGTCATGCTTGAAGCGGAGAATGTAAATGAGGTTCATTGGAGGTACGAGTCTGTCCCTGTGAACTCAGAGATTCAAGTACATTATGACTTGAAAGAAAAGCCGTTCATCCTCAGGGATATCTATGAGATCACAAATATTGAAGGAGAACCGTTACTACAAGCTACTAAGGTAGTAAAGCAGTTGAAACACCAATTTGGATTCGGAGTGATTCTTGCGATTCGGCCACTGAGGGTAATTGAGGAAAATATTGTTGTTAGGGACACGATACCTAACGATGTCGAGATCAGCTCCATCATGAACGAGGAGGGGAATGTTGTAATCGGTATGAAGGGAGACACGAAGGTCGTAGAATGGAACGTCACTCCGGGAGAGAAGGGTAAGATCATCCATGCATTCCTACGGTACAAACCATCCAATAGATTCGAGAACACCAAATTGACAGTTGTGATCGGTGATAAAGAATCACGTCCCACCGGGGAGATAAGTAGCACGCGTACAGAGCAGGAAGTTGTACTCCCGTACCAGTACGGCAAATTTGTCGATGTCCGAGCTTGATTACACTACGATAGTTTTTCCTTATAAAAGATCTAGATATTCCTTCGTGTATGAACCAGACGTACGACATTGTAATACTCGGAGGAGGGATTGCAGGTAATGCAGTCGCCTATAACATGTCACTTCTTAGACCCTTCGCTAAGATCGCAATTGTCGATCCGTTAGAATATGGTGAACTGAAAGTGTCTGTGGTGACCTTTATGGAGCACCTAAAAAGATACAAGATCACCAATTCAGTTATTCACACCTACTCTAAGCAGAGGTTCGAGTCTATATCTAACATCGGCTACTCAACAGATTTGGAAGAGGAAGCATTTGCTCTGATAGACTATGGAGTAGCTTGTAGAACTCTCCAGGAGAGATCGGGGAGCGAGATAATTCGAGACAGATTCATGAGAATCGACGGTGAAGAGATCGTCCTTGAATCAGGTCTCAGACTTACCTCAAAATACATTGTGGATACCATGGGACTATTCTCACCGCTCCGAGAGCAGATGGGTCTGGAAAAGCCTGAGCTGAGAACTGTCTTATTATTCGGGAAGTACAAGGTCAGCCCTGCCCAGATCAGACTAGATACCTTCAGTTACATCGTCGGAAATGGTGTTTTTGATGGATATACCTCGAATGGAGGATGGGCGTATCCCTGCGGTGAGGATATTGTGGAGGTGGGCTCTGCATTTTTAGTCTGGGACAAAGACGGTAGAACCAAAATAGATCAAAGGATGAGGGGAGCACTTGAAAAGAGTCTTGAACAGATCCTCCAGACCTTCTTCCCGGGTGCAGAGCTTCAGGACGAGCTTCATGAACGTATCACAGCATACTCACCCACGAAGACGGTAGTGAAGGACAATGTGCTATTCCTCGGAGATGTCGCAGGAACCGGAGATCCATTCCTATGTGCCAATTGCTCAAGGTATCTCGACATGAGTGAATACCTCACTGCCTCGCTCGCAGCAGCAGTTCAAGAGGGTAATGACCGTCAACTACAGGCATATCAAAAGGCTTGGAACTACGAGCTTGTCCACTATAGCAAGAGGAGGTTAGGACGGGCAGAGATCCTCTTCAAGAAATCCCTCGAACAGTGGAACAAGATACTGATGATGAGGAAGAATAAATCCTCTAAGAAGACCTTGGCTTCGAGGATGGGGAAAGTAGGCTACACCTTGAAGTACACTCTCCAGAGGTACCCCCTCAGGGATGTCTTCTCACTCCTTCTGACTGAGATAAAGTTCCACTGTCGGATGAGGCTAATCAACCCGAAGAGACCAGACCTCAAGTACTTCGACCTCATAAGGGATCGACAAGAGGATGTGATCTTCATGACCCCATCGGTTAGGTATCTGAGAAAGATTGTGAGTACTCTAGGAGGTAATAAGTAGTGGAAGTCCAGAATGTCTTGGACGAGGCTATTGTAAACTACGACGCGGGAAGATACTCAGATGCAGAGTCCGCATTCAGGTATCTTCTCCAATCGGCAGTTCAGTCAAAGAATCCGGTTGACGTACTGTACTTCTGCTATAGAATACTTGAGATCGCAGGCAAAGAGGATCCGACCATCGACTCTGTTGAGCTCTGGAAGAATCTGGGGATCTATGCCCTCAGAGTTGCTCGTGATGAGTTGTCAAGTCTCCCCCTCAGGGATGAGGTGAGCGAGCTTGAGATTCGAGCTCAGGTTCATCGTCACCTCCTGGAGATGGAAAAGCACCAAGAGATGATTACTAGACTTGTGGACAAATACGAGGCTCAACTTGCCAGTGATCCAGTATCTTCACTCAGGAAACTTATCTCTGATCCATTCCTCTCCAATGAGCTCTTGAAAAGGGATGATCTTTTCAAGAAAATTGAGGTAATAAGTGACAGTCTTGAGGACGACTCAATAAAGGACAGAATTACGATTCTCAGGAGTGCTCGTTAGGACTATTTGCGTCGTTGTTTCTGGCATCTGCCATAGAGTTATTTGTATCAGAAATCTCATCAGATTTTGGACCCGAGACGTCCTCATCTTTCGACTTTACCTTTGGAATGCTCTTGTAGATCTCACTACTCTCATAGTCTTTTGCTTTGACCTCCTCCATCTTGCCCCCCCATACGTCATGAATATAGACGGTCTCATGTTCCTTAAAATACTCGACCTCTTCAGGTAATGCCTGTCTGACGGATGTCAACCCAACAGGTATGTAGTGTGAAAGAACGGTTCTTAGGTCATTTGTGATGTCCTCGTGTTTTGTGAAGAGATAGAGCATACCGACAAAGTATGAAGTTCCCGCAACTGTTAAAATGGCAAGGATCAGAAACCCAAAGGACTGGATAGAGATCTGGATAAAGGATAAACCTGAAGTTTTGAATTCTACAATCTCTGATATGATTGAGTATCCACCGAGAAAGCCCGCAATTCCTAAGAATCTGGAGAGTGATCCCTTCCTTACAAACTCGAAGTAATCATCGATATGTTTCTCTTCATTTATGGTTTTTATCCGTGCATCTCGAAGCACCCAGATCACAGGGATTAACCATGCAACTAGTACAGGTGAGAAAATCAGTGTGATGATCAGTAAATCTATGTAATTGTTGACAGCATCAGGTCCGAACCTGCCAATGTAGATTGTGTTCCTCATAATGACTCCGATTAATGCGACAATTCCAAGGCAGGCAGATATCAAATCGACGATTCTCTCCTTCATGGTTTCCCGAATTTTGGTGAGGTCGACATCGATAATTTCAGCTTCGAGGAAATAGTCTCGATCCTTGGATAGTGCCAGCCCAAGAGCCTTCTCACCCAGTTTATACACTAACCTCTCCTCCTCGACTTGTTGTCCTTTCTTTCTCAAGGAATACTTTCGGAAATTATTCACAAGATAGTCCTGTAGAATTTTAGGAGTGTATTTATTCCATGTTTTCACCGCAAGGTAGGCCACTATTGGAAAGACCACTAATGTTACTGCAAGAGTGCCAGGATCAAATATCCACATGGAGTTTAAACCTACCGCCACCAAGAAAGTCAGGACTGTTTTCATCCGAGAGGGTTTGATGACAGAGAATTTGATGTCTTCTAAATCGACGATCTTTGGCTCAATTAGGTACATACATGAGATATCCTATTACGCTTAAAAATATTATTTGCCTCGGAGTCTTCCCCTCATAATCCAGTGATCCTTAGTGTATACATCGCTTACGAGCTGATTCATCCTCAGAAGTTCTTCTTCCTTGACATCGCCGATAAATGTTTCACCGAATTCATCGGATACATTCTCTGAAATCGATTTGAGAAAACTCTTACCATCTAGATTCCCGAGATTAGTCGTGGGGTAATATCTGCTAGAGTTCCTAACAGAAGGTTCTCGTTCCTTCACGAGAAGACTTCTTTCCAGTCTCTCAAGATTACTGGAGACTAGGAGGGTTGCGTGGTGCAGGAGGTATCCCGAGAAAACATACTGTGCAGAGCCCGAGATTTTTGCACCCCTGAAGGTGAGATTGGACAGATTATGAATTGCCAAAGATTCAATCCCGAGGTCGATTAGCGAGTTGTACAGAAGCAGTGTCAATCTGCCTACGGCAGTCATCACCTCCCTGCCCAGTAGTTTCAATGGGAGAAAGAATGATATGTTGAGATTCCCGAGGTCATGATAAACAGCTCCTCCCGATGATATCCGCCTGTTTACCTCGATATTATTTTCCTTGCAGTAGTCAAGATCCACCTCTTTGTGGATGTCCTGTGTCCGTCCGAGTACCACTGTGTCACTGTTCTTCCAAACCCGTAGGGTTGGGAACTTGGATTGTATTATACTGTGCTCAAGCGCTAGGTTTTCAGCCACAGTACCCATACTAAGACTTAACACTCGTACGGAGTTCATGATTGACAAACGTGTTCTCAGCTTATTTCGTTTAGGGTATTCACCACATATGTCGGAGGATGCTTTGAAGATCTAATCTTTTCCAGATCCTCAACACTATATCCTGAGGCTATACCGGTTCGTACAAGTACTGAATCTATCCCCGCTCTCGATGCCCCAAGTATATCCGTCTCATATCTGTCACCTACCATCACGACCTCGTCTGGCTCAAACCCTAGATCTCCACATGCTTGTCTAAACAGGTGAATCTCTGGTTTACCAGCGATGAACTCTGGAGGATGTCCGACACAAGCCTCGACCGCTGCAATCATGGAGCCAGCTCCAGGTGCGATGCTGTCCTTCAGAGGAAAGGTCCTATCCGGGTTTGTGGCCACGAACCTTGCACCCTGTAAGATGTACCACACAGCCTTCCTGAGCTTCTCATATGTGAGAGTTCTGTCCATACCCACCACCACGTAATCGGGGATATCATAGTCGTTCTCGTCAGTTGTTATACCTGCCTTCCTACAGGCGTCATGTATACCTTCCTCCCCAAGAACAAACACGGACTTGCCCTTGATACGAGATATAGCGGTATATGCAGAGGTGTAGATCTGGTCAAACTGGAGTCCCATCTTATCTAGTTTTCTTCGGTACTCCTCTACAGTTGATGTGGAGTTATTTGTAATCAGAACCACGGGTTTCCCCTTCTCTCTGAGGGAGTTTACGAAATCATTAGCTCCCTCTACAGGCGTGGTTCCTGTATAGAGCACACCATCACCGTCAAAGAGCCAAGCCTTGTATCTCTGGGAAAGATCCATACCACTGTTTATAGAATTCAACCTATATAGATAGGGTTAGAGTTGATAGACCAAGGTCTTCTTCCTCAGGATCTCCTCTGCCTCCTTACGTCTGGGAATGAGAGAGTCTACTAATTGCCAGAATTTGGGGGAATGGTTAAAGTGGATGAGGTGGACAAGCTCATGCACAACCACGTAGTTCACTACATGGATGGGCGCCATATATAACCTGTAGTTGTAAGTGATCTTCTTCTTGGAGTCGGTAGATGCCCACCGCGACTTGTAGTACCTTATACCGATATCACTTGGGCTGACTCCTAGGATCTTCGCGAATTTATAGGTCTTCTCCCTGAAATACACTAGACCTTCTTTCTTGAAGAACTTGATTAGTTTGCTTCGTAGAAATTCCGACTCACCACCTTCCAATAGCGTAGGATCGTACTTGATCACAAGATCCTGCCCTTGCAACTTGAAGATTGCCATCTTGGGAGATCTTCCCTTGAGACTCTCGACACGTATTCTCCGCACCTGACCGAGAATCAGGATACTAGTCCCAGACGTGTAGTTTCTCTCCTCCACCATCTCGACCTGAGCGACCCTCTTTAGCGCCTTCTCAATCCATCTGTTTTTTGATCTAAGGAATTCTTCCACTGAGGTCTTATCCCTACCCTTGGGAGCTCGAACGATAATAGTCGAGGGGGGTCTAACCTCAATGGCTACTGTTTTTCGATTAGTCTGAATAAGCTCGTACTCGACGGATATACCATCGATCTCAATTGAATTCCTGACCACTCTACAACATACCTGACTAACTTACCCATTTTTCTACCTTCACATCAAGGTATTGTTATATCCCTGAAACTAAGACCGTGCATGAAAAGAAGTCGGGGCAGCATCCTTCGGATGTCCCTGCTCTTAATTCGCCCATTTCACATAGTTCATCAGTGGTCTCTGATCCTTATGGTCATCTTCACCAAGTCGATCTACTCGGTGGTCTCTGCACTGGATCTATTCGTTGTCTGGTTACTGGTGTTCTTGGTCATGCCACTTCTTTTCGCCATCAATGACCTCATGCATTTGGAGGAGGACAGAAAGATGGGACGAGACCGTCTGTTCACTGCAGTCTCTGTTCCACCCCAATTCCTGAAGACAGTTTTGGGATCGATCTTAGCTCTTCTCTTGCTAATCTCGGTTTTGAGAAGTGTCACCACGTTCATCGCTTTGATTCTCCTGATCATTTTTGCATCAGCGTACGGTTACTACAAGCACAAAAGGAGAACCCTCCTTACCTACTTGTTCAGAAGCCTTTCTGGTTTCGCACTCTATTTGGTCATCTCAAGTTACTTCGCCTTGACTAGTACTGATATCCTTCTAGCTGTTTTTGTTGCAATGACCGACCTGCAGGTACACATCATAGGTGACGTCAGGGACATCAAGAAGGATAAGGTGGCAGAACTGAAGACTCTGCCTGCCCTCTACGGGATTCCAACCACGAATATAATCGTCCTCCTACTTCAACTTTTCAGCTCTTCTTACCTCATGATAATCTCGAACATCAAAGATGTCATAGTGTTTGATAATGGCCATCTCCTCAATACTGATTTAGGACAAATACCGATCTCATCGATACTTTTCATAGTGATTTTCTACGCAGTGGCGTGGGTGATATACCTACGGTTTCTACATAGAGGGGAAATTCCTTACCAGTGGCTTCATGCATGTTTCCACGGAGCAAAGGTTCTTACCTTTCTGGCAATAGCTCTGTCAACAGACGCATTTCAGCTTACAGACCTCTTGTGGCTTCTCGTGTTTCTGGTCATCTGGTTCATCTCATACTTGACTTACCTCTGGGCAGACGATCGTCTTTAATGTTTCCTACTGGTGTTTTTCCTTATATAGAAATTTGCTATTGGTTTGTAGAATGGCGACAACTAAGAAAGCCACCAAGACCAAGTCTAAGGAAACGGCCGCCCCCTCGACTAAGAAATCCAAATTGGAGACGTTCGAGTACGAGGGAGCAGTTTACACCGTTAACCCGACCGTAGACGTGTTTCTGGATGAGATGGCAAGAAACGGGATCATCTCTGGAAATCAGGCTACGAAAGTTAGAAAGGCATTTGAAAACATCAGATGGACGCATTTCTCTAACTTTGAGAAGAAGACCCTCGACGACTTAATGGATGTTAAGGGAGTAGGGGAAGACACCGCACTGAAAATATTTCACCACAAAAGGGTGGTTGCAGCCAAGGGAAAGTTCCTCAAGACCATCCAAGACCAAGTGGAGGAGAACAAGAAGAGACAGTATCTCCTTACACAGGTAGAGGACCTCAACTTTAACCTCTTTGACGGGAATGACCTGGGATTCAGGTCTGGGACTCTCATAGAGTTCTACGGTAAACCCCAAATGGGCAAAACGCAGTGGATGTACGATCTGACCATCCGATGTCTGCTTCCTAAGAGCAGGGGTGGTTGGGGACGCTCTGTTATTTTCATAGACACAGAGGGATCCTTCTCCATCATGAGACTACTCAATGCAGCAAGGTACTACGGGCTCTCCGAGGACGACATCAATGACAAGTTCTTCCTTATCGAACCTACACTTGTCCTGTCGGGAAGAGACCTCTATGCCGTTGTCGACACGATAGATTCCTTTGTCTACGAACATGACGTTGGTTTGATCGTGGTCGACTCGGTCATCCAGCCGTTTCGTGCGGAATTCGCGTCAGTTACTGGGAAGGATCTGAGCAGGATGGCACCTCGACAGTCACTACTGGGTAAGACCTTGGCCAAGCTCAAGAGCCTTGCCAAATCATTCGAGATGATTGTGGCGTACACCAACCATGTGATGGCCAATATCGGTGCTGTAGGTGGGATGGGTCCCAACATCGTGCCTCTCGGAGGAGATACTGTAGGACATGCCTCAGACCTTCGGTTCTATCTCAAGAAGACCAAGGGACAATTTAGTATGGAGACCCGTGCAATGATTCTGAAGGACTGTGGTTGGCTCCCATCCTTTGAGGTCCCCTTCATCCTCTCAGAGGTAGGGATTCTTCCAGCAGAGGAGGACGTGGTCAAGAAGGTAAAGAAATTCCTGAGCAGCTTAGAGAAGAAGGAGGCAAGTGAACTGGAAAACCATCTTGGAGAACCAGTAGCACACTCAAGATTCATCCTCAATATCAACGAATACAAGCTCAAGCACGGCATTCTGAAAAAGAAGAAGAAAAAGAAGAAAGAAGAGGAAGAGATATCTGCAGCTGCAGATTAGAGAACAAATCCAGATACATGAAGAAAATTTCCATAGTCAGTCAATTTCAAAATATTTAGGTAATCGTATAGGCTAAAATGAACCTCAAGTGCAAAGTACAAGGGGCTGATATGATAGATCGGTGCTCTCCCCTTCCCCGGTTTCGACCGTTTTTCCTCAACTTCTACCTTTATGGGGTGCAAATCGGGGGAAATCCCCTTGAGTTGAGGGACAATCCTCTCAGCGAGTGATTTCGATCTGAACGAAACTCCACATGAATCCATCCTCTCCGAGACCTCTCTGAGAGTGAGCACCTCTTTCGATGATTCGAAAGCAGAGAGAATAGACCTCATAGTTGGGTTAGACAGAAGCTTGAAAAGATTGTTGAGATTGACCAGGATCATCCGGTCACTCTTAATTGATACCTCTACCTCCCGTCTACCCCACGTTCCATCAAAGCTCTCGTTAAATTCGAACAGGAAGCGGGATGTCGAGAGACGATATCCCATAATTTTCCGGGTATCAGGGAAGTTGTCGAGGGGGACAAGCTGTTTCGTACGGGAGTATCTGAAGGTGTAATGTTCTTGTCCCTTTACCTTCCTAGTCTCAAGAAGGTCTCGATAGAGTTCATTTCTCTTGAAACTGTACATGCGGGAGAAGAACGAACCTACATTTGTCTGATTCAATCTGAGGAGAGATCTGATCATCCGTTGATCCCAAAATATTGGTTTTCCGTTCCTTGTCCTGTTGTTGGCAAGAAGATGGAAGATCAGTAGGTTCATGGGATTAGACAAGAACTTGAGCAATGATGGCCGAGAATTTGTAGGATTGAACAGGGGAATACGGAGGTATGCACCGAATCGACCGACCCTCATAGTCTTGTCAATACGAGACCAAACTTGAAGGTTTTGGCAGGATCATACCAAAGGGTACGAAATTATTTCAAACAATCGACCACCTAAGACCCCCGCGCAATCACCATCAATTTGGAAGGTGCGAACATCGTACACTATGGTTTGCTTATCGGAACAGTAATGGATGAGCACAACCCTCAATAAAATGTAAAATGTGGACATAAATAAATGGCTAATATTTTTCAGAGGGTCTACCACCATAGTAGTAAATATCATATATCATTTTTTCAGAGGTCAGAGAGAACTATTTGACAATTTAATCGATATTGCGGATAATCATAATTCGAATTATTGCACAGAAAATTATATTATTTCAAATTATGGATAATATTAATAACATATATGATATTTTAGTCAAACCCATAATAAAATGTGGGGAAAGACAATTATCAAAGCCCCAACCAATTATTTACGAATATCGTAGTT
>WAMJ01000166.1 GCA_015522385.1 Candidatus Heimdallarchaeota archaeon
CCAACCATCTGATCAAATGTCAGGCTCAGGGTCTCTGGCGGAGAGATCAGTGAGAGAATATTGGGTATCGATATACTGTAGTCCCCAAAGGTGATTGTCAGTCCACCACTATTACTGGAGATATCCAGATTGAATACAGTATCTCCGAATTTTATTGCCCCAGGGGCCACTGACGTGGCACGAGGAAGAAAGACTGGGAGAATGGCAAGTATCGCTTCGGACAACGCCCTGACCGATACAGCTATCGTCTGAAGGATACCATCCCAGACGGTGTCTACGATGAATTCCCCAGCACTCTTGATCCCGTCCCACGCGGCATTCAGGTTTTTCTTGACCGTCTCCAAGGCGGTGGCCACACCTGTGAATATCCCAGCCACGACGTCCACAAGGGTCTGGTCCCCCATAACTACGTCCCAGAGTGCAGATACCAAGAGGTTATACGTTACTTTAACATGAAATGTGCATGGTAGACCGTAGAGTGGATCAATGTTCCAAATCTTAAGGTTTCCCATCAAGGTTCTGGTATAGTCCAACAAGAAAAATCTTTCCCCTTACTATTGATACTAGGAATTATTTGTAAAGGCAAAATCTAGTTGTATAAATAATTGGCAAAAATCAGAATATCAAAATATAATCTTGTACGTTTTATAGGCGATGTATAGAAAGCTGGGCATAATCAATATCAATTGCGCGATCCTGAAGAGAGAATATCTGTAATATTGGAATGAGGCTGGAATTAAAGCATTGTATAAAACGGATAGCATAAAGTAATTATCAAGATAGTTACACTTTTTTTCTGCTACCTCTGAAAACTCCTTCAAGCAGATTATTTGCTTCCTATTAAATAGCAAGGTTCCAGAAATTAGACACAGTAATATTATGCTTATAACATAGAATAGTGTATTAAGAAAGCTAAAAATAGATATCTGTCTTACGAAGATGACGTAAATGATCATAATTATATGGATGCCCATAATCACATGTCCGATATTTGAGTAGAGGAATAATCTTTTCATAATGTCTTTTTCTTCCTTCAATCATCTCACCCCAGCCAATCGAGCAATTCTATAGCACCCCCTAGTACAATATAGAGAATTACAAATACAATAATCAGAGTATTAAATACCCATTTCAATGGTTTTAAGGTATTAAAGATCAATCCAGTAGTTAGGAGAATTACAAAATTCACGATCAGGGTGTTTATCACATAGCTATATTCATCAAGTGCTCGATCATCTAAAACAGGAGCAACGAATAATCCGGTTACCACACCTAGAAAGATATCAGACCCAATACCATGAATTTTCCCAGCAGTCGATTTTTCGGGGTCTCTCATTTCATCAAGAAAGGCAATTACAATCTTGGCCATGGCGAAATATGCTAGAACCATCGCGACAATCGTTCGCCAGTCGCTCCTTGTCGCGGTTGAGTCCGGGTGCTGCATGGCATAAGACAGTGCCATGATGACTCCAACTGAACCGAGGACTGCTCCCACGGAGAATAATCCCATAGCACTCCAGTCCCTCAGCCCCTGCGAGCCCGCGTACAGAGCGATGGCGTTGATGAGCAGGACGAGTCCAAGAACAGAGCTCACGAAGCTCCCGAGATACGGGTCATCCACGCCAAGAGTCTCGAATTCTGGGAAGGGTGAGTACCCGAGTACATGTGTACCATTGAAGAGAAAATCGATGCTGAGATTGTTCACTATGATCTCTGTTTGGATGTTTATTCCAAGGATTGTGAGCGATTTCTGGTCCCCGCTGCTGGAAGAGACCCCGGAGAATACAGTAGAGAGAACTTCGATCAGGGCATCCAATGAATATGAGAACAACGACTTCATCGTGTTCACGATCGGACCAAGAAGAGTACCTGAGATATAACTACCTGCACTCTTGATTCCGTCCCAAGCCCTGCTCAATCCGTCTTTCACCCTCTGCAGAGCGGTGGTCACACCTGTGAAGATGCCAGCCACAATATCTGCCAGGGTCTGGTCCCCCATGATCTGGTTCCAGAGTGCGGATACCCAAACATTATACGTGAATTCTGCGCGGATTGTGCTCGGAAGGGGGTAGAGCAGATCAACGGTCCGAATCCTTGAGCCCATCATATCATCTTTGGATCAACTTCAGATAAACGTTTCCCTGTCATTGAAATCCATGAACTAACCGATTAATATTGACAAAATAAATTCTCAAATCTTGCTCACAATTGAGATCATATTTAAGACTGAATTTCCATGACAGATTCTTCCTTGATCTCTGGAGCATACTCCATTTGGAAGTAGAGAACGATCATAACAAGATCATGGATCAGGACTGGTGTGATCAGGGTCATATAAATTGGAACGCCATAGTATTGGTTCGTCGTATAGGTAAAATATTTTATTCGAACCAACAACAAAGCGAATATCAATCCGAGAACACGAAAATGGATATAGGAGTTTGTGGGATAGGACACAATTCTCGAAGTCAATTTTCGAAAATTTCTAAATCGTATATCTCTTGTTCCGTCCTTCACTCTGTAGAAGTAGAAAGCAAGGGGAGATATTACCATGCTAATTGCCCAGTACCTCATCGGGGTCATAATCATAACAAGGATGATGACGGCTAACAGGATGGCATATGTCCTCTTGAATATTAGTTTCAGTTTGTCCTTACTCCCTATACCCATCCCGTAGATCCCAAATATGACGACGTAGATAATAATCAGTATTCTAACCAAATTATCCTCAGGTTCCCCGTTGTAATAATTTCCGAGGAATGACAGGATATATATAAAAGTCAATGCACTAACCAAGGTAGTCAGCCGATCCCAGTTCATTATATCCCTCCGCTTAGGTAGGAAAACACAATTCCCATAATCACATGCATAATTATTAGCATGACCATGAATTTATTATATTCTACTATCTTCAGAGCATCAGTCACTAAGCTCGCACCACCCGACATCATGGCCTTAGCACTAGTCAAACCGAGTACGAGCACTAGACTAGTGAGGAATGATCCAAAGTACCACCCAGCGATCTCAAGACCAGATCCTGTCTCGGAAGGATTAAGATAATGTTGACGAGAATTAAGGAAATATACAAAAATTTTTGAAATAAAAAGTAGGGTGAATAACTCAAATTCCTTTGCAAAGAAAAGGTTTGCATCAAGCGAGAGTGCAATCCCAAAAATCGCGGACAGCTGGTAGATGGTCATCCATTGATAATACTCCCTCTTGTCATCATCGCTCAGACCCACCAACTCCGTTGTGAGGGGACCGAGGACTGCTAGGACCAGTGCCCCGAGAACCAGAAGGTATCGATCCCCGCGAGTTGCCATTCCCTCATCCAGGAGAAGCGTGAACGCCATAGCAA
>WAMJ01000167.1 GCA_015522385.1 Candidatus Heimdallarchaeota archaeon
ATCCCTTCCTTTCCGTGTATGTCATTCCTCTTGACCACAACTCGTCCCGGTTTCTTGTTGAGTACCATACTGTAGGCAGGACAGTATTGACAGGGATGATCACCCTCCTTTTCTAGGTAGTCCCAGCGATTGTAACACATCTTCCGGGGAGCATGTCCAAAGAGTTCTTTCATCGCCCTGTTCTCGTAAATCAAGCTCCTGTCCGGGTTCTGTACACTAATCGCTAGAGGGATAGTCTCAAGAATCTCCTCAGCTACGTCAGAGTACATTACAATATCCTACGCGGGATCGTATTTAAACTCTACCTAAAATTCATCCAGTTTATCCGTAGAGGACTCTGATTCGACAGTTGAGATATTTTACCTCATTCCTCCAGGTAGTTTCATTCTGACTTCTTGAATCCAATGGACTCTAAAGCATTGACCGCCTCGTCGATCATGTCGTCCTTTACAAGGATATGGTCAGTGCTGAACGCAGAGATTGAGAAGATGGAAATGTTTCTCTCTGCCAGTACCTTAGAGACGGAGGCGATGAACCCCACGAGCTCGAATGGCATCTCAACGTTGAACGTGATTATTCTCCAGTTGGGATCGAGGGCGTCGATGCAGTCTGCAGTCAGGGAGTGTTTAGCCCTGTACTGCTCCATGATGAGCGTGATCTCGGAGCCATCGTTGATGGCTGCGAACACACCGGGTAGTGTTTTGGTAGTCCGTAGGATGGCGTACTTGTCCTCGCTAACTGAGAATGTCCCCCCCTCGATGACATCTTCTACTTTCACGATCCATCCTTGAATCCCCCCTTTATTCGTGTATCTGCATAAAGTTGGACTTGTGAACAATCACAGA
Source organism: Candidatus Heimdallarchaeota archaeon (assembly GCA_015522385.1). The sequence goes on from WAMJ01000167.1 coordinate 846, forward strand.
GTACTTGGTCCTATAGCCATCTGCAAGCTCGGTGTAGTCCACCCCGTTGTGTTCAAGAGGAGCAAAGGGGTAAGGTACCCACGGGAGCTTGTCCCTGTATTCTACGATGAGAACAAATCCCCCGTCGTGAATCGTCCTGAAGATCTCCTCAAGTGCAGTACTGTGATCCTCAAGGTAGTGAAGAACCTGTGCCGCTATTGCTGCGGAGAACGATGATCTCCTGAAGGGGATTCTCCTAATGTTCGCGGCCACTGAGTTACGGGGGGAGCTTTCAGGATTAACGTCAAGAAGCACGACCTCCGTGTCCTGCGAATAGTGATTCCACACGTCTGCAAACACCCCCTCTCCTGCACCAAGATCTATCACCAATGGAACCTTGTGATTGGCTTTCGCCATGAGTGGTAACATCCTCTGCACAGGATGAGTCCGCTTCCAGTTCATAGTCAGGGATAAGTCCCCCGAATTATTTACCTTTGCAACGAAGAGGCTTATATCTGGAACGACCCAGTGCGCTCTGTGGAGATGAGAGAGTACTTACTTGACACGGTACATCGTGACCAGGATCCAGAGAAGAAGACTGCTTTCGTGAGGATCGCCAAAGAAGGAGATGTTACATTATTGAGAGCGTTTGGGATCAGCAACCCAAAGGTCAAACAACTCGCGAAGGGATATTTCAGGAAGGGGTACTCATTTGATACAATCCTATCAAACTGTGACGAGATGATTAGGTCTGCAAGACATACAGAAGAGATAATCTTCGCACTCTACCTCATAGAGTTCTACAAATCCACCGACGAGAGACTTTTCCGTGCTGCAGACGTCTGGATCGACCTAATAGATCACTGGATGATGTCAGACCACCTATCGATTAATGCTATGAGGCACTACCCAGTGGAAAATCACATAGATGAGATTAGTGGGTGGACGGTTTCGGACAACTTCTGGAGGAGGAGACAGAGTGTGACGATTTTCCTGAAGCATATGAAGAAGACTGAGACCAAGAAGGCAGTCCTCGAGAATATGACCGAGCTTTTGGGCGACAGGAACTACTATGTGCGTAAAGCCATTCCGTGGGTTCTCAGAGAATGCAGTAAGTTCGACCCTGATGGAATTTGCAGATTCCTCGAGAACAACATCAGGAGCTTTAGCAAGACAGAGCTCCGGGAGGCATCTATGAGAATCCCAGAAAGGGAAAGACTACTGGAACTCTACCTGAAAAGATAGGCGAGTTCCTTCCTAACAATAACTTCCGTCTCCCGAGATGGATACCTCTCCAGTACATCAAGAACCTTTGATATTCCTATCAGTACGGGAGGAAGCTTCCTCTCTGTGATGACAAAAGCAAGGTAGATCCCTGACTCGAAGATCAGGATCTCGTTGTCGAGGTACGTGATCGATCTCGGGTAGTGATCACGATCGATCAGGGCTGAGAGGAGTTCGAAGGTCCCCTGAAGTGTCCGGGTGTAGGTCTCTTCATTCTGCTTCCCATCAGGGAAGACGATCGAGTAAACCACTTTCCACCCGGTCTTTTCCGTGATGAGGATAAGCTGGGTTCCATGTGAGTTGGGGATGAAGATGTAGGGATCAACAACGATCGCAAGGGAGATGAGGAAGAGGCCCGCGGGGTAGAAGAAAAGGAAGTAGAGACTGGTGGTTGAAAACTGTCTCTCGATAACCGCCACGATGAACGAGATGAAGAGGAGACCCAGACCTGACAGGAGGAGAAGTCCACCTCTAGTCCTCTCCTTACCGCTGAGGGCATGAATAATGAGTACGGTAATCCTGTATACAATTGAGAGAACGACGAAGGCGAGAACGACTATTGACCACATCGGTCTAAAGACCACACCCCACGAATCTTCAACAGGAACTGCCTGTACGAATCTGAGCGACCCGCCCATGACGAAGACTGCCAGAAGCAAGTTGATCATCTGTGAGGGTTGTATCCGAGACCCTAGAAGTGACTTTAGGGAGAAGTAGATAAATGTGAATGAGGCAATGAGCAGAGCAATCCCCGAGGATATCAGAGCCGTGGCCAGACCTGTGTTCAGCTGGGCCACGGGGAGGAAGATACTCAAGACCACCTCTGCAGTTATGTGTGGGAAGAGAAGAGCGAGACCCATAGCCATACCCGCGTACTCCCGAATCCCCCTCTGGACGTACAGAGTCAACAGAGTCACGACTGACACTGTGAGAAGGAGAAAACTGACCACAAGCTCAACAATTATGATGTCAATAATAATGGATATCACATGGTGAATTAAAAGATTCATGATTCATGGACAAGTCGCAGAACTGTGATATTTTCAGTTTTCAGACCATTAGACATGAACAGACATTGAGAAAATGTGGTTTGGTTTCCCTGCTGAAACTAAAATAAATTTTATTTGATTGTACCCTCCTCTTTCAATATTTCTCCTCCGCAGTTATAACTCTTTACAGAAACATGATCGAAAATGCAGAGCGACGATTCAACCCTGCTTGGAGTCTGATCCCGATCGCGGATGATGACTATCTGGAGAATATTCCGATTTCTTGGAGATTACCATCCGAATTGCCTGACCTAGGTTTTTATCAGTAGATTTCTATTGCTACACATGGAAAGTTCCAGCAGGTTCTACCAAGGGGTCATCCTGATCTTCATAGTGAACCTGTTATCGGTAACACTTCCACTGTTTCAAGTAGAGATCAACCTCAATAGGAAACTCGCATTAGCCTTGGGGTTCAGGATACTGCTTATTGCAAGTGGGGTATTCCTCCTAACAACAATGATCCTGACATACCTGCGGAACAGAGGGACTGTGATCAGGTTCCTAATGCTGTCACTGACCTTCTACCTCCTTTCCTTCATATCCGAGTACTTCTTCATTGTGGCCATCAATAGCGATATTAGCCTGCTCTACCAGAATTTCATCCTAATGTCACTCTTCATCGCAATCTCTCTTGGTTCACTCTTCTACACCGCGTTCATAGTGAGGGTTACCGACCCCGAAAGATCCACAAGAATCCTCTGGTTACCCATCCTCTACATAGGGGTACTTCTTGGATACTTCATTCTGGGGGACCCTAACCTCGTCCTCAGGAGCTACAATCCCTCCATCGGTTACTATCAGATCAGTCTGGTGCTGCACCCTTTCATCGTCCTCATGAATGTGGTCAACTACTCCTACATGGGTAGCTACTCAATCCTGCAGACAGTTGTGAGGGCCCGGATGGGAGAAGGTTACAGGAGAAAACACTACATTGTCACCACGGGGATAATCGGCACCTTCTTCGGGATAGGAATAATCTATAATATCGGTTACAGTCTGAGGAGGGACACACTCAGCTACATCTACCTCGACTTCTTCGTCCCCCTCTACATCTTTGTCTTCACCATCCTTCTGTTCACCCCCTACCTCTCGGATACCAAATTGGTAAGGTTCTTCGCCCTCCGTGTAGAGCACTTCTACATCGTGGGAGAGGATGGGCTCCCGTACCTGAGCATCGACTTCGAGATGTCCCATCAGATGTCGGACGAGATGCTGGTATCCGCGGCGATCTCGGCCATCCAGAGCATAATGTACGACATAGGTATGGGGTTCTCACCGCTGAGGAAGATCGAACTGGAGGAGCGTAAAATCCTCTTCTACGGAAACAATCAGTACATCTACGCCCTTGTCACACGTGAGGTCACGAACTTTCTCGAAGACCTGATACTAAATGTTGGGCTGGAGCTAGACACAGTTCTCACAGAGCTCCCGAAGGAGATGATCGCCCTCGACGAAAGGGTCACCCAAGTAATCTCCGACCACTTCGGAGTCCTATAGCCTTATCAATCAGTAGGGGGTTGGTTACATGTGGAAGACGAATTGAGAGACCTACCAGACCACCTCTTACTCGATCGGATCATGTCACTGAATCTCGATCCTGCTGACGAGCTGGAGCTTATTGAGAGATACGAGGCGAGGATCGGGAAGGATTCGATTCTTCGGAAGATCGAGCTGCTCTATACCACAGGAGATCATGTAAGAGCGGTAGAACTCGCAAAGCAAGAGGAGTCAGCAGAGGCACAGTACTTTTTGGGAACAGTCACGGGGGACGGGCAGTATCTCGAGCAGGCACTCGACACCTTGATCGGAAAGCGAGGGGACGACCCACTCCTTGGACGCGTTGTTGACGGACTAGCGGATCTCTATTTCGGATCTGGAAGTATCCACAAGTTCGTCTCACTCCACAGAAGGGTGGCTAACATTGAGGAGAATCCGATATACTTTGAGAGGCTCGCACTTGGTAACATTCTAATGGGCAAACTCGACAGGGGACAAAAGTATCTCGAGATGTTCGAGGAGCTCATGAGCACGCCTAGTCAGCAAGCAAGGTACAGCGTACTCCTCGCCCTGATACACTCTATTAGAGGGGACAGCACCACCGCCCTAACCGTGCTGGAGAAGTACGCACCCCTGCGTATGAACGACACCGACCCCTTCTCAAACACACTGTACTATCTCGTTCTTGCCCGTCTGTTTGAGATGGGTGAGGTCCCCAGTTATGAGATCGACGAGAACCTGTGCATAGCCCGGGCCCGCTCAATAAGCCGAGACAGCGTTGTCGGAACATACCTGTCCATGCTGACTGAGGTTGAGTTAGGGGGAGAGAGAGGGGGCGAGATGGATGATCTGTTGGCCTTGTATCCCGGGCTGTCCGTGATCAAGTGGTCTTTGAGGGAGAGTCCTTAAGTACCTATTCCCCAAAGGACGATATGTGAAATCCCGCTACCGGAGGATTCTCTTGGTCTACTGGAATGAGGTCTGGATACGGCTCAAGGCGCTGAAGATCTTTCTCATTCTTTTGTTCACGGTGCTGACCGTGGGGACGACTTCCCTGATGTACATTCTCGGGTTGTCCTTCCCCCGTGCGGTCTACGAGTCCGTACGGCTGCTGTTCTTCGCTAGTGACCTCCCGTACCCCGAGGGGGACGTGTACCTCGAGATCCTCTGGATGCTTTTTCCGTTACTGGGTATCATGGTCATAGGTGACGGGTTGGCCTCAATAGGCAGGGTGCTGAAATACGGGGATCACAAAACAGAGGAGTGGAACAGAGAGATGGCAAAACTGATGAAGAACCACGTGATAC
>WAMJ01000168.1 GCA_015522385.1 Candidatus Heimdallarchaeota archaeon
CTGTGAATTGATCTCACAGTACCTGCAACTAATGTGTAGGCTACTTGATGAAGCTGGGTCAGCATATCTGGATCCGAGGAGTGCCGTTGGAGGAGCATGTACCTGTGCACGAGCTCCAAGAACTGTCTGAATATATGGATGATGTCCTGAAACTCTTCTCCAGACCGGGGGACTTTCTCATTTATCACCTTGATCATGGAGAAGACAGCGTTGATCTCTGCAATGTTAATCTCCTCTTTCTTTCTCAGATTCACCAAGAGCTTCTGTAGACTATTCATTCTACTGACCCCCCAGTAGGAAGTGGTACCTGACTAGCCCCTTCATCTTGATCTCGGCTTCCTCCGAGAATTCGACATAAAAAAGACCAGAGGGTCGGAACTTTAAGGGATTAGTAGAAGTACGCTCGACAAGACCCCTGTCAACTAAGGTTTCTATGTTCTTCCTCGGCTGAACATCCTCAATCTTAAGCTCGGAGATCTCCTCTTCTAGGATCTTCATGGCAACTTCCTCGCCGTCCGAGAGAGTGACTAGCATCGCTAGGACAAATGCCTCAGGATCCGTGAGGGTAGAAGGTAGGTTGATATTGGGAACAGCAGTTAGGTACCAGCCACTGTTCCGGTATACCCGGAGCCTGAAGCCTATCTTCGCTAACCGCTTGGAGACGATCACGACAAATGCAGTAAGTGCCTGCCGGGTGGTGAACACCTTGGAGAGGTTCTCCAGATCAATTCCTCTTGTGACCTTGACTATCCGCCCCTGCTTGTTCCTATCTATACGCTCGCTGAAGAGAAGTGGGGTGAGTTGCTCAATGACAGAATTGATCATATACCCCTTTATCCGTTGGCCGATAATTAAGGAATCGTATGCTCTCAGAACCACCGAAGTATGACGAATCTTTATTATAGGTTTGCAGGTTTGTTACTTAGCTGAGGGCAAATGGAGAATTGGGAATATGGACGTCTGTGCAACTACTCGGGTGAAGAGTCAGAGGCTATCAAGTGGGACGAGCTGACTTACTTTCCACGACAGAAGTTTCTGCTCGAGAGCATGTACAAGTCCGTGGAGGATGAGATGCTCCCCGAGCTGGAGATGAGGATAGAACCCTTGGCCATCATCTCAGGACCTCCGAGGTCGGGGAAAAGTACACTGATCCGATCGTTTGCCAGCAGTCACGACCTCGACCTGTACATTGTGTCCTCCTCAAAAATCCTCACAGGTACATTCGCCGAGACTGCACAGCGGCTCGTGGACATGTTCCAGAGTATAAGAGAAAAGGACGGTCCACTCATTCTACATTTTGATGGTCTAGAGTTCATCGCCTGGGAGAGACTTGATCCCTCGGAAACCAGTGGGTTCAAGCGACTGGTTGCGGTCTTCCTCAACGAGCTGAAGGACTTACTCTCCACCGACAATCGTGTGATCATCACCGCAGAAACGGAAATGCCAGAACTTGTGGATTCGGCAGTAAGGGCGAGAGCTATAAACATCAAAATAGAACTCTCTATCCCGGAAGTAAGGAGGAACATCTGGGAGGATATCTATGATAGGGTCAAAGAGTCTGTCCCCGGAACATCGTGGGACATTGAATCCATCGTTGCTGCGACAGACGGAATCCAACTCGGACAGATCCACACAATGGTCATGTTGGGGATTCAGGAATATGTGGCCAACCAAATGGACAGGTATTCTACGGACCTATTGCTCAAGCAGATGGATGATCTTGTAAGGTTTGACAAGGATTCACTGACATCCAACGACATAAACCTCAAGGAGCTTGGTAAACTACTCGATCCCTACTACAGGCAGGGTGGTTGAGGTTAGACACATTCTGAGATCTTTGCACCTACGCAACTTTGGCATTCACAGGGATTTCGTCCTTGATGGCATGAGCTCGATCAACCTTATCGTGGGTGCCAATGGGGTAGGGAAGACCACGATAGCAGATGCGCTCAGTCTCGTTCTTGGCGGAAAGAGCGACAGATTCCATCACCTGAAGGATCTGAAGGAGTACATTGCAGAGGGGAGTGAGGTCGCTACAGTGGAGATTAAGTTGAGAAACCTCAAAGACTCGGATGGGAAATATCTCCTGTTCTCGACAGACGACGAGGAGCTGAATATCACACTGACACTCAGGGAGAACGGCCCTGTGTGGAGTGTGAATGGCAGGGGTAGAATGAGCAGGTCGCAACTTCATAAGTTCCTACAAACTGGTGACATCAAGATAGACATGGACGACGACATCTACTATACCAAGAAAAACACCGTGGATCTGTTCATGAGCGGTTCTGCGCATGAGATGTTCAATCAACTCTTTGACCCTTTGAGCCTTGCTAGTGTCCGGGAGAAGATTGAAATCCTTCAGGACAAGACAAAGAACCTAAAGAGGAAATTACCTGAGCTTCAGTTCAAGAAAGTTAACATCCAGAGAGAACTCAAGGTAGCAAAGGAGAAGAAGATTGAATATGAGCGCAAACTCGTGCTACAAAGGGAGTTGGAAGAGCTGAGGAAGTTGCAGGTGTGGATTGAGGTCATTGAGCTGGAGAGACAACAGCAGGATGTTGAGCAACAGTTCCTAGATGTGGCAGACACCCTTGACCAACTGCAGCGTACATACCAAGAGATGCAACATGACTTCAATGAACTTGGAAAGGACAAACGCAGGTTGGAGATCCTCATTGAAGACAATGATAGAGCCCAGCTCCAAATACGTAGGATGATGGATAAGGTCACAGCTCAGCTGATTGAATTTAAACAGGAGATTTCATCGCTAGATGGCCAGCTCAAAACCCTGAGGAGAAGGTCACAAGAAGTTGAACTAATGCTTGTGCAGCAGAAGAAAGAATATGATCAGATGTTGAAGCAGGAACTTATTCTTGATCAGAAAATGTTCGAGGAGAGTGTAGCGATGCTTAATGACGAACGAGCGTCAGTAGACAGGGAGCTTGGAGAGTTAATGAGAACCAAGGAACATATGTCTCGGGAGCTCAAGCTTCTAGAGGGTCAAATCAAGAAGAGGGTCAGAGACATCGAACTTATTACCAAGGAACTTGAGAAAGAGAGTGGATACTCGATCGAGGAGGGGGAAAATATCTGGGCAAATGAGAGGGAGGCTCTCAAACTGCGAATGGTTGTGGAGGGACAACCATGGGGAAAATTTGTAACCAACCCTCTGTTCAAGGAGATCTTCCTAACTGAGAGAGGGAGAATGATCAAGAAAGCAGTGAACTTTGCCATTGGAGAGTACAAGTCTTTCCTGCTTGCGGAGGGTGATGATGTATTGAACAATCTCAGATTGGTTATGGAGAATGGGAAGTTCAGACTTGCTGCAGCACCTGCTCCACAAAAGGAAGTAAATAGACCCCATGTATCACGTGCGGACGTGCAAAAACTTCCTCACAATTTACGAGAAGCCATAAGTTCTACACTGGAGGAAGTCATTGAGATAGAGAATCCTAATATTAGAAGTTTCATCTTCAACAAGGTGCGGGCAGTCTTCGCCAAGGAAGACGTTCACTATAGTGTACTGGTGGAAATAGCCAGAAGGTTGAAGTGCGATGTTATAACCCCCAGACCATCAGTTTTCAAATCAGACGGGGTGTTCAAGACCAACATGAGACACTCGCTCTCGCTAGGAAGCAAGACAGTGAACCTCAGTCGTCTCACTAATCTCGAGGATAAGAAACAGCAACTGAAGGATGAACTACCACCGCTCAATCTACGGAAACAAGAGATGCTCGAGGAGATCAATCTCCTCTCGACACAGCAGGTTGATCTGACGAATAAATGGTCAAGAATCAATTCAGAGATACAGAGAGTACTCCAGATGAATCCTAAAACTCTGCTCATTACCATTAGAACCACCGAGGCGGATCTGAGTGACATCATGAAGCAGATTGAAGAGACAGAGAGAAGAAAGAGTGAAATTGAGACAGAGCTGCAGTCACTCACTAAGGACGAACTTGTCAAGGAACTGGAGGAACTGGAGAGGAAGAAGGTAGAGTTAGGAGAGACGATGACACAGCTCAACCGGGAATTAATCCTCATTGACTCACGTATCGAGCAGATGGAACAGGAAATCTCGAATGTACAATCGAACTACCATAATTTGGAGGAGGTATTGGTTGACCTTGAGCAGAAAATTACAAAAGCACTCACCTACCTCCCTAAGGAGAGACCAGAACATATTCCCTCTGCTTCTGAAATCAGGGGTGGGATACTTGAGATACAGACAAGGATACAATATATCAAGGCTACACAGGCGGACGTGATGGAGTTTCACAGGTTATCAGCAATGTTGTCTGAAATCGAAGAGTCACAGGAGGATCTTGAGAAGACACTTCAAGAGACCTTGGATCTGCTGGAGGAGCATAAATCACATTGGATCAATGCTGTGAAGGAGACAGCACAATCCCTGCAGGATATGGCTAACTACCTCCTCTCACCGAGGATGGTGGTGAAGATAACCGTGAAGAATTCTCTAGATTTCAAGAGAATTGGGTTAGAAATTCTATTCACTGACGGGGTGAAGTCGATGAAACGATTCCAGTCAAGCTCGGGTGGTGAAAGGTCCATGATCACACTGGCACTCTTTCTCTCACTCCACACGTTGAGGTTAACTTCTCCGATACACATCATTGATGAGTTCTCGCAGAGGTTGGATGAAGAAAATCGGGGGCATGCACTCATCATGGTCAATAGGGTATTAGAGAAGATCGAGGAATTCCAATTGACAAGGTACGGTGAAGTACTTGTGAAGCCCCAGATCTTCCTCATCGCACCGACGGTTACGGGCAGTCACATCCCGAGTGAAGTTGATTTGACCTATCTCCTCAAAATCAAGAAGATTGCCACGTAAGCTTTATGTAAGCCCTCAATAATCGAGACATGTGGACGATATCATCTTCACACGGATAGGTCTCGGTGCTGAAGTTTGGGATCGAGAGATTATGGAATTCTATGGAGATTATTTGGAAAGTGCAAGAGAGATGATCTCCAAAGAATACGCCAAATACGTCCACATCCTCTTTACTAACCCTCTGTTCAGATCGAATGCCTCTGTTAGCCTCTCCCAGTCAACAAAGATGACACTCCCCACCGTATTTCGAAGAACAGTCTATAAATGGAGCCTGTTCAAGGACCACCTCGCCCTGAATCAATTGGAACGGTCGAAGAGCCGTCCAAGCTCAATTCCAGAGGAGAGGTTGCAGGAGATCAAGGAGGATATGCGAAGGATTACCGAGAGAGGTGAGATCGCCAACAAGGACGTGAACTTCGATATACTCTTCGATACAGGTCGCTCACCCCCGACGATAGAAGAGCTGAATGCATTTATCATGGAAGCTGTAGAACAGCGGAAGACAAAGCCTAGCATATCAGATAATGTTGACAAACTGATCGCAAAATCAAGAGAATTCGCGGAGGTTCTCCATGGGGATCCAGACCTCATTGTTGTCCCAGAAGAACACCATGAAGACGATGTCCACCAAGAAATTGTTGTGGACGAAGGAGGAGGGGAAGAAGGATCAATCTTCAGTACTCTCAATCACCTCAGAAAACTGACAAGTGAAAGAAGGACTCCAGTTGGTTCGTCAGAACTTCAGGCAGAGATGAGAGATTATTATGACGGCAACATGCGAATAGTTCACGGAAGATTGGAGAATCTACCAAGACCTTTTGGTACGTATAACCCACTGTATGAGTCCTATACTGAGGTGGAAGAAGAGGAGGACTGGGAAGAAGATGATATGCTTGACTACAGGGTTGTCCCAGAACTTCGTGGATACTTCGACATCCCCATAGAGATGGTCAAAGTCCACACGCAGATCAGACCGAGGATGTTTCCCCTGAAATTAAGCCCTGAGCTTGAGGTCATGATGAACGAAGATGGCGATATTGACCTTTACTTTCCCGTAGAAAATATTGAGGAGGCTCATGAAGTCCTCAAGCAGCTTGCCCTCATTGATGTACTCTTCAGTCCGCTCGTTAGAACTAGCTTCATCAGCAACATTACCCAAGCAGCGGATTTCTACTACCAGACTATCATGAAGGTTCTGTACGCTATACAGAAAGCAGGGATAGCGAAATACCTACGGAGAACCTCAATCCCGAGGATACTAGAGTCGGTAATCTACCTCCCCGATGACGAGGTCCACGACTACCATTTCATCCTAGACATATTCCAGAGTGTCTGTTCAATAGCTGCATCCGCAGTTCTCATGGACATTCCCATCGAGAAGGTCATACCTATCGAGGAGATAGCAGTGATCTTTGAAATCGACCTCTTTCCATTCGTCAGCGAGATACAGACCAATCACTTTCTCTCATTTCTTCTTCGAATTCAGTCAAATTTAGTCGAGCAGATGCCAGAGGAGAGAACTGCTGCTATGGATTTGTGGGAACTGATAAAGTATCGAAGGGTTTCTGCTAAGCTTGTGGATATTAAAAATGCCTATACCTATGGTCGGAATATCCAACGCCTTACTCTCCCACATCCCCTTAGTTTCTTCAGAATGGAGCTGGATAACTCTATCCCACGGATTACACCGAAGGTCGTAGAGGAATGGTGGGAGCAGTATGGGCAGAAATCCGAATTCTCAAGTGCGGAGGTACAGAGTGATGTCTCCTATCACTACTGGGAAAAATTCGCACTACCTGAATTCTTCTTCATCGAGAATGATGTCATGAGCAAGATTAAGGGAGAGGTTGTCGCGGTATACCCTGACGAAATCATCCTGAGATTTCTCCCACAGTTTCAGAACCTATTCGATGAGAAGGTATCAATCATCCATCCATCAGAGATCGTAATGTACACGAGGGACAAAGATGTAGAGACTTTCTTACCACTCGATCAGACCAATCTCTTCCCCAACTTCGGGAGTGGTGGGAGGAATAAAATGGTCCATATCCGCCCTGTATTTGTACCGAGAACCTCCCGTCTTCTCCCACCAGTAAGCCTCCGGATGAAAAATAGCGAAGGTTTAGTCACAAAGCTCCTCCACATCCTCCAGTCGACTGAAATCAAGTTCCTAAGCAAGGGATCAAGCTACCTCTTCACATTTATCGGGATCAAATCAAGGGAACTGAGGGTGAGTATCAAGATTTGGGAAAGGGAGAGTGCAATACACTATAAAGACATAGGAGGTCTAATGATTTACATGTCTCAAATTTTTAGCATACTTGATAAAGAAGGAATAGAAATATACTAGCTTCATAACCTAAGAGCACCTACCTGAAAAAATTGAGTGCGGTCAAAGGAATACGCTTCATCGAGATCTTGAAGGTATCTTAGGATGCCACCCTCACTCTTGTGAACTACGGAGAGCGCAACGCAACCCTTGTCCTTCTAGGTAGGGAATCGTCCCGCTGAAGCACATATGATTCACAAGATATGTAGGTGATATATTCTCACTGTTTCTCGTTACCCCTGTAGAAGAGGATGTCGACCTTTTCTTCTGTGATCAGACCACCAGTCAACTCCCCGTCTTCCATAACTTCGCAGATGAGCCCCTTAAGATGATCGATCTTCTCCTGCAGATCGACAATCTCTATGAGGATTGGAAGATCAGTTGAGAAACGCAGGATGGAAGTAGAGTGAATAACACTTGTCTTCCCAAAACCCGCCATTCCTCGGAATATTGTTGATCCTGCAATTCCCTCCTTCTTGGCAAGTTCTAGGATGTACTTGTATAGGGGTTTTCCTCCGTACTTGTCTGATTCTCCAATGTAAATCTTTAGTAGTTTTCCCTGTTTCTTCTCCATCATTTCACCGCCAGTATAGTGACCCTACCGAGGTATATTGCCAGCAGTCCAAGAAAAACGTTGGCGAGGATGTTCAGTCCTGCGTAAAGATATTGGTTATTTTGTAGCAGTTTGAAGGTCTCGTAATTAAAACTGGACATCGTGGTAAATGACCCCATTATTCCGATGGCAAGAAATATTCTCCAGTAAGGTGTGAAGAGGTTCTTCTCCTCCACACCGAACATGATGACACTGATCATATACGAACCGAGGACGTTCACTGTGAGTGTCCCCATGGGGAACTCGGGAAAGCTTGATTGCATCCAACCACCGATGAGGTAACGTAGCACAGCTCCAATGAATCCACCGAGACCGATAAGTAGCAACTCGATCACAGACCTGATTCGGATTGAGTACTTATACGCCCTATGGTAGGTATCTGCTTACCAACGATTTTATGTGAGAAGGTCGAAGGGGGATTGTATGCGAACTGAGCACATAATCCACGAGACAGATGCCAGATCACTGGAGAGTCTTGATATCCCCCAAGTCCATCTCGTGGTCACCTCTCCACCCTATCCCATGATCGAGATGTGGGATGAGGTCTTCATGAAGATGAACGGAGAGATTGTCCTTAGCCGTCCTATTGAAGCCTTTGAACTTATGAACAGGGAGCTGGACAAGGTGTGGGAGGGAGTGGACAAGCACCTAATTGAAGGAGGTATAGTCTGTGTCAACATTGGGAATGCCACCCGCTCGATCAATGGGAGTTTCTCGATGTTCCCCTCGAATGTCAGGATCACCCAGAAGTTCATGGAGATGGGGTACACTGTCCTTCCTGAGATAATCTGGAGAAAGCAGTCAACCGCACCGAATAAATTCATGGGATCGGGTATGCTTCCGCCCAATGCCTACGTCACACAGGAGCACGAGTATATCCTCATTTTCCGCAAGGGAGGGATGAGACAGGATCTAAAGACGATGATAGATGTGAGGAGATCCAGCGCCTACTTCTGGGAGGAAAGAAATATCTGGTTCTCTGATTTGTGGCAGATGACAGGGTCGAGACAGAAACTGAAGAACGCTTCCAGAGAAAGATCGGCTGCCTTCCCCTTCGAGCTCCCATTCAGGTTGATAAACATGTTTTCTATCAAGGGCGATCGTGTGCTCGATCCGTTCATGGGAACTGGCACAACATCCTTGGCAGCACTGGCGAGCTGCCGCTCGAGTATAGGGATAGAGCTCTCATCGGACTTGGTGGGAATAACAGTAGATCGTATTCAGAACTCTGTGGAGGAAGTACAGCAGATTAGAGCAGCACGGTTGGACAAACACCGAAAATTTGTAGAGACCCGCCAACAGACCAAAGAGATCAAGCATATTGCCGAGTTTCACAAAATGCCCGTTGTCACCACTCAGGAGAGAATGATCTGGATCGATGAACTGGAGAGAGTCTCAAAGATTCAGGACTCTCCCGTAATCATTGAAGCTACCTATAAGTGAGATTTACTTCAAAATGAGCGAGTCGCCACCAATATCGTGGTATTCGAGCATTATCGGTCTTTAGGATATTTCCGAATACTTTTGTTTCCAAATAATATTGGAGAGTCGTGATTGAACCTATAGTGCTGGTTTTCATAGCCCTTGTCACCATTTTGATCGGGGCATTCAGCATAATTGCAGGACTTGGTGGAGGTATCCTCACCTCCTCAATACTCATCATCTTCTTCAATATCCCAGTTAAAACCGTGACAAGTTCGGTTCTGATAAGTATAACTGTTCCAGCTTTTATTGGGTCTATCGCGGCTTTCAAGAGGAAAGAGGTTGATATCAAGTTGGCCGTTCTCACCGAGCTTCCAGTCGCGATCGGCGCCTTCCTCGGAGCAGAAACTTCGGTCTTTATTCCTGAGATTGTGATACACCTGCTTTTCACCATCCTCACTATGTTTTTAGGTTGGATGATGCTATTTAGAGGATACAGAGGGAAGAATGAAATCAGTGACTTCTGGAAATGGGCAGGGAAAATACCACCTGTAGTTCGGATGGGGGCTAAGGACGTGGAGTATAACATCTCACTTACAGTCCTCACCGTCCTTGGACTCGTGATAGGGTTTGTCTCAAGTCTCCTCGGAATAGGAGGAGGTTGGATCAAGACACCCCTTCTCATCGGGGGATTCGGAGTCCCCGCCGTCGTCGCGACAGGGACGGCCATGCCTATGCTTGTAGTCACTGCCCTAGTTGGAGGTTTGACCTACCTCACCAACGGTCTTGCCGATCTACAGCTCAGTGGTGCAGTTGCAGTAGGACTAGGACTAGGTGCAGTTTTCGGGAACTACCTCAAACCAAAGTTGAAAGGTGCCCACATCACAATGGCTCTAGGGTTTATCCTCATTGCCACATCTATTCTGTTCATCTTCAGAGTCTTCATCACAAGCTAGAAACAGTTTTCAAATCGAGTTATAGCGCTCTATGAAATTGATTGAAATACCATATACGACGACAGCTGTGTAGAGCATCGCAATCGCACCATGTATCCGGGGAGAAATATTCCTACTAGCAGTAAATCCCATTCTCTAACTACCCTCTTTAGATCTGCTGAAATCTCTTGTTGACTCTCCACAAGGTGAGTGCTCCGAAGAAACCAAGGATCAGGTACGTCCGAAGGTAGATCCCACGTCCATCAAGCAGGATGCTCACCAGTGACTTTGAAGTTATGGAGACGCTGTACAGACCGGGATTGAGTCCGGTAAGAGTGACGTCGTCCACATTGACCAAGGTAGAGGAGTACCCCCCGTCCAACTCCTGCACAGAGATATTCACAAACCCGCCCGTTACCAATATTCGGAGGTCGGGTTGCTGTATGTCGACGACAATGGTCTCGTTCTCATTTGGGAGGAGATCCACTTGGATCGGAGACTGGAATATCGGAAAGAGAAGTGTTGTGGAAGCGATGAGCAGTATGAATACGATTTTGTCTATGTCCATATTCTCACCTACAATTCGATCTCCGCTCGGAGGTGCATAGCTCTCCCGATTAGCATCAGCAGGACACCGGTGGCTACCGAGAGTACGAATGTGGAAATTACATCGGTTGTACCTACAGAGAGGTCACTCTGGAACACGAGGAAGAGGAAATTCCGACTCTGATTGAAGAAGAAGTTTCCTCCCAGTATCCCGATATATAGTTCTCTTACGGCGATATTTATACTTATTTTATATAGCCCTAAGATGGAAGAATCTAAATCCACAACGTGGAATTCTACCTCTTTCCTTGAGTTTGATAAGTACCTTATGTAGAAAGCTCTTGCCAAATGAGTCTTCGTGAAAGATCGCTATCATCATTTCACTCTTCCAGTCTGCCTATCGCCCATGCATCACTATGCGAGAGATTTAACTCAGTAAGTTCCTTCTTCAAATTTTCAATATCACTTGGTCTCTTAATCATAGTCTCACCCCTGTCCTTGATGCAGACCAATATTTCTTGCAGATCTAAGAGGTCAATAATCAGAGGAGAATGCGTGCAGATTATCGTTTGCACATCCTCAGATCTGATAATATCAAGTGCGAATTCTATGGCTCTCAAGTGTAAAGAATTCTCAATCTCATCAATTAATAGCATGGAAGATGTGTCGTAAAGACCCGTAAGAATAAACAGTAATTTATAGAAACCATCAGATATGCCATGTGGATGTAATTCGAGGTCATTCTCATTCATGACTAACATCAATCTATTGTCCTTTGTGAAAGTGAATCCAATACTACTTTCAGGGTAGAACTGAGCCATGATCTCCCTAACAGCTTGCCCCCGCTTCTTGAATTGAAGATTGTACAAAACATGTATCAAATTACTCCCGTCCTCCTTCAATTCACTGGTGTCTGAAACAAAGACTGCTTCACGTATCTTCCGAAGATCAGGAGGGCGGAGAAACGTGATATCTGAGAAGAATCTCAGGATCGAAGAGGAAGTCTCCTGTTTCCTAATTCTACTCTCGCTTCGATATTCTCGTAACTCATATGGGAGGGGATCACGCAGATCGATAGAATGTGTTAACAAACTTTGTAGATTGAATGTCGCTCTACTACTAATTCCTCCCCTCACAATCTCACTCCAACTGGATTCGGTTAATAGCTTATCAATCTTCTTCAGCAAATTTTCAATCCTTAATGCTCTAGCTCTCAAGAATTTATCGCTCAAAGATTTATCCTTCTGTGCCAAGAGTTCCGATGTGGTTATTCTATCTATCTCGATCTCTCCACGGACCTCATTGATGAGTTTGAGTAATGACGATTCGATATATTCCTTGCTGTAAATATAATCTATCCGATTACCGTTTTTTACGATCCTAACTCTATCAGGAATTGAAATCTCCTCATGGGTGATCTGAGCTATACCATCAACATACCCGAGCGCAATGACATAGACAAGATCAAATTCTGGCTCCTCTCGACTGGCATCTGCCACCTTAAAGTGAAACTCCCCACGAATCGTTAGCGTACTATCCTTGCTCCACACTACATTCTCATATCCCCACCAAGGAGTAAAAGGGTTGAACGGTATCGAATTTGAGGTGAGAGCAAGTTTGATGAGTTTGAAGAACTCCAGAACATTAGTCTTCCCACTAGCGTTCTGACCAATAAGGACATTAATATTATGTAGGTCAAACTCCTGGTCCTTGATTGACTTGAAATTCTCTATCCTCACCTTAGATAGATACATACTTCTACCG
>WAMJ01000169.1 GCA_015522385.1 Candidatus Heimdallarchaeota archaeon
CCCAGTCCTCCCGGGAAACGCAGCAGGGCGGTCGAACTCGGGGATTTTTTCACCAATTCCTAGCATACAGTCAACCCATTAGACGCACAATACAAACTTTGGGTTCAGACCCCGAAATGATTTCCAACCACAGGTCATTTCTGAGCGATTGTCTATCATGGACGCACAAAGGTAAAGAAAGCAATTGCAAGGAGAGAACCTGAATGATAAAGAAACTGCAGTTCAATGCAGTAGGTCTTCGACGCAACGTCAAGAAGCTCATTGAACACCTGCAAATGGAAAGGGAGGGAGTACCCCCCGAGAATACCCGAACCACCGATAAAATTGACAGATATCTCAACCAGCTCAACGGGCTACTCATGACTATGGACAGGATCGAGAAGGAGCTTGTCCCAAGTTTAAGAGAATTCACATCTGTTGAGCTGAAGTCCCACGAACTACTGTTCATAGCCCTCGCAAGACCCAGTTGTCGGTCAATATTCGAGCAGCTCAAGACGCACTTCCGAGACAAGAACCTCTCTATTCCCTTCGACGAGCTGGCATCCATTGGAGATGCGGGAGAGGTTCTGGCCTTGATCGGTGACTCCATTCTTGACATGGCAGTCTTGGAGAATCTCTGGGACTCCTCAATGGCAACGAAGGGTAACCTGACAAGACAGAAACAGAACCTTGTCTCCAACGCAAATCTCGCGAAGTTCTGTGATGAGCTGGGGCTGTACGAGTACAGACTGACTAGCAAGCTGGAGAATAAAGCAAACGCGAGAACGGAGTCCATAGATCATGAGAAGGGCACATTGGTCGAGGCTCTCATTGCGGTTATCTACCTCACAGACGGTGACTACAACGACATCGTGCGATTGGTTCCCCAGTTGCAGTAGTGTCCAGAAGCTGACAGGCATCAAAGAGATGAAGCCGTACCTCCCTAAATAGCATAATGCGATTAGGACAAGTCATATGTGTCGCAGAGTATTTACAAAATCACCAGCTCGTAGCAACCACCTTTCATGATAACTCGTCGACCTTCCCCTCCTCCATCCACTCGATCGGTCTCCTCCCACCCAGCAACTCCTCGACATAGTCCACGAGCTCTCCTACATGGTCAGGGCTTCGCGTTGCACTCTTCAAAAATTTGGAAAAACGAGGGTCGAGGTTCTCGAGCTGTGTGTCCAACTCCTTGATCCGCTCCCTCCACCTTCGATTTAACCGTAGGAAGATCTCGATGCAGCAGTCCACGAGTTCCGCATGGGTGAGAAAGATATGAAGGGGATTTGACATGTCGTGTAGGTCCTGCACGAGTTCACTTAGCTGCCATTTGTATCTATCCTTCTCGATCTCAGTGAGTTCCGGAAGATCGCTTCCAATAATCTCATTTGCTTTTTGAAGGATGGGCAACATCTTCTCCTCGTTGAGCAGCAGATACTTCGACCAGTAGAGCATATGCGCGGTGACTGGTCTGTACCTCCCCTCTTCTTCCATCATCCTCATCACCATGTCGGGTGAGTAGATGAAGTACTCCAGCTCTGCGCCTTCCTTTCTGGTCTTTCCATGTTTCCAAATCTCCAGCTCGTCCACGATCACGTAGACGTCAATGTCGGAGAACTGATCAGGCTCCCTGTAGGAATGGGATCCCACCAGTCCGAGGAAGATTATATCATGTCCAGGATAGTCATGCTCGATGTCGGCAGCAAGACCGAAGAAAGCCTTTTCATCCCTCTCTGACAGGAAGCCTCTAGGATATGGAACTGCAACCATGTTTCGCTGATTGAGCATTGTGACTTTTAACCGCGCGGTCAACTGAATGGAGTAGTGCCAAATTCAATAAGATATAATACAGGATTATACTCTATTAAGACTGTTTACCCTCCAGATAGAGAATCTAAAATTCCCCTACACCCGACATGTAGAGAGAAAAAGAGCAGTAGAGAAAGAATGATATCAACACCGAGAAAGACACATAGATCCTCCAAGCAGATCTCATGCACGTCGTCGCTGCATTGGTGAAGTGGAAAAGGATTTCATCATATAGAGTTCGCG
This sequence comes from Candidatus Heimdallarchaeota archaeon, assembly GCA_015522385.1. Next base: position 2,035 of record WAMJ01000169.1, read on the forward strand.
TACGAGAAAATCATAGTCTTCATATGTAAACAGAGACGGTTTGGAGACCCTAATTACCCCAATAACAATTGCATCAGGAACTGAAAGTTTCTGCTCTTAATGACGAAATTTATCATTACATGACGCAAGATATGACGTAAAATATTATCGAAAGATCTTTGGATCAACGAAAAATACATACTCGTGACCGGAGTATCCAAGATATTGCCATATATGTTGAGATATATTAAGAAGTTAAACTTCTGAGGTA
>WAMJ01000170.1 GCA_015522385.1 Candidatus Heimdallarchaeota archaeon
GAGGGAGTGTCATCCCTTGCAGGATACGGTGACATCTTCAGGGCAAATGTCAAGGCCTCGGGAGTCATCCCCCAGATCAGTGTGATCATGGGACCGTGCGCCGGAGGCGCGGTCTACAGCCCGGCGCTCACCGACTTCGTCATCATGGTCAAGGACACCTCGTACATGTTCATAACGGGTCCCAACGTCGTCAAGTCAGTCACTGGGGAGGACATCTCGTTCGAAGATCTCGGCGGAGCTTCCACGCACGGTCACAAATCCGGGGTCTCGCACTTCACCACCGGTTCGGAAGACGAGGCACTCGCTATGGTGATGAAGCTCCTTGAGTACATACCAGACAACAACATGGAGGATCCTCCGATGAGCAAGGTCGTGCCCCCGACAACCTCCACAGAGGCCATCAGGGCGATCCTCCCTGACAATCCCAACAAGGCGTACAATGTGCTGGATGTTGTCAACTCCGTGATAGATCAAGGGAGCTTTCTCGAAGTGCAGAAGGACTTCGCCACCAACCTCATCGTGGGATTCGCCAAACTTGGTGGCTACTCTGTGGGCATCGTGGCCAACCAACCCATAGTGATGGCAGGTACTCTGGACATCAACGCATCGGACAAGGGCGCCCGTTTCATCAGGTTCTGCGATGCCTTCAACATCCCCGTGATTACCTTCGTGGACGTCCCCGGCTTCCTCCCCGGCTCAGATCAGGAATTCAACGGGATCATCAGGCACGGGGCTAAATTACTCTACGCCTACTGCGAGGCGACCGTCCCCAAGCTCACCGTCATCCTGAGGAAGGACTACGGAGGTGCATACGACGTCCTGGGGTCGAGACATTCCGGAGCAGATCACGTCTTCGCATGGCCCACCGCCGAGATCGCGGTGATGGGGGCGGAGGGAGCAGCTAACATAATCTTCAGGAAGGAGATCAAAAAGGCGAAGAATCCCGATAAAAAGAGGAAAGAACTGATTGACAGCTACCAAGAGAGATTTGCCAACCCGTACATCGCAGCGGAGCTCGGACTTATTGATAGTGTAATCTTTCCAGAGGAGACTCGTGACTCACTGATCAAAGCACTACGTCTGATCTCGGACAAGCGGGAATACTGGCCTCCCCGCAAGCACGGGAACATCCCAATGTGACACACCTACCCAACGTCCTTACTATTCCTTAACCTTAATCAATCCGCAAGATCTGGTATTTAACTCGATGTTTGACTAGAGGAGAGAAAGACAAACTGTAATAAGTTACGAACTCCACGAAATCCCTAGAGGTTGACAAGCCCTTCCTTGTACGCCTCCTTGACCATATTCTGTATGTACATAGAGGACTCCTCGGACATATAGTCTATCCCCATGGACTCCATCATCGACACAGCTCCATTCATAGCGAGCAGGAACTGCTCCGCACTCCTGTAGATATTGGAGGATCGTGGCAGTGGTATGTTGTCCTTGACCTCGAAGATCACAATATTCACCCTGTTCTCGAAAGACCTGATGAAGATCCTCAAGCGCTCCATGACGATGTCCTCGATCCCAGCCGTCTCTAGATGGTTGGTGATACTGTTGATTGCTGTGAAGAAACCTGCCATAAGAATGGAGGAGTCCGACTCCTTGATCGAGGACTTGTTCTGGTTGAAGCTCTCGTTCACGATCGGTATTCCGTGCTCGATGACGAGGACGTTGTAAATGAACCAGTCGTCGTAGTCCGTGTTCTCCTTGATGGGTACCTGCCCTTGGAAGTTCCGCCACTGCACCTGCTCCCTGACGTCCTCCCTGACTGTGTAGGTGACATCAGCTGCCGAGTGGACGTTCTCCTCCTCAAGGTACCGGAGGATGTCCTCCGCGAGGTCGTGGGACTCGATGGACAAGATTGAGTTAGGGCCAAGGGATATGTCATCACCAACTTCAATGATGGTGAGAACGACCAGATCTGTGCCAAAATGTATCCTCAACCTGTAGTCTCCTATCCCTATATCGTCGAAGGTCTGCCCGAATATCTCATCGGTGAACGAACCTATGGAGATCACCAGATCAAGGAAGAAATCCAGTTCTAACTTCAGCGGGTGATCACGCACAGTCACTTCGAGAATGATCTCATCAGTCCTTGATAGAGACAATACTATGACCTGACAGAAACTGTACGTGTACTGATTGACCATTCCCATTCAAGTTAGTTCTTCATGGAATATAAAAGATAGGAAGTTTACTTATCTAGGCGTTCGAAATAAAAAAAGGACCCGCAGAGCGGATCCCGATGTGTCGATCAGTCTATGCTAGATCTTATTTCCTGAATTTCCTGACGACAGGAACCAGAGCAAGAAGACCGAAGAAGACTGCGACGGTTGAAATGGGTGTGCTCTCCTCGGTGGAGGTCACGGTTGTGTTGGTCTTGTTGACGACAATGGTGGGAAGCTGGCTAACAGCGTTGCTGTAGATGTTTGCACCAAAGTTAGCTGAGTAATCACCAGAGCCAACATCAATGTGCTGACCAGTACCCCATCCCGCAGCGGTTAGACCCATGGGGTTGAATGTGATTACACCGTATGCGGTATCAGGGATGAGGGTTGCCTCTGTGACATCAGCCTCGTAGACACCAACTGAGTCGAAGAAGAGAACCTTACCAGCAACTGCATCGTCACCAGCGAGGACGTTGAAGTAGACGTATGCGAATGCTCCGTCGTAGAAGAAGTCCTGCTCGGAGTAGTCGACTACAGTACCGTTGTCAAGGATGTCATCGATCATCTTTGCGGATCCGGTGGTGTCGGTGTCTACGGTCATCGAGATGTTCGCGTTGTCACCAATGTTACCACTGTTGTCCTTGACGCTCAGGTCAGGGTTGTAGGTCACACCGAAGTCGGTGGTGATACCAGTGTCGTTGTATCCAACGGTCGAACCCTCTGTGAAGTCATCGTTGACGGTGATGGAAACATTTGCTGCATACGAGTCATCGGTAAGTGATCCAAGGTTTGAACCAGCCCTGACGAGGACTGTGTCAGATGCCCACTTGATTGCACCAGTGTCGTCCATGTTCATGTAGATCACGGAGATGGTGTTCAGACCAGGGGATACGTATGCGACCATACCGCTTGCCTCAAGGGCTGAGCCAGAGCTGACATAGGTCAGGACTCCGTTGGCCAAGAGGAAGACTGAACCGGTAACGGTTGCGTCGACATCAGAACCGTTGAAGGTGTATGTTGCTGACAGCGTACCAGAAATGTTGGCCTTGATGATGACAGGAGTGAGGTCGGAAGTTGTGGGTCTGTCGTAGACGTCAACTCCGCCGACGGTTCCGGACTTCTCAAGTGCACCGTATTCATCGATGGATGAGTTACCAACGTAGTAGATGTTCACGCTGTGTGTTGCAGTACCGTCCTCGAAATAATCGGGGGCGAGTACGGGCTCAGTGGGCTGGGTTAGGGCAGATGCTGCAGAGAAAATGCCGAAAACCAGTACTGAGAAGGTCAGTAAGATTGCGAATTTTGGAACTTTCATGGTATTCCTAAAGCACCTGTCGTTTCTACTCTTTAAATAATTAATTGCGCGACATGAAATTGTAGTATTGTCTCACCATAAATTTCTTACATAGAAATTATATTGAGAATTTTACCAATACATGCCCCCAAATCACATATTTCTAATATTTACCACCAGTAGTTAAGAGAATAATCAAAATCCAAAAAGTAAAATTGCTATACAAATATCATAAACAGAATTTCAAATATTGGCACCTAAACCTCGAATCTGCTTTCATCAAATCACATCATAATCAAGATTTTATAATTTCTACACCATCAGGAACTAGCTGAAAAGGAGAAGAAAGATATTTGGTATTTCCTACAGTAGACCTCATTCAGTCCGATAATCGTAATCCCACTGAATTATAATCAGAAACTGTAGAATAGGGATAATATGGCTACCGATTCTGCCGAATCTATCGACCAGACGGGTCATGGACACTAATAAACCTTTATTTTTGTAGCACATGTGCGTCCAAACCCCGTAAAAATTAACATTTGAACGAGATCATAGGAAACATTCATTCACAGTCACTGAGAGTGGAATTCATAAATTCATTTCACCCCCAAAACAGAGAACTCAGCAGAGAACTCAAAGGAGAACTCAAAGGAGAACTCAATCCAGCACAAAATGCCCATCAACTATCCTGAAACGCCTGAGCTTCGTAAAATCATAGCGATTTCCGTAAAGCGACCTGTACTCCATGAAACGGTCGTTGGACACCAGCTCACACCTGTTCCGCATAGCGCCCTCGATTGCCTCCACGTCGTCCGACTCAGAGTCGTCCGCAACGGTCACCCACCCCATGTTGACCATCCGCACCAACTCACCCCGGGAGTCTATCTGGTGGAGAAGGGCACTGGAGACCACAATGATCGGATCGTACCCCTGCTTGATCAGCCCTGAACGGGCGATCTTCAGATTCCTGATCGACGGAGAACCCCCAAAGTACGCCACGTTATTCCCGTCGACCACGATGACTCGACGGCTCCCCACCCTCCTCTTCCGGATGGAGGCGGTCTTCCGGGTCCCGATGAACTCGGGATGGTATCGCTGCACGTGGTATTCGGGATCGTCCATCCTACGTCCGCAGACCTTGCACTTGACCACAGATAAACTCCGAGATCTGCACTTTTATAACTTGGCCTAACTCCACCTAGAACCCGTCAGGCTAAACAGCAATATCCAACAAGGAGAAGACAATATCTGCCCTACCACCACCCCTTGACCTAACCCCACATTATCCACCATAGAACCACAAAGCACCATCATTTAGATTCAAAGATCTTTGACCCACCAGATTCTACCTACCGATTCCTACCAATCACTACCCGGCAGATATGATTATGGTGATTGCAAGTAGTAATTTCTCAGGAAAAACTAATAATTAGTGAATCAAGAAATCTAGCTATGAAAGCTACAGTAGCTATCACAGTGATCATCATGCTTAGCATGATCCCAAGAAGCGGGGCAGAGGTCATGTTCCAACACCCAGAAAACGCCTTCAACCAGAAGATCATCGACAACCCCGCTATATCCGACATCTCCGACGAGGTCGTCAACTTCCTCGCCACGAACCAAGCAGGAGAGTCAGGATTCGTCATCGGTGTAGCCGGATGGACATACCCAATATACTACGCAGACGACAGCACACCCGTGTACGACGTATCGTTCACCGAGGACTACAGCGACACCATCACGGGCATGACCATGCCGATACCAGACGGAGCTGTCCAAGATCCGCAGGACGACGGACACCTCGTCGTCATCGACGACACCTACGAGTACGACCTCTGGCAGGCGAAGAAGGTGGGGGACACATGGCAGGCAAGCTGGGGAAACAAGATCAGGCTGGACTCCAACGGGATATACCCCAACGGACTATCCGCAAGAGGATCGGGATTCGCAGCGACCCAAGGACTGGTGTGGCCAGACGAGATAACCGCAGGAAAAATAGAGCACGCTTTGTACTTCTCCATCGATGACAAGTTCGTCAAGGGAGGCGGACCAATAGCACCCGCCACAGAGAGCGACGGGGAATCTACCGAACCCCTCGCGATACCAGAGGGTGCCAGACTCCAGCTCGACCCCACCATCGACCTGAGCGCCCTCGACCTCCTGCCGCACGAGGTGACAATCGCAAAGGCAATGCAGGAGTACGGAATAATTCTAGGGGATAGGGGAGGAGGTATACAGTTCTCAGCAGCTCGACCGAATAACTACGACTGGAGCGCCGTCTTCAACGAGATCGACCCAAATGACGGATTCGCAGAGCTATTCGGCGGTGAAATCTCAATAAAGAGCTTCAGACTCCTCGAGATGGGATGCCAGTATCAGACACCAGAAGTAGGGCAGTCTCCACCAGCGTACAAGATGTACACCCAGGGTGAGAAAGGATGCGGTGATGCCATGGGTAATGACCAGACATTCGATCAGACATACGACGAGGAGACTCCTCTGATACTCACCCCATTTGCTCTCATAACAGCCGTGAGCCTACGTAGGAAGGAGAGACTAAGTGATTGAAGACTAATGAATAATCGGGCCAGTCGCGAGATATATTGAAATGATTTATTGTATGATGAACACCAGCAATTCTATAACTCAGAATTATTCCATGATATCCAATCAACTGTCGAGACTTAATATGAGAACTTCTTGATCCCCTTTATCTACATGTGAGACTGATCCCTCAGTAATTCCAACCTGTCTCGCAAGAGATATATTACCAGCAAGACTTAGAAGTATAATGGAGAAGCCGAAATATTTCGACAGTTGGAAGGGTAAAGTTGCCCTTGCAGTTGTTGAGGGAGCAAGGACATGGGACGAGATCCGAGAACACAGCGGCCTAAGCCCAAGATCACTAAATAAAGTACTCGCAGAGATGCAGAGCAATGAGATACTCACCAAGTTAGAGGACAGAAGCTACAGACTACAGTACGAGCTGTACAAGAGTTACCAGTCATACCTAAAGACTAACTCACCCACATTAGATACAAAAATAACTCCAGAAGATCGGGAGGAAATAATCGCAGCGGTAGGGCGGTGGTTAGATGACTACACAGATGCCTCGAACTCATGGAGAGAGAGTAATCACGTTTTCGTCAGCAGGGATGAATGTGCCAACTTATCCTTGTTCCTCGTGAGGAAAGCACGAAAAGAAATCCTGATCGTCAATCCATTCGTCGGAGAACTCAGCATCACTGACAGGCTCAAAGAAAAAGCCAAGGAGATCAACGTCAGGCTCATAACCCAAGACCCCATGAGACATTACAACAAACAGAAGGATCTGAAACTGAAAGAGAAGAACTATCTTATGGGAATGGTAAAGGATAACTTCAACCTCTACTTCAACTCAAGAGTACACACCAAAATTATAATTGTAGACCGCTCAGTCGTTGTTGTGGGATCCCAAAATTTCACAAATGCATCAACCTCTGGTAAGTCCATCGAGTCTGCTATTGTTACCTGCCAAGAAGAAGTCGTAGACGATACCAACGGATTCTGGAATTGGTTACTTGAGGAGAGTGACCAAGTCAGATAGTGGTCATTCAGGTCGCTAGCTATCCTTGAGCTGAAGAGATAGTGTATTCATCAGAAGGATATCTCTCAGAGGATCGATTACTTAAGATTTCACCGACAATACGATGAAAGTGTGTACTGGTTGATCATACCATAATAGTAAGATACTAGAAACAGTGGTATGCCCAAAATTTTTCGTGAATCAGATGTTATAGCCAATATGGAAATAATGGCCATTAATGGTGTGCTCACATCCCTGTTTACATTCAGTGAACTAATCCTAAATCCACATCCCGTATCCACCCTCAGGTACCTACAACATATTATTATGGATTGGGTACTCACGTTGGACAAAACACCTGAACCCACTTGAGAACCCGTACTGCAAAACAAAGTACAGACTATGAAAGTGCCGTTATGGACGAGCTGGGATTTGAACCCAGGGCCTCTTCCATCTTGGTGTTCCAGATGGAATATCGCCAAGGAAGCGATCTACCGGTCTGATCTACTCGCCCGATTTTGTTCCTGCTTCAGAGAGCTGGTACAATTCTTCAGTGTTCAGTCC
>WAMJ01000171.1 GCA_015522385.1 Candidatus Heimdallarchaeota archaeon
CTCGGAATCGTAGTTCCAGAGCCAGAACTCTCGGGAACTCTCTCCCCCTTTGAAAACCTCCGTAAATTTTCCTCCGAGGACGAGGTGATCCTCCATCAAAGGCCTGTAGGCAAATCCATCTGTGTCCCTGTCAGATACCGGGACATAGTATCCCAGATCGAAGATGATCATGTAATCCTCAACCCTTCTGAGGTATTTAAATCAGGACTTATCGCCAATACAGCGTTCAGTATGTGCAGGCCATTGAGCACCTTTATTGGAGATGTATTTGAGGATTACGGGAAATACCCGTAGTCTATGACGATCTCTTCATGAACCGTCTCCAGAGAATGACCGAGGTAACGATGATGATCACCGAACCCGATGAGATGAGGAGCACGGTCGTCACCCCTTGGTCTCCTCCATCCGTGACCTCGAACCACGTCTCGTAGGTGTTGCCTGCCATGTCAACGATCGTCAGAGTGATGTTTCCAGTAGGCGAGTCCCCCCGGTAGAGTAGTTCGACTGAGCGTACTAGTCCATATGACTTCTCCATATTGATGATCTCCGAGTTGAGGCTTGACCCATTCTCGAAGACACGCTCTTTCAGACCCCTGTATCCTATATCTATGGTGTCGATGAAGGAGTTATTCGATCCCAGCTCATGGGCGCCTAGGACCAGATCCGAGGGATTTGAGACACTTACTGAGATTGAGCCATTGGGGGGAGTGACGTCCCAGATGAGTAGCAGTGACTGATTGTGCACAATACCCTCTGAGTTCAGGACTAAGAAGTATGCATTCTGATCTCCAGGAGTTTTCATATCTACCTGTACCATTGTCTCGTCTACTAACAGTGTCCTATTCCAGTCCTTGGCATAGAGAGTTATGTTTAGGATTTTGACCCTGTCGACAGGATTTATCACCGTGTAGTCGATTATCTTGGAGCTTCCTGAGGTTACTATCGGATTGCTGAAACGCAGGTAGCTCGAACCGTTGGTTACGGAGATCCCGTACTGTGCTATAACCTCGGTTGAGTTAATCAACTCATCAGTCAGCGAGACCACGAAGTACATCCCGTCCGATACCGCCGAGGTTATCCCGTAGATGACCAAGCTGCCATCGACCGTCCGGGAAACCTCCAGAGGGATCTCCACGTCGGAGCTGTAGTTCTCTGTTACTTTGAATGAGAAACTCACGTTGGCCTCGTTCTCGACCATGAGTGTGTAGTTCAGGAACTCACCGGTGGCGAAGGTGTGCGTGTCGTTGTACCGACCGTGCTTCTGGACGGAGTAGTTAAATCCGTTGTTGATCTTCTGGTACTCGGGGACGATTGAGGTCTCGGTCTGCCCCATGAACCCGTAGCTGCTGTTCAGGGTCAGGTAGACGTAGCGGGTTCTCAGGGTGTACACCACCCCGAAGGTGTACATGACCTCCGATCCTTCGGTCGTGGAGTCCAGCAGTACCGCGGGAATCTTCTCGTTCACTCCAGTGACCGCTTCATAAAATGCCGTAAGGAGGACGACGCTGGGTATTGGGCTGTCGGTGTACCCCCTGATCGTGACGTTGATGGCCACTGTCTGCCCCAAGGTGACCGTCCACTCACCTGTATTGATGAGGTCGAGACTGGCGTTGTGCCCCGCGATTACCGGGGTGGGAGTTCCGACCTCCCTGATCCAGTGACCGGTGTATTCATTTGAGTCCACATATCCCTCCGAAGTTCGTATGTACCCCGAGTAGGAGTATGCTCTGAACGAGACTGTGTGCTGTACGGTGTAGATCAGGCGGTAGCGGGCGGTGTCTTCGTTCGTTGAGACCAGCGTAGCAGCGAGAACCTCTCCGTTAGAGAAGGTGATGTTCAGACCCTCCTCACCCCTGTACGCATCGTACTCGATGATAACGCTCGTACCCCGGGGGACGATGGACGAGGAGAGAGAGATCAGTTTGGGCTGGGGTGTGGACTGAGTGGGGGCAGGAAGTACTATGATGGACGTGATGATCAGGGTGATGAGAAGTCGTCCCATGAAGCTCTATTCCACGAGAATCATATTTAAGCGTTGCTCAGTAGATTTGTCGGAGGTATAGTGAGATTATATCCAACTACCAGTCAACGAACACCTACCTATCGTGATTCACAGGAAACAATATTTCTTCCAAGAGCACCTTATCCGATAGAATATCCTTCAGTTCCTCACTCGGGTGGGAATATCTTTACTATAAGCCCTGAAAGTGCGGTTATGGACGAGCTGGGATTTGAACCCAGGGCCTCTTCCATCTTGGTGTTCCAGATGGAATATCGCCAAGGAAGCGATCTACCGGTCTGATCTACTCGCCCGATTTTGTTCCTGCTTCAGAGAGCTGGTACAATTCTTCAGTGTTCAGTCC
>WAMJ01000172.1 GCA_015522385.1 Candidatus Heimdallarchaeota archaeon
GTCTGCATTTATCGATTCCTTTTGTATATCCGTCAAAGATGATATCTTGCCTCCAATCCTTTCACTGGCTGAGATGCAGGAGATATATAGAACAAAAGTGAAATTTACGAGTAAAGAGGTCTATCGGATCTACGCTTTAATTACTGATGTAATCGATTTTTCAGATCAATCGAGTATTCAGAAGCAATTATTCACCTTTGGTGATGAAATTACGGTGGAGCATATCTATCCCCAAAAGCCTAAATCAGGCTGGGATCATTTTCATAAATTAAGTCAAACATCACGGAAACTGTACCTCAGTAGACTAGGTAATATGACAATTCTGCTACAAAAAACAAATGTCAAACTAGGGAATAAGTCATTTGATGAGAAAATTAAAGTATATGAAAAGGAGGATATTACAGTCTCCAAATCTCTATCCCACTATCAAGAGTGGACCAATGACACAATTGACGAAAGAACTGATAAGGTGGTCGAAGTCTTGTACAATATACTCCATCCTGCTAAGATCGTCTCGTGTGGAGAGAGTTTGAAATTTCCTGGATCGAATAAATCTTCAGATGATCTCAAATCTATTTTAGAACCTACGTCTCAATAAATTTGCACCTCTCTTCATCAGGACATAAATACAGTAGGTCCGTATATCCCTTCATAGGTGTGACTTGGTGTGGTTACTTACTGCCTGCTTACTTGCTAAGAGCTTGCCGCATTTTTTGCATGTCAACTCGTTGACATATTCGGAATGATTGTTTTGTACGTGGATTATTCGCTCATTTTTTGTCCTCAGCACAGACGGACAATAATGGCAGGTGAAGGTCTTCAAGGATGTTTTGTGTTTTGAAGAAAGGTGTTGTTTGAGAGAGGTCTTACTACCGAACAACCTGCTGCAGATTGTACACTGATTCTTCTGGTCATTTGGAATATCTCTCCCCTTCTGAGTGTTCTTTGAGGTGGTGAGGGAGAGGTTGATAAGTTGCATGGCTGGAATCTCCCCAATTACCTTTGTGCTCAGATTCCCTGTATGTACGATAATGACCTTGGCACCGATCGTCGCTACCCTATTGATGGTTGGTATGAAATAGTGATCCCCGGAGATTACGAGCATATCCGAGTTGGGATACTTCTCGATGAACTTTGTAGCGTATCTTTCAAGACTTCTGTCAGTACTGTCCCTCCCTTGCGGGACTCTAATGACCTCGATATCGGGGTGAATCCCATGGATTTTGCTGACGATGTTGTCACTTAGTGTTACAGCAGAGATGCATATCATCCGGTTGTACTCCCCATTTTCACTGATTATCCTCTTCAGGGACCTAGCAGTTGGATCCATGGTCTCTGAGTTCTTCAGTGGTACATTGTCATAGTCCCAGAGCATGATTGCGTGTTTCTCCTTATCCTGTTTCGGTCTTTTCTGGCTGTCTGATGTCTGATCAGATTCTCCCTCTTTCTGGCCTGTTTTCTTGTCTCTTTCTGATTGGTCTTGAGTTTTATTCTGAACCTCACTGATCACATCCACAAATTCAGAACCGAGATTCTCACTTTGTACTCTTCTTTCGGATGTGACTAATTCCTTCTCTTCCCTGATTTCAGTTTCACTTATTCCCCCTTTCACGTTTGATCCAATGACATCGTTTGCAGGTACCCGTGATTCTTGTAACTTCCTCTTTTCTTCCCTTAGCAGGGCTAATTTTACCGTTCTTGGCAACTTTTCTTCAATCTGGTCAAAGTGAGCTGTATTGTTGGTGATCACGTAGAAGGTGAATGTACCACTACGGTATGAGAGTGATATTCTTATGAACTGACTCACATGATTGAGGAGGGCGAAGATATCCCCTCTCCTGAGTTGAACATTTATTACTTCGTTCAGTGGAATTTCGGAGAAGACACCTCGGCTGTCCGAATTGTACTTGATGAACCTAAAGTACTGTGTATCGACGAAGAAGCTGTAGAGCTCAGCTTCTTTTATGGATCTCATTCCGATACCCCAAATAATTGGGTATTCGCCAAACATGGATCGATACTGGTTCCTGTACTGTTTGCTCTGCTCCCTCACCCCAGTCGTTTGAAGCACTAGAGTAGTGTATTTCATTATTTCCAAGACTGGTATCCGTTCGACTAGTCTTCCCACGTACTGCTATCATTGTATGTTGTTATAAGTATGAGCCTATTCCATTACCCGTTCTCTCTCCTAAGGTATATTTATAGGACTACCTAAGGGTCTTGATGACATATCTGAATACTGTTTTTGATCCTTGCTACTCCTACCACGTTGCCATGTATAGGTTTTGACTTCCCTCAGGTTTTAATCCTCTCAAAATACAGCTAGTCAATGAGCTTCGACGACCGTGAGCGGCACATGGACGAGATCAGTCGTCTCAACCGGCAGCTTGAACAACTCCAGCACGAGCACGACGGACTACCTCCTGCCCTCAAGCGGAGGAAGAACACCATTCAGAAGCAGATGAATCGGATCCGAA
>WAMJ01000173.1 GCA_015522385.1 Candidatus Heimdallarchaeota archaeon
GCCACCGAGTGGAACCGGTTGGACATCACCGATGTCCGGACGGGGTTGAGACTGACCGAGCGGGAGGAGGACGACCTGCCCTATGAGGAGAACGAGGATGGCAAATACCTCGCGGACTACTTCCACTGCAGTCTTCTTGCTTCACCCGGGGAGAAGAAACTCGTTGACAATGGCTGGATCTGGTCCCCCATCGGCGCTCCGAAGATCTTCGATATCGAGAAGTGGCTACAGGATCCGTGGCATACCGACGACGATGAATCATACGATATCCCGAAATTCTCCCATTACTACTGGGACGGCCCCATATGCTGGATAAATGATACTCTGCTCGCCATATACGGGTTCGGGCAGGACGATCTTAACATGTTGGATGCCGTCCTCATCTACGACGCTGACAGCAAGGAGTTCGTCTCATGGTTCCCTGGTCCGAGGGGTGAGTTCTATTTCGACACATACCTCTACTGCGTACACAAGGATGACTTCTCCATCTGGGACATTAATACAGGTGAGAGATTGCTGTTAGCAGAGGTAGAAGTCATAGGTCTCGATCCGCGGTCAAAGACAGTCGTGACAAAACGAGGGGACTCCCTCATTCTCCACTCAATTGTTCCTGTGGACTGACCTCTACCACGCCCCTCACGACCGATTCAATCCTATCGACATCGAACTCGAACGAGTCAGGTTCGACCACAGATGCCACGGACTCCGAGATGAGCTTAGCAAGAGCTTCGAGATACTTTGTGGGCTGGGCAGTGATGACAATTGTCGTGACACCCTCTGCCCTATCGAACAGGAGGTAGTAGTCCCCCATCTGTATTGATCTGAGCTTACCTGCTATCTTCGTACCCTCCCTCAGCACCGTCTGTATGGCGAAGATTGCCCCACTAATTAGTGACTCATCCATGTGGGATTCATCACTGGGTGAGTATTGGTAGAGTGCCATTCCCGACGGGTTCATCAGGATGATCTTCTCGATCCTCTGAATCTGGAGCAAACTAAATGACCTGTATCTCACGAGAGCGAAGTACCACAGGGCATCGATGGTCAAGTAGATGATCGACGGGATAATGGTGAACCAGAGGAAAGTGAAGCTGTTGAGCTCTGGTAGTGGATCACTAGGGGACGTGAACATCATAAGTCCCACCATGATAAACAGGGGTGCCCCGAGGTAGTCTGCAGCGATGATATATCTGAGTAGCTTGATCGGTCCTTTCTGGATATCTGTAGCGTAGTTCTCCATTCTCCCCAGCAACCTGAAGAGGGTGATTGCCACGTAGAAGAAGAAGAGGGGTACCGTCAACTGGACGAACAGGCTGAACTGTGACTGGATGGCTTGGGCGATGACCTCGTTTCTGGTCAGGAATATGAAGATGATTGTCATGGTGGCAAAAGCGCTCGCTGCTGATATCCTGACGTTGTCGAAATGTGTGCTCCAGTAGGACTCGGCTATGATGACCATCAGGAAACCCACGATGATTCCTCCGAGTGCCACGGTGTCCGAGAGGAGCTCGGTCTCTGGAGAGATGTACAGCCTTATCCCCTGCCCTATTGCGATTAGCGTTCTTGTTGTAAAGAGGAGGATGAAGAGCAGTCCGATTTGGATTCTCTGCTTCCTGTATTCCACGAGGTTAATTCCCAAGTACCACAGGTTGAGGAGTGCAGTTGCACCTATGATGACCAGTGCTGTGTATAGCAGGGTCTGGGTTATCATTGAAACATAGTGTGCAAATTGGTACAAAAAGGTTTTCAGCCAAGAGGTCTCGGTATATTCTGCTCCTGTCGTCTCAAGTCATATGGGATCTGTACCAGTTGAGCGTTTCCTCTATCCCTTCTTCCAGTGGAGTAATCCTGAAGTCATAGCTCTGCATGAACTTCTCATGGCTCACGAGGTAGGGCTTCTCGAACTCGTACAGCATCTCAACTACTTCCCCTATGATCTTGTTGAAGATGCCGATGATCCTAAGTGGTGTCCTTCCCAGCGTAGAAAACTTAGGCGCCGTGCCTGCTATTCTGTACACCTTGGTGAGGAACTCCCTCTGTGTCACTGCGGGTGCAGATGGGAGGTGCCATACCTGCCCGTACGCCTCTCTGTCCTCTGCAACCATGATCGAAGCCCTGGCGAGATCCGGAGTGTACGCGATCTGATGGGGGTGGTCAAGGCTACCGAAGACCTGCGACCTCTTCCCCCTCAACGCAGGTATGAAAACCCGGGAGCCGTAGAAGGAATTCTCTCCCACCGTGGGGCCGTAGAAATCTGGTGCCCTCACGATAACTACATTGATCCTGCCGTCGTTGTGGGCGTCCAAGAACATCTTGGAACTCTCCGCTCTCACCTTGCCCTTCCTGCCTGTGGAGGTCCACGGCATCTCCTCGTGGAGAGGTTTCATGGCGTCCTCGGGATACATGTAGAGATTGTCTGCCACGAGGATGGGGACGCCAGTCTGCTCTGCCGCTGAGATCACTGTCCTTGTCAGCGGGATCAGGTCACTAGTCCACTTATTGTACGGAAGGTTGACGCAGTGGTAGACCTGCGCAGCGTCCTCAATGAGCTCTGCTAACCTGTCCTTGTCCGTGATATCTGCCGCGACCATCTCAACCTCAGGGGGCACCGCTGCCCTGCCTGATCTGTTGATACCTCTGACCTTCTTCCCCTGCTTTACTAACTCGTGGGTGATGGCTGATCCCCAGCCGCCACTTGCTCCTAACACAACGTGTATGTCCATGATGCGAACCATCATTCGCATCTTATAAGGTTTGCGAACAAACATTCGCAAATGCGAACAAACATTCGCAAATGCGAACAATTATTCGCATATTCTTGTGCACACATAATCATCTCTGCCTGCACGCTTAAGTACGTGAACGTAGAGGGGTCTATGTGGCAAAGTACTCAATCGATCAGGTCATCGATGCGGGGATACGTGCATACGCTAAGTTCGGTGAGGACTTCACCATGAGCAACGTTGCGGATGAACTGGGGACCAGACCTTCTTCTCTCTACAGGCACATCCCAAATAAGCGGGAGCTGTACTTTGCAATGGTCACCCGTGAGTTCAACCGCTTCAACATGAGGATAGAGGAGTTCGCGTCCGACAATCCACAGGGTGATGTCATGAGGTTCGTCGGCTCCATGATCCTGAAGATCGGCCGGGAGGACTTCGGGCTCTTCAAGCTGATGTTCGTGTCCAGACCTCCACCGGCTCCGACCGATTACTCCCCGGGTCATTTCGAGCTGCAGTGCAATCCCCGGACGATACACAACCTCCTCGGGATTGTGAGGAGACTAGGGATCGACGAGGATCCTGTGCTCCTCACGTACACACTTATGTCCCTTGTGCTGGGGGGGTCGATACTCACCTCTGAGGTGTACTCGAGCCTCAATGAAGGGATACTTCCTAAGGAGAGGTATTCCGAGTTCCATGAATACTTACTGGGGATGGTGGGTAGGTTGCTTGAGAATATGGGGGAGTAGCAGGGATAGTTGCCCCATCTACATTTTGGTTATGTCTCTAAGAACATCTTCGGATATCCTTCCTTTGAGTACGAGTTGCATGAGTTTACCTCCGTCTGTGAAGCCCAGCGGGATAAGATTTAAGGCAATTAGGAGCATATTTGCCCCGACGAAGTATTTTGCTATAGCCGTAGTGGGAACAAAGAGTTGAGTGGCTAGTGATACCGCAAGGATGATAATATTGACCAGTAATCCCGCTCCTAATACCTCTCTCATCCTTTGTCTCTTGCCCTCATCCTCAATACGTAAGAGAAGGGGAATATATTCGGATGTCGATGGTCTGTCCACCTTTTTCTTTTTCTTCTTCATCCGAGCAATCACCCTCCTCAGACCTTCCAATTCAGGATCGTCATAGACAGTTACTTCCTCCTGTTCCCTCTGCTTTTGGTTGTCGGGTACCGTCTCTTTCTGCTGTCCCTCCCTCTCTTCCTCCTTGGGATTGTCGAGTACAGTAGCTTCACACTTTATACCCTGTTTCGATTCTACCTCTACATTGGTTATATCCTTATTGAGAAATCCCTTAATGTCGATCTCAACATAGGCACCGTAAAGCACAGTGGGTACTGCAATCACTCCAACAGATCTGACCTCAATACCGTTGCTCACTGCGATGAGGGCATGTCCCAGTTCATGCAGAGCTATAGAGATGACCGCTGCTCCCCAGAAAAGCATGGAGTCAAAGTCCACCGATGAATATGTATTCCAATGGTCAAAGGTTGCATAAATCACCGATCGGAAGGGTGGTGAGAAAACTGTGAAGATCATAATTCCGATGGTGAGTGGGAAGATGACGATACTCGCTACTCCGATGGTGAAAGCCGCAGCGCTCACAAATGGTTTTATGGTCTCTGGGACTGATCTTCCCCACCTCCTAATCAGCGGATTCAGGTTCCGGGTGGCAAGTGCAAAGGGGTACATCTTGAACCCCTTGAACCAGATGTTCTTGACAGAGAATCGAATTCCAAGTAATACCTGAAGAGCGAGAATCACCTGCCACCAGATATTGGACTTGAAAACCTCGTAGAGGATGTCATGAAGTCCCATCATTTCTCCCTCGAACTGAGATATATTAATGATTGGTGTACCTAATATCTCCACGCGATTTTTATTAATATCCAAACTAGAGTACATTCGTGAAATACAGGTGGGCTGCACTGATTTCCGTTATTTTACTCTTTGTTGTTGTGGACATTGCAGTTCCCCTTCTCAGCATGTCAAATGCCGCTGCGGTTCTTGGACTGGACTCGTCAACTGAGGAGTTCGGTGAGATCGCACAATACTATCCGTACCTCCGGGAGGAGGGCATACACGTGGACAACGTGGAGGTACCTGACAACGGTCCCCTCTATTTCGTTGAGAGGACGTATAGGAAGAACTTTGAACTGGTAGACGAGGTAATCCTATCTGGATTCCACGGAACAGCCGTTTTCTTGGATGTTGACACGAGACTAGAATTCTACGCCACCGAGGTACAGTTCTTCGCAGGGAGGGTCAACAGCACGCTCTACCTGAATGAGTATGTGGGGAAGATTCCACGACTGGTCTTTGTGAAGTCAATTCAAATTGGGGACACGAGCTACTTTGCAATGTACATGGACTACCCTAGACTTGTGGAGGGTGTCATCTCCTTCCAGGTCATCTTCCTCAAGCTCGAACGATTTGACCTTCAGGTCATAGGACAGTACTCCGGCGAGTCAGATCCCGTGGACTCCCCAATATCCGTCTATGGGAACAAGTTCTTCATCATGACTGGTGCTCCTGATGTCAATGAACGATCGGGGACTGTGATTGATCTGGTGGTTTTTGACCCAGTGAAGGAAGAGGTAGAGCTTATACAGATAGACTTCCCTGCACTTTACTACAGGGTATCAAAGGCAGTCGGCTACAGGTTGTTCTCGTACAAAGGTAGGTTCTACCTCCTCCTCTCGAACATGAGTCTGATCCCCAATGTCTATTACGACAGCGTGTTCGACATCGAGGAGGAGAAGTTCGTTGGGGGATATGCCACTCTCCGCAACAATACTCAGATCGGTCTGATAGACACGTACAATACATACAAAAATACGATATTCCTCCCGAGGATATCCATGAGGCAACTGGGAATAGAGGTAGTGCTAGGGTATTTCTTCAACCCGGACAAGAGTCCACAAGTGATGGCACTCACCAATATCCTCCTAGGGGTAGACGAGGAGTGGCTGTACGAGGACACCACTGCGTATTTACTTGAGGGGCAGTCGTCCATCTTCGCTATTTTCGTCAGAACCGACAGACAGTTCGCCATCTGGATCACTCCCTCCTACATGGGTGCTGCGTGGGATCTTGGGCAGTCAGCTAGCATACAGTTAGTGGTCTTGGGGTTAGAGGGCACCGCTGTCATACTGCTGGTGATCGACATGAAAAAGCAGTTGAGGTTGAGGAAGCCAGCAGACGAGGTTCTCTTTCCTGATCTGGTCGAGGGTTAGATTGTATACTATATTATAGTAATTTATGTTCATGGAACAGTTATTTATTACTACAGCTGGTGTAGTCACGTACAATGACTTCTCGTTTTACTAGGCATTTAATTAATTGAAACCCAATAATCAAGCAGTCTTATGATCCACAGTCGCCATTATTCAATTACCATGAAGCGGTTATCTAGCACCTTGCTGGCACTTCTGTTAATGTTTACATTCATTAGCACTGGTTCAGCACTGACAGTAACCGGGAGTGCCCCTACATTCGTTGTAGATCAGCTCCCACCACCCGGTGATAACGCCACCCTGCCCAGACCCATTGACGTCGATTTTGGAACTCCAGTGTCCGTTAGTGGAAACGAATCTGTGCAGTTGATGACACCATCGGGAATATATGTGAATGTCACCCCTGGAGACAGTGTTGACATCACAATTGACATGAATACCACGAACCCCTATAGTGCGGTTCCCGAAGGGCTTGTCTCCTTGGGTATTTTCTTGCAGATAGAGATGAACGACACCAGTGTCGATGTGGATGCGACAATTGCGATCCCGTTCAACGACAGCATGGTCGAGGGCATCGACGCAGACACATTAGAGTTCAGGTTCTACAACGAGACTTCAGGTCTCTGGGACTCAGTCCCGAGTTGGGTGGATTTGGACAGTAAGGTGGTCTACGGTAACACCACTCATTTCAGTACGTGGACTGTCACTGGAGATGAATCCACCGATCAGACCCCTCCGTCCCCACCTGAACCCCCCGTGAATGACTCACGGATACCCGTGAATGTCACACTTGGTAGTCCTGTCTCCATCAGAGGAAACGAGTCTGTTCAGTTAGTCACACCCTCAGGGATCTACGTTAACGTCACACCGAGTGAGGGTGTCGAGATCACAGTCAACATGACGACATCGAACCCCTACAGTGAAGTACCAGAGGGTCTCGTCTCCATTGGTGTCTTCTTGGAGATTGAGATGAATGACACAAGTGTAGACGTGGACGCAACAATAGCCATCCCGTACAACGAAAGTATCGGTGTAGATCCCTCGACACTTGTCCTCCAGTTCTACAACGTAACGTCTGGTGAATGGGAATCTGTTCCCAGTTGGGTTGACACTGCGAATAATATGGTGTTTGGTAACACCACGCACTTTAGCACTTGGACAGCCACGGGTGAGGAGTCTCCCGATCAGACCACCCCTCCCGTCACCGGTCCACCAGAGGCTGTGCCTGGTGTGCCTTTCGAGGTGGAGCTAGGAAAACCAGTGGCAGTCTCACCCGGTAGCAGGGTAGAGCTCGTCACGCCGTCTGGTGTCTCAGTAGCCGTCACCCCTGGCTCTGGTGTCGAGATCACCATCGACGAATTCTCGGCTAACCCCGCTGGAGATATTCCAACTGGTCTCGCTTCCCTTGGGCTATACCTGAGTATAGAGATGAATGACTCCGATGTTGAGATCGATGCTACACTTTCACTCCCATATCAGGCAAGTGATGTAGCTGATCTAGCAATTGAGACACTCGTATTCCGTTTCTACAATGAGGCGACTGGAACGTGGGACGCTGTTCCCAGTTGGGTGGACACCGAGAACAACATGGTCTACGGTAACACCACTCACTTCAGCACATGGACAGTAACTGGCGATGTACCCGAGGACTCGAGCACAACACTTGCTGAGACCCCACTTATCGCGGAGTTCATGATCGCCAGCTTGCTCACGGTCACCGTTCTCCAGAGAAGACGGAATTAGCTCATAATTGTAGAATTTTTCTGAAAATCTAGTACATTTCTCTCCTTTCATTTATATGTATTCAACAACCTACTAGTAGAGGACAGTGAATATGAAAGCTCCAACTCTAATTATTTTCTTACTACTGCTCACAATAGCTCCAGCTAGGGCAGACAGTATTGCTCAGATATCCTCATCCATTGTCAATTACTCACACTTTCCGCTTGCGCCTAGTGATGGTGAGGATCTCACAGTCACCGCGTCTATCTCGGTCCTTCCCCCTGACTTTGACAATCTCACGCTCGTCTACTCGGTGGATAATGGTGGGTCAGTGAGGGTTGTGATGGATTCTCTGGGAGGGACGCAGTACTCGGGAGTTATCCCCGGGCAGACGGATGGGTCGATAATCAGATACTACATCGAGTTATATTACGGAGGTGCTCTACAGGACAGGAAGCCCACGGACTATGAGGTGGAGGTAGTGGTTGGTGTGCAGGGTCCTATCCATGTAATTGTCAATCCTGGAGTGCCACAGGATCTGCCCAAGGGTAATTATTCACTCTCCGATGCTGATGGGTCTATCTTTCTTAACATCTCAATCACTGCATCGGTTGAACTGAACCTGACCTTGACAGATCGTGATCTTGCTCCTGAGATACCTGGTAATGCTCTGATATCCGACCTCTTCTCTATCGAGGTGAATAATTCTGATGCGATCTCCAATGCGGAGATTCTGATCCCGTATGACGAGACGGTTCTTGATGACCTAGGAGCAATCGAGGCAGGTCTGATTCTCCTGACCCGGGAGGACTCCACATCGGACTGGGAGGTGTACCCCTCGACGCTGTTCCTCGACGAAAACATAGTTGTTGCAAATATTTCACATTTCTCTGAATGGGCAGTTGGAACTAAGAGTGCCACTCTCCGTATCTTGGACATGGAGTACGATGAGACGGTTGATCTGGATACGTCTGAGTTGATCGAGGTCACAGTTTCCAACATCGGTAACACCCTTGCAGAGAACGTCAGTACACGTGTCTTCCTCCCGGATGGTCTTCTCCTGACTAATGAAAGTGACACACTCACGACCTCCGAGCTCCGACCCCTGCAGAACCTTACTGTATCTTGGAGTTTCTTCGCGGACAAAGATGGTTTTTACACCATAGTTGTCGTCTCCGATGGGGCAAACACCGATGAAGAAATCGTGGAGATCATTATTGAGGTTGGCGATGGCATATCCGACGATCTGGTGGACTCTTCATCCCCTTCTGGGGAGTCGAACACCAATTCTGCGAATGCCAGCTTCACCGTTCCCTTGATATCACTAATTCTTTTGGACATAATATTGAGAACGGGTAGAAAGATGAATAATACGTGGAATCTCTGATACAATGGGGAAGACATGAAATCTATCAGCCTCCGATCCTATCTTATCCTTACGGTATTTCTCCTATCTGGTCTTCCGTGGGCGGTCAATTCTCAGGTTCTGTTCTCGGTAGAGACAATGGATACCCAGATCTCCCTTGAGGATGATGGTATTCTCTGGACTACTACTCTCACCTTGACCCCGAATCAAGATGTCTCCTCAAATTTTGACCTTGTCTTTCCCCTCATACTAGATGGGGTCTCCACTTTCATAAATGCCACCCCCGTTCCCACTCGTGTTGTTAGTGGAGATGGGAAGACCACAATCACGATCACACCGATCAAAATCATAGAGAAGGTTGCCGAGATCAGGATAGATGCGAATTTGCTAGCTGATACCAGCTCCACTGAGGACGGTACGCAACTCTTCAGATATGTTATTGGCCTCAATTACGCGGTTTCTTCGGTCAATGTATCCATAACTCTGCCCAAATTCAGTTCGGTTGTCTCAGACGGAAATCAGCTCAATGTCTTTCCTTCCGATTACGAGATTTCGACCGATGGTCAGAGAACCACTGTTTCGTGGTTGGATGTCTTCCTTCCAGAGAGTTCGATCAGGACTGTGATTGTCGAGTACGAAGTTCCCGCTTTAACAAGTACGGACAGTCCCTCAAATTCCTCTCTCGACTTCATCCTCGGATTTGTCCTCGGTATCGGTCTGCTCATTTTTGGTCTAACAATCTGGCTTCTGTACACTCGAACTCCACCACGAAAGCTCATATCCCTTCTCTCGATGAGTGACGACGAGGGGGTGAAGATCAAGACTGTAGTACGTCCTATTATTCTCAAACCTCACCAGCGATCTATTCTGGAGATTCTTGGAGAGAACGACAATGGGATCACACAGAACGATCTCGTCTTGCTCCTCGGTTTGAGCAAGAGCAGGGTAAGCCAGCACCTCAAGGAACTTGAAGAGCTAGATATCATCGTGAAGGAGAAGGTGGGAAGGCAGAACATGATTTACCTCAATACCGAAATAGAACTCGACTAGACGGAATCCATTGTGTGCGATAATTAGTGGACAATGTCTATATTTACAGACCACTCTTGCCCTTTTACATTCAGCAGGACTGAATGTTACATAGACGTCTCTGGTAGTCAACCGAATTCACCAGACATGATTTTGGATCTCGATCAATTAAGATTCTCTGTTTCTTCTATATCAGTGCATTGCACCTAGGTCGTGATGTTGATAAGTAAGGAATTCTACATACGTTGTGGAAGAGTCAAATAACAAAATCAAAAGTGGAGGTGAACTTGTCGCCGATGTCCTCGTGGCGAATGGTATCGACCATGTATTCACTCTCTGCGGTGGACACATCTCCCCTATTCTCGTATCGAGCAAGGCCTTGGGAATCAAGGTGGTTGACGTCAGGCACGAGGCAAATGCTGCCTTCGCTGCGGATGCGTACGCAAGACTTACCGGCAGACCTGGAATATGCGCCGTCACAGCTGGTCCCGGTATCACCAATACTATTACTGCTGTGACCAACGCCAGACTTGCAGAGAGTCCACTTGTCATTCTCGGGGGTGCTACCGCTACAGTCCTGAGGGGGCGAGGTGCACTCCAAGATATCGACCAGATCGCTTTGATACGCAGCAATGTGAAGTTTGCCACCAAAGTCACCTCGGTGAAGGATGTGGTTCCCAAATTGCAGAAGGCTATCTCCGTTGCAGTTTCCGGAGTGCAGGGACCTGTTTTCGTTGAGCTTCCTCTCGATGTACTCTATCCCAAGGACATCGTCAAACCTCTGTATGGTGTGAAGGAGAAACACGAGGTCAAATCCACGAATGACTGGATATTCAATAGCTACCTCAAGTGGAGACTGAATAAACTGTTCAGACCGAACAAGACGAGCATTAGACCGGTGAGTGCCAGCTATCCGAAGGTTAAACCCTCGTCACAGATCGTGAATCTCGTTCGAGAGAGCAAGAGACCAGTTCTCGTTGTCGGAAGCCAGGCGCTGCATGATGTCTCTGTTGTAAAAGATCTGGCTGATTCAATAAAGAAGCTTGGTATTCCTACTTATCTGTCTGGAATGGCAAGAGGCCTCCTTGGTAAGGGGAGTGAGATCCAGATGAGGCACAAGAGGAGGAAGGCTCTTCGGGAGGCCGACCTTGTGATACTCTGTGGTGTTCCTATGGATTTCCGCCTCGACTACGGTTGGCAGTTCGGGAGGAAGACGGAGGTGGTAAACCTCAACCTCGATCCTAAGCAATTGAAACTAAACACCATGCTCAAACCTGTGCGGCATAGGCTTCTCACATCTCCATCGCACTACGTTATTGCTCTACAACAGGCAGTCGGTAGCCACTCATCCCCTGAGTGGATGAGTAGTCTTCGAAACCGTGACGACCTAAGAAATGAGGAAATTACCAAGCTCTCAGAGGAAGAACCTGAGAAGTACCTCAATCCATTATATGTAGTGAGGGTAATCGAGGAACACCTCGATGAAGACAGCATGATCATTGGTGATGGTGGTGACTTTCTTGGCTCTGCCTCTTACGTACTCAGCCCGAGAAAGCCCCTCTCATGGCTCGATCCTGGTGCATTCGGTACATTGGGGCCAGGGGCAGGCTTCGCGATGGCCTCCAAGCTTATCCGACCAGATAGTGAAGTTTGGATCATCTATGGGGATGGATCTGCAGGCTATAGTTTGATGGAGATTGACACTATGGTTCGCCATGGGCTCCCCGTGATCATCGTCATAGGTAATGATGGTGCGTGGGCCCAGATTGCTAGAGAGCAGGTCGAATTCTTTGACGATGCAGTGGCCACCGAGTTAGGGCATGCTAACTACGAGATGATTGCAGGAGCATTCGGTGCAGAGGGTATCAAGGTGGAGACTAAGGAAGAACTGGAACCCGCAGTCAAGAGGGCAAAGTCCATCGCAAGGGGTGGTAAACCTGTAATACTCAATGTTCTGCTGGGTAAATCTGATTTCAGAAAAGGGTCGATATCTGTCTAGGCAATTCATTAGAGGGCTAATTAGTATCGTCTGCGATAGATAAATTCCTGTCCACGACTCGGTAATTGCGTATAGCTTGGCTTATGCGCAAAATATTACCTCGGTAATTATCTCGCTGGAATTAGGATATATCATACTCTTGGCTGCTCTACTCTGAAATTCATACCCAAATTTATTCGAAGAGGATTAGGGTCATATTTACGCGTGAATATGTCTGGTGGATGGAAGGAATCTTCTACTCAAACTGAAGATCTGCTCTATTCTAGAATTAGCTTTCAGACACTTTCCACTTACTTCTGTGCATAATCTATTCTTTATTACCTATAGATCTATGAGTTATCCTTCACCACTTCATTTTGTCTTATTTTATGGTTATAGATCTCCTTCTCAGAAAAATTGTGACCTGTGTGATCTTCAAAGTTCCTCTACTGTATAAACTCAAATAAAGTGTTATTCAATAAACAATGTAATTACTTCACACCAAGAAATATTGTGATATCTGAACCAATTGCTAGGCACTATGTCATTCCTCGTGTCTTGGTCATGTTTTCCCCAAAGGTATAATATACTCAACACATATAGTCATATGTGGAACAATTCCCTACACTCGTTCTCCTCGTTGGTGAGAACAACCTCCCTAATGTTATGGCAGTCTTGACGTTCCTAGATAATGGGGGTACTATCTACTTTGTGCACAGCAAGGAGACAAGTAAGCACGCGGACATCCTCCCACAGATCATTGAGGATCTGCGACCAGGGATTGTAGGGGAGTGCCACTCTATCGAGATAGACCTTAACCACTTAGAGGACTCTTCCAATATTCTCTCGAAGGGGTTACGGCAGTTGACTGGAAAAGTATGTTTCAGCTACACTGGTGGAACCAAATCGATGGTAGTGTATACACTTCTGGAACTACAGAGACCGAATATAGACATGACACTTATCTACCTCTACGCTGGTACGAATACCTTTATCATTGATCACAAGTATGTAGTTAGAAGGTACAGACCAAGGATCTATTTCGATCTTGCAACACTGCTGAAATTGCATTTTCTCTCTGATTGCCCATACTCCTTCTCCACAGAGCTGTTTCTTCCTCAGACTGCTCTGAAGATACTTAGGCTTTATTTGGAGAGGGGAAACTCATACTACAATTTCAAACAAAGGTATCTCAAGGATCTAAAGAAGGGTATGTATGATCCTGCCTCTTTTGAGCTCCCTATAGATCGGACTAAAGTAGGTTCCGAAATCAAGGACCCTCTGATCAAGGATCTTGGGCAAACTTTTGGAGTTTCCCTTCCGTTCAGTCATATCTCACGCATAAAAGGTAGAGACTTCGAGTTCATCTCAAGGTGGTTTGATGGTAGCTGGTTGGAAGAGGTCGTGTTCATGGTTCTCCAGAAGAACAAGGACAACCTTGGTATCAAAGAGTTGGGCTACAACCTCACCGTCCGTCCCCCCAATAAGGTGAGATTTGAGCTAGATGTGTTCTGTATTGTGGATTCCATGTTCTTCGGTATTTCCTGCACCTCCAACACAGGGCATCGAAAGCTGAACAAAGACAAGCTTTTCGAAGTGGCAAAGCGCACATCCCAAATCGCAGGTGCAGAAGCCCGTTTCGCACTCATCACCCTGTTCCCAGAACCCGAATCCATCAGAAAGGAACTTAGTGCCGGACATTCAGTGTTTAGGGAGAAGTTCCTCGTCCTTGGAATGAAGGATATTCCATTTCTGGAGAAGAAATTAGTTGGCTGGATCGATCAGAATGTCGCTAATCAAGAAGTTTCCTAATTGTCTTATTCAGATCCTCAAATGTGAATGGCTTACCCAAGAAGGCTGTTTTTTCCTCGTAGAGGTACTTGTGACTATCTTTCGAAAAGCCACTACAGACTATGATCGGTATCTCTAGATTATTCTTTCTTAGTCTCTTGAACACCTCATGACCGGTCATTCGGGGCATTATAATGTCCAGAAGGAGGAGATCAATTTTTTCTCGCTCCATGATCTCGAGGCAGTTCATACCGTCCTCTGCGAAAACAACATCTGCCGAGAGTAGCTCGAAGAACTTCCCGAACAGAATACGATTCTCTTCCTCATCGTCACAGATCAGAACTTTCATGCCAGTTAAATCAGGATTTTTCTTTTTCCCTTCATAGACGAAGTCCCCTTTCTCACTTGGTGTTGGTTGGTATTTTGGCATGTAGATCGTGATGCTCGTCCCTCTTCCCTGTTCTGACTGTAGACGAATCCCTCCTCCCATAGACTTCACGATGCCCAACACACTCGGTAATCCCAGTCCTCTCCCTGTAAATTTAGTGGTGAAGAACGGATCGAATATCTTTTCGATCGTATCCTCTGCTATCCCTTCACCGTTATCGATCACCTCCATGCAGACGTATTCTCCTGGATTGATCGTGTAAGGAGTTATAGTCTTTGTGTCTCTTTCTGTCAAATGTACGCATTTTGTCCTGATACATATGGATCCACTCTCCTCCTTGATGGCCTCCGTTGCGTTGGTGACTAGATTCAGGAGGATCTGCGAGAGTTGCCCGCTGCTGGCCATGACCATTGGGTTCTCTGGGCACAGGTCGTAGGTCAGTTCGATACTCTGGAGTGAGGCAAGGCGGATCATGTTTTTGTTCATCTCCACAATATCATTTAGTGAGAGTACAGAACGTTCGACAGATTTGTTCCCTGTATATTCCAAGAGTTGTGATATGAGTTCCGATGCCTTATTCGTCACCTGTATTATGGTCTGAACCGTCTCTCTCTGCTCCTTATCCTCCAAGCTACTCTCAAGTAAGCTTGCATTACCCGAGATGACTGTGAGATAGTTGTTGAAGTCGTGTGCAATACCTGAAGCCATTGTTCCTAGAGATTCCTCCTTCTGCATCCTAAAGATCGTCTCCCTCGCCTCGACAATCTCAGACATGTCGCGGATTATACCCTGATAGCCTACGATCTCTTGGTTCTCATTGAAGAGAGCAGAGGATGACTCAAGACAATAGAGCAACTTCCCACTCTTGTGGATTATCTGGACTTGTGCATCCTTTACCACCCCTTTCTCATTGATAATTGTGGTAAATCTATCCCTGAACTTGGGGTCACTGTATAGAACTCGGACATCAATATCGAGGAGCTCATCCTTTGTGTAACCAAGTAGATTCTGCATCGCCTCATTCACCTCGATGAATCTACCCTCAACTGTTGAGATGTAGATTGCATCGAACGACTTCTCGAAGAGCATTCTGAACTTTCTCTCGTTTTCCACAAGTTTTCTCTGAGTTTCAACCCTCTCCGAAATGTCCCTTACGACCACGAGATTAGCATCCTCTCCCTCGAATTTCAGTTGAAGAGCAACAGTCTCAACGAAGACAATACTGCCATCATTCCTGATGAATCTCTCTGTTGCCAGTGGTTGAGGGATTCCCTGTTGGGCCTTCTTTATCCTCTCTATCACCAAATGATGATCTTCAGGATGGACAAATCTGAGAATGTTCTTCCCAAGGAGTTCATCCTCATGTTCCACCTTCATCAACTTCCTACCTGCGGGATTTATATAGATCAGTATCCCATTTCTGTGAATTGCTATCGTATCCGGAATGAGCTCAAGAATCGTTCTGTACCTGCTTTCACTGCTTCTTAATTCCTCAACCAGAGTGAGCTTCTCGATAGAACTAAGAATGATTTGACCTGCTATTTGGCATATACTGATTTCCTGTGTAGCCCACAGTCTGTGTTCCCGGACTGAATCCAATCCGATGAAACCTAGTCTCTTGTCATTGATGACAATTGGTATGAGGAGTATTGATTTAATCCTCTCATTTCTAAACTCTTCTTTCTCTGTGGAGGCATCCTCTGGTAGTTTCTCTATATCTTGAACGTTGATGATCTCTCCGTTGGCCATCTTCCTGTCAATCCATGAGAATGCAGACTTTGGAATATTCTGTAATCCATTGATAAATGAAGTTATCCCCTCTCTCACCCACTCATTTGTGTTTGACATATACTCTCCGTGGTACTGGAAGATGTAACTCCTGTCCACCTTAAAATATTTCCCAAGGACTGCCAAGGCAGAGTCTATCTTGGCCTTGATTGGTTCATCGAAAAGATTGATGAACTCATTTGAAATGATATCGAGAGGTGAGATGTCATCCATAGAACAGCTCTTCTATTCATACAGTTCTAGAATTCATAAATCTAGCTGTCCCTTATCGGATATTATCAGGTCACCTGATAGATGCCGAGTCCCTGATAAATAAGTAAAATTGAGTGGGGGGAGGGTAGTCTGGCCGAAGCCAGACAAATTGTAATTGGATTTTGAGTATTAAAACCTGTGTAATATGGACAAATGTTGTTATAAAATATTATGTGGAATTTATCATTAATCATATACCTGCTCTCGGATATACCGGTGGAAGTATCTAACAATAGTTGGATCATTTTCCATCAATGTAAGAAATATTATTTTTATTTTTGGAATAGCTGTAGAGGTTTTCTAAATCATTAAATACTTGGGAACAGGTGGATATTCCGTGTTTGAGAAATCCATGATCGGACGAGACTTCGAATACTGGCAATATTCCAATTTACTTGATATTAGCCTCACCGAGTACTTTGTTCTCCTTGAACTCTACGGAAATTCTTCCCCCACACCTCGAAAATTAATCATGGATCTGCTCATTAAGAAGTTCAATGACCCTAACACAATCCATCCTTCCTCTTATTATAAGCGTCTGGAGCGTTTGGAAAAGAAGGGACTAGTAACATATGTCGATACCTCATCCCGGAGGAATCAAACAATTGCGATCACAGATTTTGGAAGGAAATTCCTCAGGCAAATGTTCGTATTTTCGATCCTGTCCCTTGTGGATCTGGACAGCACTACTCCTGAATTGATCCCTCTAGTTATGAAACGCCTGAAGAAGCATCATTTCAATAAGTTACTTGTGATTAATATGGAAGTAGGGATCACGCCTAACTCCATAAATCTGCTAACTAACCTTTCAGAACAGACCTTCCTCCTCACAACTGAGTGGGAATACGACCTCTATATCAAGGGCGGTTTGGACAAGAGCATCGCAAGAACAGACCTCTTGGACGGACGTATTCGTGAGGCAAATGATACATACGACGGGGTCATTATCATCGGCTACGACTGTGATTTTGGGAGTTTCGAGAAGCAGTTTGATGACCTATTTCACGAGGGTCTTAGGGTTCTTCAAGAGGGTGCACCGTTTCTTGTCGTGACGAATCAAGAGATTGAAGATAGTGAGAATATCGTGATGTCAACCATCAAAAATGTACTCTTGAAGAGCTATGCAATTGGGAATGAGACCCCTCAATCCGTAGAAGAAAAATTGGAAAGTTACAAGCTCAAAGACATAGGGAGCATCACGCACCTCGGCGTAATTGTCGCATGGGGCTACAAGCCTTAGTCGGATCCTGTAGATACCTCTTCATGGATAGTGGATGGCCACCAGTTCCATTTCTCTCCTATGGACATGATTGCAGGGACGAGGATGGATCGAACTACGAATGTGTCGAGAAAGACAGAAAACGTGAGGACGAAGCCAAACTGTACAAGTATATACGAGGACGAGAACATCAGTCCCCCAAAGGCGATCATCATTATGATACCTGCACTGGTAATTATCCGGGAGGTCTTGCTAATACCAGAGGCAATGGCCTCCTCGTTACTCATACCGTTGGATAGGTTCTCCCTTATCCTCTCCAAGGTGAAGACATCGTAGTCTATTCCAAGTCCAAGAATAATGCTGAAGGACATGACTGGGACCATCCAGAAGGTGACCTCCATGTCGTTCAGGAGTGGTATTAAGTCATTCAGGAATGTCTGATCTTGAAATACTAAAGTGGTCGCTCCGAATATAAAAGCCAGTGTAAGTCCGATCGTAGCGATCAATCTTAACGGGAGGAAAGCTGCCCTGAACATGATCGCAATGAAGATGTAGATAACCAAGACAACCCCCAGAATCATCAGGGGAAACATGTTCATAGTCGAATCGATAACGTCGTCCCCGATTGTGGTGTCTCCATAGACACCCGTTTTATCCCCGTTGAATTCCTCCGAGACGATTTTCTTGATCATGTCTCCTTGTGCCATTGCTTCTGGTGACCATACATCCTCGTCTAATGTCAGTCCGATCCTCATGGCAGCAAGATCTTCGGACATCAGTGGTGAGGCAAATACCCTGTAGAGGGCAGCTTGTGGGATATCGAAGACGGGAGAGGTCGGATCGAACGCTGCCTTGGCAAAGTCGAAATCGATAGCAGATCCATTAAGCCATGCATGTGACTGGATGGAGAAAGGGTCGACTCCTAGTTCATCGATCAAGCGGTTGGCCAACCTCCTTGTGGAGTTGAAGACATTCTCGCTCATGACCGACCCTTCCTCTGGGACTATGACAATGGAAAGAGGACCAATAATTCCTTGGCCAAAGGAATCCTGAAGGATAGATAACCCCTTGTTGGACTCACTCCCATTGGGTGAGAAGAACACTGTTTGTGACTCTGCCTCAAAGTCGATCATGTTGGCAATAATAGGCGCAGTGATCAAGAGGATCAACGCGATTATGCCGAGGCTATACTTGGTGGAGAACTTCCCCATCCTATACCAGAACCTACTCCCTATCTTCTTCACCTCCCTATTCTCCCTCTTCTCAACCCACGTTCCAACGAGTAGAAGCAGTGATGGTGTGAATGTGAGGTTGATAAGCAGCAGGATTGTTATGGCAATGGAAATTCCTACACCGACTGACGAGAGCATCACTACCGGGAAGAAAGTTAGACCTGCCATGGCAAGGATCAACGTTCCTCCAGAGGTAAGAACCGTATGCCCTGCTCTCTCCATCATGGTCTCCACTGCAGAGAGGACATCGCTCCCTGACTTCCTCTCCTCTTTAAACCTGCTGAGCAGGAAAAGGTTGTAGTCCACCCCGATTCCAAGAACCATGGATATGAGGACGCTTGGAACAAATGCCTGTATAGCATTTCCAGTGAGTGCAATGTATCTTTCGAGTATCCCGAAACTCGTTCCAATGGACAGGAAAATAGGGATGACTGTAATTGGAAGGTACTTCCAGTTCCTCAAGAGAAGAATCAGGGCGAGGAATACAATGGGAATGACGATTGCGTCTATTGTGGACATATCTCTCTCTATGGAATAGTCTGTATCCCTATCGAGAGCAGGCCTGCCAACAACATAGATATCATTTTCACTGTCAAGTCCCCTGATCTCTTCCCTGAGTGCTTCTACGAAATCCAGTTGCTCATTGTTAGTCCCTGGAACCGAGACGGTCATGATTGAGCTTTTTCCATCCTCGGATACAAAGTTTGATTTCAGTGAGTCAAGC
Source organism: Candidatus Heimdallarchaeota archaeon (assembly GCA_015522385.1). The sequence continues at coordinate 19,463 of WAMJ01000173.1, forward strand.
TCTGTCCCCACTACCATGGCGTAGCCAAAGACCTCTGCATCAGGGTGCTTCTCCAACACAAAATCTGCAATGGCCAAACTCACATCTATCATGTTTTGGGACAAGACATTGCCTTCTGGGCTGTTGAAGAGAATGATATGTTCTCTGTTGTTTATCTGTTCTGGGAAGTATGTCTTCATTAAAAGCTCTGCTTTCGCTGAATCAGATCCGTCTGGTGCCTTGAAATCAGTGTCTGTACTAGACAGTAAATCCGGGGCATAAGCTATTGTTATGAAAGATCCAAACATAATCCAGAAAGCAATGATAAACACCTTGTTTCTGTTCATGATTGTCGTTATTTTATTTGCATTCATGGGTATCACATATTTCTAATTCAGAAATAATTATATTTCATTATATGGTAAAATATATAATTGTTTCGATAATAGAAATAAACGATGGTGATCCCTTGTAGTGATATTACGGGCTTTCCTGTGCATGTGTCTATATTTTCTTGGAAGTGCTAATTTGATATTGATGGAGAGATTAAGATGTGAATTAGACTATTATTTCCATGGAATTTGTAATCCTGTTTTTGAGAATAGGTACACTCAATATTATTGTGACTACCACAGAGAGTATGATGATTCCGTAAAGTTCGAAGCTAAAGTAACCGAGGACGAAAGCCTGGGTAGCAAAAATCAATGTGACCTCTCCTCTTGAAGCCATGGCCAGACCAATGATCTTGGATTGATCCCACGTAAATCCAAACATCTTGGCACCCGCTGCTCCTCCAAGCATTTTAGCAGCCATAGATACGATTGTTAGAACCACGGCGATGATAATTAGAATCGGTGTTGCCAGCTCCCGTGCGTTTACCTGCAGTCCGATGGAGAGGAAGAAGAACGGGATGATCCAAGTTGTTATGGGCTCGAAATCTTGATGGATATCCAGATAGTCATCTTCGTTACCAATGATCACTCCTGCTACGAATGCGCCGATGATTGGTGTGAGCTGAAGAACTTGGGCGAGCACTGCCATTGCGAGCATAAATCCTATACTTACAAATAAGGGGATTGACTTGTCATCAAACTTACCGGTAAATCTCTTGAACCACGGGATTACGAACTTGAAAAGAATTATACTAATCACGAAGAAGATGCTGATTTCAATCAGGATCCGGATCACTCCTGTGAAGTTCAGTGAGGTATTGCTTGTGATATAAGTGAACATCAGACCGATAGCTGTGACTACGATGATATCATCTAGGACAGCAGCACCCACAACAGTTTGGGAAATCTTGGTTCTGATGATATCCAGATCCATGAATATCCTCAATGCAATACCGATGGATGTCGCACTGAGGATCATTCCTACAAGGATTGCGATTTCCATGTTGCTTATTCCGTTAGGGGTTATTGGGATTCCCACTACATTTGCAAGAAGGAGGCTGAAAACCACTCCTACGATGAGGGGGACTACGATCCCACCTGTTGCTATACTGATGGCCTTCTTCCCTAGGGCTTTGAGCTCACTGAGGTTTACCTCTGTCCCTACTTTGAATAGGAGGAGGAGCACTGCGAATTCGCTAATGAATCTAATGATCACTCCCGTGGTCTCCAATTGCTCAACTGTGAATCCAAATAACGCGTTAAGAGATGTGGTGGGTTGATCTCGGAGATAGAATATCCCGAGGACAGTCGGCCCCAATATAAATCCAAGGATCAGCTCACCCAGTACGTCTGGGAATTCAAATCTTCTACCGATGATGTGTATGATCTTCACGAGGAAGATGAAGAGGGCTATAATTATGAACGAAAGTTCAAACTCACTTGGTGCCATTTCATTTGCTTATTAATTTATTTATTTAAATAGATTATCATAACAAACTTTGATCCCATTTAATATAATCTATAATTATAAAAATAGACAATATTCTTTCAAACGTATTAACGGAGTCTCTTCTTAATATTTTTGGTTTAACATGTTGATACAAGAGAGCTGTCACAGGGTTTAATAGACAGTACCCCTTCAGTAGTACTGTATATGGGCGATGTCAATTGGCACAGTTTAACAATTACCGAAGTACGAGAACAACACAAGGTTGATACCCTCCAAGGATTATCGGAACAGGAGGCTTCAATCAGATTATCAGCAAATGGGAGAAATGCTCTCCCTCCTCCTCCCAAGAAATCCAAGCTTAGTATTCTCGTAAACCAATTCAATGACATGTTGATTTATATTCTGATCTTTGCAGCAATGGCAACTCTCGCTCTGTCATTGGTTAAGGCCGATGGAATCTATTCTATCGAGTATTTCTTTGATACCATCGTCATTGTGGCTGTTCTAGTTATCAATGCTGCAATAGGATTCTACCAAGAGTGGAAAGCAGAGATTGCGGTGAACTCCCTGCAAACAATGATCAGTGACAAAACCGTGGTGATACGAGATGGACATCCGCAGCTAGTGGACAGCGAAGAACTTGTAGTTGGTGATATCGTCGAGTTACGCACTGGTGAGAAGATATCTGCGGATATCAGGGTCATTGAGGTCGAAAACCTCAAGGTAAATAAGTCTGCTTTGACTGGTGAGTCCGAACCTGTCACTGTATCAACCGCCCCTCTTCCGATATCCACCCCTCTTGCTGATAGGAGTAATATGGTATACATGGGTACTTTCGTGGAGATGGGTAGAGGTAAGGGTATTGTTGTGGCAACCGCGGACGAGACAGAGGTTGGTAAGATATATGAGATGGTCAGTTCGATAGCCTCCTTCAAGACTCCTCTGCAGAGGAAACTTGAGGAGTTCAGCTCCAGCTTGGCGAAGGTCATCCTCGGTCTTGCAATCTTTCTTGTCGCGTTCGGCTTAGCGATTGAATTCGGTTTGAACAGTGGTCAGGTAGATCCGTTAGAAGCAGTCTTGGATCTTGTGATCATCGGTGTCAGTCTTGCAGTCGCAGCCATTCCAGAGGGGCTACCTATCATACTCACATTCACTTTGGCCATCAGCGTCCAGAAGTTAGCGGAGAGGAACTCCATTATCCGGAACCTACAGGCTGTCGAGACGCTTGGTGGAACCACCACAATTGCAACTGACAAGACAGGTACTTTGACCCTAAATCAGCTTAAACTTGTTGGGATACACACTCTTGATCAGACTTTAAAACCTGAGGAGGGAGTCTTAGAATTTCCAGATATTCTAGAAGTCCTTCAGAATGTTACTTTGCCCATTGTTGATAGTGATCCTGCTATCCTCGATCCACTTGACCGTGCATTACTCCAAGAATTTGAGGAGAGGTTCGACAGGGTAGAGTACTCACACCACTTCTCCTTTGACTCCGAGCGTAAGATGATGTCGGTTATAGTGAATGAATACCTTTTCGCTAAGGGAGCACCTGATGTCCTAATCGAAAGGTCTACTGGGTACCGTGGTGATACCCTGACCGATTCTATCAGAAAATCCCTGCACTTGCGACTTGAAGAACTTGCTTCACAAGGCTTCAGAGTTATAGGTATCGCGAAGCGCAGGGTTGCTTCTTCAGAACTATCCGAAGGATTTGAGGTTGCCGAATTGGAACAGCAACTCAACTTCCTCGGCTTCCTCGCTTTCATCGATCCTCCCCGACCAGAAGTATTCCATGCACTGGATCAGTGTAGAACTGCTGGGATTAATGTCGTAATGATCACAGGAGATCACCCGAGTACTGCTTATACCATAGCAAGACAACTGGAAATCGTTGGCGACCAGCCTAAGGATCAAGTTACCCTGACCGGTACTGATATTGACAATATGGATGATGAGAAGCTGAAAGAGGTAATTTCTAGGGTGAAGGTCTATGCCAGAGTCACCCCTGCTCACAAACTCAGACTTGTCACCCTTCTCAAGGACAGGGGAGAGATTGTGGCCATGACTGGTGATGGGGTGAATGACTCTCCAGCACTTGTGATGGCAGATATAGGGGTATCTATGGGAATTGCAGGTACTGATGCTGCAAAGGAGAGCTCTGACATGATCCTCTTGGACGACAACTTTGCTACATTGGTGGACGCTGTAGAAGAGGGCAGAAGGGTCAATGTTAACATCCGGAAATTCACGAACTACTTACTTGCTTCTAACATCAGCGAGGTTCTGATCATCCTCTTCGGTTTCGCCGCTCTTGCCATTATTAACCCCTCACTCCTCAGGGAGTTGATACCTCTCTCAGAAACCCAGATACTCTACCTCAACTTGGTCACTGACAGCTTTCTCGCACTTGCGCTTGGTCTGGAGGTGAGAGAACGATCCATCATGCAAGAACCTCCTAGGAATCCTGACTCTCCCATTGTAGGAAGGACTGATCTCATAAGAATCGTGCTGATAGGTGCAGGTATTGCACTGCTGAATGTCATCGTCTTCTTGGTAATGCTAGGGCCAGTTGCATCATGGTCATCGTTGGGACACTCAGATGTGGCTTTTGTCCAATCGTACACCCTGACACTACTCGTCATCTCCGAGGTCTTCATAGCAGTGAGCTATCGGTCATCGAAACGTGTTTGGAATATTGACCTCTTCGACAACCCCCTGTTTATCATATCTCTAGTCCTTGTACTACTTGGTCAGTTGGCAATTCTCTATATCCCGGTTCTCAACCTGCTGTTCGACACAAGACCGCTTGGCCTGATCCATTGGGTGCAGATCATCGCAATCTCCCTTTTTGTCTTCTTCGGACTCGAGCTGAGCAAGCGTGCTCCAGAGTCAGTCCCACCTACTTCCAAGTAGTCATAATTGTCTGGATGCTACGCATCTACTTTCCTGGATTGGTGGAATAGACAATCCATCCAGATTATTCAAACAGTGAGCTGTAGTAGACGTAGGTTTTGTAGGTCTCCCTCTGTAGAACCAATTTCTTGAGGACATAGTGTGTCAGGTACAGCTTCACACGCACACGGTAGATATCATCCCCGTGGATCGGGATTCTAAACTCAAATCTACGCTTTTCATATGGAGCCAGCTCGTTGGGTATTCCGACCTCGACGGGATTGAGGGTCATGAGAGGGGAGTCCGGTTCAAGGGAGTAGATTGCTGGAACTTCCCAGATCAACCGGTACGCTTCCTCACCCAGTGAGTCATAGCTTTTTCGGACCTTCGTGTTGAAATACAGATCCGTGTTGATCAGGACTGACTCAAAAGCGGATGGAAAATGCTTCCGCGGTAATCTCTCCCTTTTCATTATTTCGTCGAAGATCTCAGGTACAAGGAATGCGCCGCGTACCAGTATTCCCTTGTTGTAGCCCTTGATCGTGATGTCATTCACCTCACCCAGTTTCTCGACCATGGCATTATACTCCTCCTCCGACAGGCTGATCTGATCCAAATCTACGTTGAATACCTTCTGTATAGCGGACTGCAGATTATCTTGACTCAGCTCATTGTCAATCTCAAACAGCCGATTGAGTATCCTGTTGTTTACAATTACTATGTCAGAGGAATATATGGCAGGACCGAAGAGCGTCTCTGCACTGAATCCCTCACTCCTTGAAAAGAACTGGAGTGCACGAATAGTTACGGGTTTGGTTCCGACGTTCTCTATGTCCGCGCTGCACAAGATTGAATCATCATTCCTGGACGTATCGACTGACACATTGAGTTTTGGGTAAAGCGACTCTATCTGCGCTCTTCTGGAATTGATGACATTCCACAGTATCGAGCCGAAGCCCGCAATTGACCCTCCTACTTGTAATAGACTGTCGACAAAAGTCATGGGAAACAACTCTCGTTGGAGCAAGACGCATATATTAGTTGACATATATCCAGATAGTATGTGATGTTGTCTCCTAAGTGGTAGAACCAATCTCTGCCGGAATTCCGTGAGTCGGGAGATGCCGTGATCAGTTCCTATTCTCGTAGTCCCAGTACGAGGATTCCGGAGTTAGCAACTTGGTACATCCAGATTTCCCAATTGTTTTAATATTCGGAAGTGATTTTCCCACATTCTTCAATATTCGGGGTAAATACATCGTATACCCCGATATTCTAAGATGTTTACGAACTCCACTCTCCCGAGGATCGTACCCCTTGTTCCTAATACTTCCTAAAGCATTTTCCTTCTATTTCTCTTATCCCCGCTTGTCCTGCCATTCTTTAGGAACCGATGCCAAGTACTACGTGATGAAGCCCCGTGTTGTCATAATCGGTGCGGGATTTGCCGGTCTGCAGCTGGCAAAATCCTTGAGGAAGTCCCCTGTGGAGGTTGTCCTGATAGATCGGAACAATTTCCACACCTTCCTTCCACTGCTCTATCAGGTGGCCTCCGCTGAGGTAGAGGTGAGCGAGATCGCTACGCCCATACGCAAGATCGTCTCGAAGCAGAAGAACGTCATCTTCCTCAACGACGAGGTCGTCGGCCTGGACGAGGGGAAGAAGGTCGTCCTCATGAGATCGAGCGAGGTGGACTACGACTATCTCGTTCTTGCTACTGGCTCCACATCGTACTTCTTCGGCACTCCTGGGGCGGAGGAGTCCGCCTTTCCTCTGAAAACAGTCACGGACGGGCTGGATCTCCGAAACACCATCCTCAGGGTTTTCGAGAAAGCCATGTTGCTCCCCGAGGACGAGCAGGAGGAGCTGTTGCAGTTCTGTATTGTCGGGGGTGGCCCGACGGGAGTAGAGTACTCGGGAGCACTGTCCGAGTTGATCAGGGGGCCGCTTCGGAAGGACTTCCCGGGTCTGCCAGTAGACAGGATAAAGATCACCCTTATTGAGGGGGGTGATACACTGCTCCGACAGTTTGACCCCAAACTTGGAAATTACGCCCTCAGGAAACTGGAGAAAAAGGGAGTATCCGTACTGACGGGAGAGGTGGTCAAGGAGGTTCTTCCAGATCGAGTGATTCTTCGGAGCGGTGAGGTTGTACCCTCCTCTGTGACCGTCTGGACTGCAGGGATCGGTGGTACAGGTGACATATACGGTCTGCCAACCGATCCCCGGGGTCATCTTGTCGTGGATGAAAACCTCAGGGTTCGTGGTTCCATCTATGCCGCAGGTGATATCGCAAAGCTTCCCGGAGTTCCGCAGGTCGCTCCTGCTGCTGTTCAGATGGGGGAGTACCTTGCCAAGCTGATAGACCGCGAGGTGAGGGGCCGAGGATCCGTTGGCGCATTCGAGTACAAGGATCTCGGTTCCATGGCCGTGATTGGGCGGTACTCCGCAGTGGTAGAGGTCGGGAGGATGAAACTCAAGGGATTCATCGCTTGGTGGATGTGGATAGTTCTCCATCTTGCCAAGCTCATAGGCTTCAGGAACAAGCTCTTCGTCCTCCTGCGCTGGGGATACTCTTATGTCTTCTTCGACAAGTCCGTGAGGTACATCCTGCCGTGGAAGGAGTCTATCCCAAAGACGACCTCATCGACACTAGAATCGCTACCAAAACTACCCTGAAAACTGTATCGTTCTACCCTACCACGAAGACTACTGTTGATGTCTTTTTCTTCAACTTTGTACTCTTGGGGCAGTCTTTTAACTCAGGAAAGGGATTCCATACTATGGATAATGTAAAGACGATCTCTGCCATTGTGGAAGGAGGAAAAGTCGTATTAGAATTTCCCGAACTCCTCGATGGAACAGAGGTGGTTCTTCAGATCCTCACTACTGGTGGGGTGGAGGTCAATCCCATGATCACGGACTTCGAGACAGAGAAGTCGAATATGAATCAAGGGACCAAAGACATGCAAGAGAATGCAGAGTACTCTGATGCAACGAGCTTCAGTGACCTAGATCTGGACGAGACCCTCGTAAGGGCAGTTGAAGAGAAGGGCTACATTTACCCCTCCCCTATTCAGGAACAGTCGATTCCACTGGTGCTCGAAGGGAGGGATCTTCTTGCTACCGCGCAAACGGGATCAGGTAAGACAGCTGCATTCTCACTGCCGATGATTCAGCGGATCTCAAAAAAGCCAAGAGGTGTAATCAGGGGTCTGGTACTAGCTCCGACAAGAGAACTCGCTATCCAGATTGACACCAACATTTCGGCTTACTCGAAGTATAGCAAACTCAAGCACACCAAGATCTATGGTGGGGTGTCACAGAACCCACAGGTCAAGGCGGTTGAACGAGGTGTGGACATCCTCGTTGCTACACCTGGCAGGTTGCTAGATCTCATCTCACAAGGTCACATCTCCTTGGAGAGCATCGAGGTCTTCGTCTTGGACGAAGCAGACCGTATGCTGGACATGGGCTTTATCAGGGACATCAACAAGATCATGGAGATGATCCCCAAGAGCAGTCAGATCTTGCTCTTCTCTGCCACTATGCCCAAGGAGATCGCGGATCTCTCCCGTAGGTTCCTCAAGAATCCTGCAAAGGTATCGGTTGACCCACCGTCGTCGACTGTCGACACCATTGAGAGTTACGTCTTCTTCGTCGAGAAGAGAGAGAAGTTCAAGTTGCTGTTGCACCTTCTACAAGAGGAGGGCAATGATAAGACACTGGTCTTCACGCGAACCAAGCATCTTGCCAACAAAGTAGCTCGCATGCTTACTAAGGAGGGTATTGATGCCAGTGCCATCCACGGGAATAAGTCACAGAGCGCGAGAGAGAAGGCACTTGCACAGTTCAGGAATGGCTCAATATCTGTCCTCGTGGCCACAGATATCGCTGCCCGTGGAATTGATGTCCTCGACATCACCCATGTCATCAACTTCGACATGTCCAACGAGCCCGAGACCTACGTCCATAGGATAGGCAGAACTGCCAGGGCAGGAAAATCTGGAATTGCCTACAATTTCTGTGAGGAGAAAGAACGCCCGTATCTCCGGGATATCGAGCGGCTCATCGGTCAGCATCTGATCCGAAGGCAGGATCACCCCTTTGTCAGCCACCTAGCTGATCCGCAGATGACGGATCTCAATCCTAAGAAATCCGCTAGAAAGAGCTCTAAGAGTTCGAAAAGAAGACGCAAAGTTAAGCATTGAAGCATATGTAATTCAGATAATTACGATCTATGTATCTAAACGGATATCGGCTAAAATATAGTGAAAAATTGAATGGATGGAGATTCTAAATTTAAAATACACAATATCTATTTAGTATATCCCAGTCATATAGTACTCATAAAGTGTCCAAGACCCAAGATCTACATAGGTATCTCCATTCATGAATTCTACTTCTGAGCTCTGCCCCCAACCCCCATCCTCCGCGTGTACTTCTACTAGAACTCTGATGTATAATTGAGTATTGACATTTACTTCTATAATGTCAGACCCTAAGCTAGCACTCTGGTCGTAGTCATTATTTGAGTAATACAGAAGTGATTTAGAACTTAGTACAACACCATCTTCTGAACCATCAGTGTAGTAAAGTTGAAGTGTTACATTGAGTTTTGATACAGCAGTACCTGTTGCATGGGCATATCCCTTGATCTGGAAATCGATATATGCTTTGTAAACATAGCCTGCTTTTGCATAATATCCATTGGTAGTTCTGTCATTGGTGTATTTACACATTGCATATCCAAATCCATTTCCACTCTTTGCCCTAAGTTTAGCGATACCTGAATTTGCATATTGTGGTTCGTCACAAGAAACTTGAGCCCTAGAACTGCTACCTGCATTGGCTGTCTTTTGTGAAACATACGTTCCATTGAAGCTCCCTTGATGTACTGGTGACCATAGTCCGCTAACCCTCATCGATCCGAATAGAGTGATGGAGATTAGAACCAAGATCATTGCCGATCTAGTTTTTGCGTGAAATCTCTTTCCCGTCATTGATCAATTTTTTTGGATAAATAAAGTTAACGTTTATTAGTACAGATTTCGCTAAGAAATTTGTTCTATGATTAACATTGATCGGATATCTTTCAGCTACCCGAGAAAGAAGATCTTTCGTGACTTCAGTCTCAAGCTGGATGGGAAGATTATCGGGCTAATTGGGAAAAATGGTGCGGGCAAATCTACGCTCGTCCAACTCATGACGGGTCTACGGAAGGTAAAAAGTGGAGATATCTACATAGATGATATCAATGTGCGTACCCGACGGAAAGCAAACTTGAGAAACATGGGTGTGATGTTCGAATACTCGGAATTTCCCCCGTGGGCCACACTGAGGCAACATCTCAGATTCGTTGGACAACTTAGGGGTATGAAACCGTCAAAGGCTGAGGAGGAGGGTATTGACATTCTCCACACCTTTGGCATTGGTGACAAAGTCGATGAGAAGTTCCAGAATCTGTCTGCAGGGATGAAGCAGAAATTCGGGATCGCTCAGGCTCTGATAGGGTCTCCCAAGTACGTCATTCTGGACGAACCTACTGCGAACCTTGACGTCGGTGCCAGAATCCTCGCACTTGAGTATATCCAGGACTTGGCCTATGAGAAGGACATGAGATTCGTAATTCTGAGCCACATTCTGCATGACCTTGAGAAGGTATGTGATGAGATAGCCATCATTGACGACGGTGATCTAATCCACCAGTCATCGATGAGTGAAATCATGGATACTTATATCGTCAAGGAATACTCTATTCGTCTCAAGGACTCGGAGTCGTGTGACGAGGTTGAAAAGCTCGTTTCCAGTAGGGGAATGAAGACCAGCAGGAGGGGACTCACTTTGAAGGTGACAGTTCAAAATTCCGATGAACTAGACTTACTCAGGTCACTGGTACCGTCACAACTAACCCCCGTAAGGAGTGTCCTCGAGCAGTTATTCATCGACAGTGTGGGAGTTGATCTAGATTAATTTAATGCAGAGAGTCTCGATATCATTTGTCCTTGTTCTCCTTTCTTGGGGACTAATAGTGAGCACCATTGACATTCGATGGAATACTACTGGTACTATAGATGACCCCAACTGGTCTGAGAGCGAGTCCATCCCAACTTACGTTGGTGCTAGACTCAAGGGATATATCATCGCGAACTATTCGTTCTCCTTGAACATAACCCTCCTAAATGACGGATCTCCAAGAGAACTTCTCTTCGAAATTAATCAGAAAGCGTCTCCCTCAAATCCGAAGTCGAAGGCCAGAGCCGATATCGATATCGAGGTACCTCGTGGTGGCGTTGTCCTCATGGAGGTCAAGAGCTTGGCCAACCCTGATCTCATCATCGGCAATTATATAATATATTTTTCACTCTCGATTGGAATGACCAAATCATTCAGCACTTTCCTCCCTTTCCTCCTATCTGGAATTCTCGTGGTTGCACTGTCCTCAATCTACCAGAGAGAGCCAAATCTTGAACAGTACATTAGCTGGTCACCAGATGCAGATATCCTGGAGATTGGAGTTATTGTTCTCCTTTCCCTTTTGATTTTTACCCCTAAGGGTATACAGGCTCTATCAGAACCTCTTCAACTCGACCTTCTTGCTTCAAAGATTCATGCAGTCATTTGGTGGTTGGTGATTATTGTATTTTCTTGGATATATTTTACTACCAATGTACGGAAAGTCCAGTATCTCTGGACCTATCCTGAAGGGAAGGAACTCACATTTAAGTGGAGACTTATCGAAGCAATAAAACGGATCTGGACAGCTCTCATTCATGTCTATATCACGTACTATGCAATTGTCTATTACTATCTAGCAGGAAATGACCTCTATTTTTCACGAATATCTGATATCTTGTTGGCTTTATCTATGAACGGTTTAATAGTTAGTTTGTACTTGATGGTTATCGGTTCACTGATGATGTTTTCAAATACAGTCATCACCCAATTGTTGTCCATCTCATCTGCATACCTTACCTTTGAAGAGCTGAACCTCATTCCGTTCAGAATAAGTAATCTTCTCAATCTCTACTTGGATCCAGTAATATTTATACTGCTTCTGGGTATTGACATTGTGTTAGTTTTCGTTCTACGTAGACTGTACGTACATTTGGAGGTCAACTAGATGAAATTCAAGCACCGTTTCCGAATCAACTCACTATCTCTTATCCTAGTGATTACTGGTACGATATATCTTGGGATTACTGGGATCCCTTCAGAGAAGGTTGTCTTTGTGGATCAATCCGTTCCCACCAGTACTCAGGACAACTCTATTAGTCACTACTACACATACACCATATTTCCGGGTGAGACGGTTTATATCAAACTTAGGGGCACTGATATCAATTTATCTGTGATTATTTCCTTTATGGAGACTGTCTCCCCTGAACGTGAACATACAAATACCACATACCACTACTATGATGGACAGTTACTCATTATTGAGACTAATAAGTACTTCGAGAAGGGGGGAAAGGTGGATATACGTTTAACTACAGATATCCCCTCCGAAGTGTATTTAATGGTACATACTCAGGGTTCAATGGACAACCAGATTATTCAATTCGGTCTCTCTCTCCTATCTATCACAATCGGTGTCATTCTCGAGTTGGTCAGGAGAAAGTTCCATCCAAAGTATATTGAGGATGAGACTCGATCTATTTTACCAATCCTATTCCTTGTCCCTCTCTACGTACTTTTCAATTTTTTGAAAAGACATGGATCAGATCTCTCATACTCATACCGGTCAAGTACTTATTTCCGTGACTTGCACATCCAAGAAGTCGCTATAAAGATCATAACTGATGAGTTTGCCATTATCTTATTCTACGTCCTCGTGTTCCTTGCAATCAACAGGTACATCAGCTCTCGAAGAACGATGGCATACAAGGTCTATCCAATCAACCACATATCTCAGTATTTTGTCAGATTCGGGATATGGTCCGCAATCTCCCTCCTCCCATTGATCTTCATGTTTGTGAACAGTGTGTTCTCTAGGCAAGCCCGGTACCCATATCCCGATATTTTCGATGATGTCTATTTACCTGGTCTGCTGCTCATAGTGCTCACGACGGTCAATATCGTTCTTCTGCACATGGATGTCCTTGATCTCCTCGGGAGGTTCAGGTTCAGCATACTTCTTGTGCCGATGATAATGATGCTGTCGCTCTGGGAAGTTCTTCCCCCTATTCCGATCTTTGAGTACTTGCACAACGTGGACAAGAGTGCGAGGCATATTCAGGTCCCTGTGGATTCCCTGTTTACCCAACAACTGACCTATACTCTGGTTCTGCTAGTAGTCGGTGTGCTTAATCGGTTGAGAAGTGATTTTGACACCCTCCCCCTGCTCATTGATACATCTAAAATTGTATCTTTAGTCAATAGAGTAAGAGATAGGCTAGTGTCCCTACTACGAAGGGGAGAATGACGTTATCCAGGAACAGCCAGCTCGCCATCTCTATTACCATTGTGAGAAAAGCGAGCAGTAGGAGTATCACGATGACATTTATGTTGACCTGGTAGGTGAATAGTGCTCCCGTGATGAATGAGATGAAGCTGCCTAGGAAGACTGCGAGACTTCCCTCCACCGACTTCTCTGAGAATACCCTGAACTTGTGCCTGCCGAAGGGTCTCCCGACGACCTCCCCGAGTCCATCGCCAATGGACATGGAGAATATCCCACAGATCACCACGATGGGGTAATCCCATCCGAGCAGGGAGAGGAACCCGTAGTACAGGACACTGGTTGAGGTGGTCACGGCAATATTCGTTACCATCAGCCACTTGTGCTCCCCCTCCCGCATGGTCATTTCGGTTGAGCGTTGTAGAAGTCTCACTGGTGTCAATGAGAGAGCGAGTCCGATGAGCAGGGACATGATGAGGATGTAGAATATTGCCCAGAAGTTCTGCGAGAGTAGCATGTAGATCGCGGCCAAGGTATTGCCCAAGATATGGCTGAACTTCCGCGCACCCCATGAAGGCACGCCCCTTTCCCTCAGCTTGACTGTGAGCAGGACGATGATCACGGGACCCCAGCTCCACAAGAAATACAGCTGGAGATCGGTTACCGTCAGAGGCTCGAACATATCCTAGGTAGAAATGTGTACCCAATAAAGACTTCGGCATCGGGTCATGTGTTCATTCATGCTGGACACTCGGATGGTCCGGACAGTACATGTGAGGAATCTGGGTGCATATTTCGAGCCTAGGAAATTAGTTTGCTCATCGACCTCATTTCAGGAGTTTCCGTAATTCCTCTTTCTTCTCATTGGACAGTGCTTTGACAAGATCTTCTGGTGCGACTTCTTTGAGCACATTCTCCAGACCGGCCTCATCGATGACTTTCTCTACACCGACTGCATCGATGACTTTCTCCAGACCGACTGCATCGATGACTTTCTCCAGACCGACTGCATCGATGACTTTCTCTACACCGACCGCGCCGACGACTTTCTCCAGACCGACTGCATCGATGACTTTCTCTAACCCCACCTCATTAACCACCCGCGAGATACCCAGTGCTTCCACGGACTCTTTTATGGTGAATCCTTTCCTATTAAGTACTTCCATTGCCTTCTTGTCCTTTCCTACTACTTCTTTAAATAACATATGTGCTATGGTTAACATAAAGTTATCGCTCATCGTGACTGCGATTTTGAGGAATTCCTCTATCCTCGAAGTTACAAACAGCCCAAGAAAGTAGTTATGGGATGTCAATTCAATCTCCCTACTCAGGATGATTAGGACTGAGTTGAAAGTGGTGGTTCTGATTCTATAAACTCCTCTCTCCAATCTCTCTGGGTTGTACTTCTTCTCAATAAGATTTGGTATCGATCTATTTCCAGATATAATGAAAACTGCGGACAACTCCATCGGGTCAATTTTTACCCCCGAGGTTCTGGTTCCCATGTACCCATGGTTCTCAGCAAGGTAATAGTGGAGTTTTGCAATAGTTGCAAAAAAATCTCCTGACGCGAAGAAGTCCGTTTCGCTCTTAAACTCCCCCACGACCTCTGGCGTGAAATATTTAAATGGAGAATACAATATCAGTTCATCGTCTGTAAAGCCTGAGATCAGAAAGTCAATCCTCATATTGGCTGATGGGACTTCGGTTTCTGAGTGAACCTTGACTCCGTACCTTGCGAGATAACTGGCAAAAATGTTCTTGAAATAAGCTTCTTTCCTCTGAATAATTCTATGGGTGGAAGAAAGCTTGAAAAATATTTAGGGGATTATTATGACCAAATCGCAAACTCAGAGTGTAAGATTTGTCTGCTCAATGTTCATCATCCGGAAGAAGAGTACCTGCTCATTGATCTCAAGATCATTGATGAGCAAGAGACACGACTTGATCCCGTTGCCAACCATCTCGGACTCGGTCTCCCAGTAGACTACCTCGAGGATTATGTTGTCACTCGTAACGTCATGGGACTTCCCTTCGGGGTCTATCCACGTACCTCTCCCCCCGATCTCGGTGACTGCGCGCATGAAGGGGAGGAGCGCTGCAACCTTCTTCCTCGGGACGGTGATGGACAGGAGCTCGGTCTGTATCCTCGGGATACTCACGTTGGTCTCCTCGTCGCCATAGAGCAACGCGAAGAGTAGGAGCCTCGCCTTGTTGAGGAGATCCTCTCCCTTCCTTGTCCGCTTCTTCTTCGGGATAAGTCCCTTGCCCTTCCTGGGTGGTGAGTCGAGGTAACCTTCCTGCTCCAGCCGCTCCCGGTCAAATGAGTTGAACTCCTGGATGGTCTCGATGAGCGAGTCAAGGGACACAGGGTACTTCTCAATCTCCATCAGCATCCTCTTCTGCTCCCTCCGAACCTCGTTGAGCTTCACCTTTCTACCGAGGTTGATCTCCTTCCTGTTCCATGTCTGATTCGCAGCGACAGCGAGGAAGGTAAGAAATCCCAACGAGACATGGGTCATGAGCTGGTCGAGCATAAGCTGGTCGAGGTAGATGAAACCCGCTGTGACCGCTGTTCCGACAAGATAGGGAGCCAGCCAGAACCCTCCCTTGTACCCCTCCCTCATGTAGGAGAAGGAGGTGAAGGCGAGGATTGCAGAGACTGCTCCCCAGAACATCTGAGCAGGGAAGTACTGGTAGGTTACCCCGGCGATTACAGCTGGAATGGTGTACTGGAGTAGGCGATGTAATACCATCTCTTCCCCATCCTGCTGCGGGTTGAAATAGTTGGCCCCAACGGGGTGGCTCGGTGACAAGTCACCTCGAGTACTTGTTGCTAAAGTAGAAGTAGAGGTAGATCAGGGGTATCTGGAGCACGATGATGACTGGAAGGGAGTCCCTGAACTTGAGGATGAGGTCGTCTATACCGACGAACTGGTTCATCGTCAGGATAGCACCAACGAGGATAGTTCCGAGACCCGCGAGGTTTTTCAAGAACTCGAACTGGTCGTTCGTCATCCCGAGGACGGTGGTCTCGAGAACGTTGTACCTCACTGTCTGGAAGTGAATCACCTCCGTCTCATGGAAATCTATGTACTTCCCGTCCTTGTTGAAGAGCGGGTAGACCGCGAAGAGCATGTTCTGCACTCCAGCTTCGAGCGGAGTGACGGCGATCTTGAAGGTGGCCTCCTGGCCCTTGCCAAGTTTCAGCTCCACGACCTCGGGTGAGATAAAGTCACTGGATTTGAAGACCACCCTTATGCCATCCTTCCTCAGGGTGTTCCTGACTGAGACGGTCACCTCGTTCGTCTCTCCCATCTTGAACGGTCGAGCGGGGATGAAGGACTGGAGGACGTGCTCTGAGGCCTCCCCCACGGTCACACTCTCGCCGCTGTCCGGATTGAGCACCCCCTCACTCAGGACTGCGATCACCAGTGCGGCCAAGGCAATTTCTGGTAGCAGAAAGTCCCTGTCGGGGAGGATACCTTGGTTATCAGTGAATATAGAGAGGTATCCCTCGTACAGCAGCACAAGGGTGATCGAAGCAACCAGTATCCTGAGGAGAAAAATGACCACTCCGTACCCTCTGCTTACCACCGCACCCTTCAGATCTCCTCCTTCGCTTACACGGTAGGATCGGTGGTCACTGGTCAGAGCAAGGTCAAGCTCGCTGAACTCCTTCATCCTTCTCCTGAATCTCCTGAGGTTCCAGACCGCGTATATGACGATGACGAGCAGCTCGGTCAGGACAACCGTCGAGATGAGGATGACGTTCTGCGAGTCAAAGGTGAATGTCCTGTTCAGGGACTCCATGACATTGCTCCAGAGGACGGATATCACGAAGACGAGGACGTTGACGCTACTGAATCCAGCGAGGGAGTCCTGCTTGTAGACCACGGTGCTGGTTGCGGTGATGTTAGCGACCGTGGACTTCTTGCTCCTCTTCCCGTTGACATGCAGTCTCATCCTGATGTCCCGGTGCTGTTTGGGCATAACATAGAAGGTCTGGACGAACTTCTCCCCCGGGTTCAGCCGGTTACTCCTGTCTATTTGTGGAAAGAGCAGAGCGTCCGAGACCAGCTCGAACCTGTACGTCTCTGGGGTCTTTGTCGAGTTTCTCACCTCCACATTTAGACGGCTCCACTCCCCTACCCACAGTGAATGCTCAGGCAATTCGATCTTCGAGACCTTCACCCCCTTCTCGATGTACTCAACCTGCAGTTCCCTGTTCTTCTCGTCCTGTCCTCTAAACCTCCTCTCTTGGAATGCATTGAAGAACTTGTAGACGAGCAGGGAGAGCCCCATCATCACGGCGAGCACCACCGAGTTGTAGAAGAAGATAGCCTCAAACACCGTCTTTGCAACAGCCACTGGCAATCCGCTGTATAGGTAGAGAATCCCGTATCCGATCAATCCACCCGTAACGAGGGCTAGCCCTATGATCGAGGCCATGGTGTACGCAGGGATGAGCCTGAGCCTAACGACCTTCTCCTCCGTACCCCTCGCCTTGCGGGCGAACCACCCAGAGAGGTACGCCCCAACGAAATTGGACACCGAGCCGAGAACCCTGTCAAAGGTCAGGGTATCCAGCTGTCCCGTCACCACATCGTAGGTGTCGATTAGGAGGTTGCCAACACCCGCTGTCAGACCGCCTGCCAAGGGGCCGTAGACGATGGACGCGAGGGCTGGTATAAAGATCCCCAGTCTGAACTCTGCCGCTCCCGTATCCGGTAGGACAGTGAGGCTTCTAGCTGATATTGAGATCGTGGCGTACAGGAACGAGAGGAAAATGGCCACATTGTGGTTGCTACTGTTTGACTGGACTGGCACAAGATGGTGATGAAATACGGGGATATAACCCTTCTTTGCGACTGACAGGGAAATGCTCAGGGACTTACCTGCTTGAGGAGTGGTTCCTTCGACCTACCGTTCGTTCCCTGGAGGAAGTAGAAAACTTGTTGGAACTCTGGAAGAATCCTGAGCGGCTCCACGCCCTGCATGACCTCCTTCAGAGCTGGGGTGTATTTCTCCTTAATCATGATGGACAATCTACCAATAGCCCTCTTTATCCTCGTGGACTCGTTCTTGGAGAATGCGATGACGAGGAAGTCACGGTGCACCTTGAAATTGATGTAGCCGTTGTCGAACTGCATAGACCTCGGCACGAGGGAGAAGTAGAAGAGACGCACCTGCATAAGCTGCGACTCCGACAGGTCCTTACGTATCATCTCGTGGTAGTCACGTGTTACACTCAGGACGAAGTAGGCGAGAACTAGTAGGTTGCAAATCGTCGCACTGCCCCAGAGGTCGACGTACTTCTCGAAGTCGTTGTCGAAAGCCACCACGACGGAGGCGTATCTCGTACCCACCATCGCAGCGTTGAGCATCATGAAAGTGACACGTTGCCGGGTGTCGGTCCGAGGTCTGATCAGCGACCTGAAGAACATGATGCTCGGATGTAAACTTCCCTTATTCACGATCCTCACAGAGCCGTGACTGACTAGTGGATTCACTACGATTGGGTGTTGAATGGTGAGCGAAATACGATCTTAATCTAGAAGGATCTCCAGTAACTTATCGGCTATCTCCTCGGGTGAGCCCTCGAGTCTAATGTGCTTTCTCTCGCGGAGCTTGCCCTGGATCATGCCGTCCACCAGCGTCTTCGAGCCGCTGAGACCGATGATCTCGGGATCCAGATCCAAGAGCTTGTTGTCCCAGATTTTCACCTCGTAGTCCGTGTCCAAGTCCCGCTTCTTGGCAAAGTCGGGGAAACGCGGAGAGTTGGCACCCAGCTCAACGGATACCACCGCTGGCTTGGGGATGGAGATGATCTCGTGACCACCGGTCGTCGCCCTCTTCACCACGAAGCGGCCCTCCGAGTAGTCCACGTCCTCCACGTACGTCGCTTGGCTGAAGTTCAGCCACTCCGCCAGTCCCGGCGGGACGTTGCCCGTGCCACCGTCCGCGGACTCTACACCGCAGATCACGAGGTCCACGTCACCCAGCCTCTTGATACCCTCTGCCAGCACCATCGTCGTGGGGTACGTGTCCGCCATGGCGAATGCCCGGTCACTCAGGATGATCGCGTCGTCGGCTCCCATCGCCATCATCAGCCGCATGAAGTCGTCGATGAAGGGTGGGGCCATGGACATGAGCGTCACCTTGCCCCCGTAGATCTCCTTCAGGGCTACTGCGGTCTCGATGGCGTTCTTGTCGGGGGGATTGATGATGGACTCAGCGTCCCGCCTGTCGAGCGTGTTCGTCTCGGGATTCATCTTCACCTCGTCCGGCTTAGGGACGACCTTCACCAGGACAACTATGTTCAGTCCGTCCATCATTTCACCTCCGGAAGAAGCCTCTGCTTGAGCTTCTCCAGCAGTATCGGCAGGATCTCGTTAGCATCACCAACAACTTGGTAGTCCGAGTAGTCAAAGATTGTCGCCATATGGTCGTTGTTTATCGATATGATCGTGTCGGATTCCTTGATACCGGACGTGAAGTGCATCGCACCGCTGACCCCGAGAACAAGTGAGTACTTTGGCTTCACCGTGACTCCTGTAGAGCCCACCTGGTGATTTCTCGGCATAATCCCCGCGTCGCAAAGCGGACGAGTGGTTCCTATCGCTGCATCAAGTAATTCCGCGATCTCCTTGATCACGTCCATGCTGCCCACAACTCCCCTGCCAGCAGCTACCAGTCTCTCTGCCTTGGAGATGTCCTCGGTCTCGATGGGTATTCGCTGCAGGATCTGTGTGCTCACGTCCTCCTCGGTCAGCTCAACCTCGAATTCCTCGATTGTCCCCTTACGCTTCATGTCAGGGGTCTTCGGTGTGAAGATACCCGGACGCACCGTAATCATCTGGGGACGGGAGTGCTCGCACTTGATCACAGCGAGGATAGAGCCCCCGAAGCCAGGAACGTGGCCGAGGATCATGTCACCCTCCCCTGTCTCCAGCTCAACAACATCGGCCGTAAGCCCTGTCTGTAGCCTAACTGCCAACCTACCTGCTAGGTCCCTGCCATTGGGTGTAGCACCACACAAGAAACTACTTGGCCTGCACTTCTCGATGATCTCCGAGACCACCTTGAAGTACGTCTCCCAGCGGTAGTTGTCAAGGAGCTTGTGTCTTGCAAGGATCACCCGATCCGCTCCTCTCTCGATTGCCTCGCGGGCTATCGGATCGACCTTGTCGCCAACGACGATCGCTATGAGCTCCTGACCACTGGCGTCCGCGAGGTCCCTGCCCTTTCCGAGCATCTCCCACGAGATTGACTGCGCCTCTCCCCCGTCCTGCTCGATGAAGACCGAAATACCGTTCCAGTCGCTCATCTCTTCCCCTCCATCGACATGAGCACCAGCTCAACGACGTCGTTGATCTGGACGTCCTTCCCGGTGGTCTTTGTACTGTCCTCGAAGTTCTGAATACAGTAGCCACATGAGGTCAGCATGTTAACAGACCCCGTGTCCGCGGCCTGCTCGACCCTCAGGTCGGACAAGCGGACTCCATCCTCCGAGTTCCGGTAGATCTGGTCACCGCCCCCTCCACAGCACATGGCATTGGATTTTGTGTCACGCATTTCCACCAGCTCGACGCCGGGAACACCCTCGATGAGGTTACGTGGCGCATCGTACACACCGTTGTACCTGCCGAGGTAGCACGGATCATGATACGTCACCTGCATGTCGAACTTGTGAGCGAAATTCAGATTACCGCGGGTCCACAGCCGGTCGAGGTACTCGGTGTAGTGCAGAACCTCCGCCTCCAACCCGTACTGGGGGTACAGGTTCTTCATGATGTTGTACGCATGAGGACTCAGCACCACGATCTCCTTCGCTCCCGTCTCGTTGAACTGGCTGACATTCCTCTCCACGAGGTAGTCCAGAAACGCCTCGTCACCGATCTCCAGAACCGCCTCCCCACTCGCTGGCTCCTGCTTCCCGAGAACTCCGAAGTCAACTCCAGTCCGCATCATCACCTTCGCCATTGAGTTCGCGACATTCTGCAACCGCGGATCGTACGCTGCTGCTGTGCCAACATAGAATAGCGTGTCCTTCCCGTCAACCGATGGTATGTCCAGACCCTGCATCCATGACGTTCGAGCACCCTTCGGCTCACCCATTGGATTACTCTCCTCAAGGATGTTCCACAGCAACTGCTCATACTCGGTCGGCAACTCTCGCTTCCGGTACAGGTACCCACGCAACGCCTGGAAACTCCCCACGATGTCCACCTCTCGCGGACAACGAGTCTCGCACAGCTTGCAACTGGTGCACTCCCAGACGAGCGGGTCAGCAGGCATACCGACCTGTGCCTTGTGCAATACGTTGCGGATGGTCAACTTCTCCTCGTGAATGCCATTCAGCGGACAGGTAGCCGTACATGTCCCGCACTGATAACACTCCGAGGGATTGTACTTGAGCTTCGAGAGAAAGTCCTCACGCATCTCAAGATCTATCCTAATAGGCTCCTCTACTGCCATTCTCAATCTCCTCCTGCAGCCGCATTCGTCACGGTCTGCTTCTTGTTCCTCTTGATCACTTCCTCCATCTCGTGGAGCTTCTGTGCCAAGACCTTACCCTCAGCAGCGGAGACCCACTGCAGCTGGATACGATCCTCGGAGATGCCCTTTCTCGTGAGTTTTTTTACCCACTTCTTGAATCGTTTATAAGTCTGTTGGTTAGCATAGTTATAATGGCAGTCACTGCCATTATCTGTCAGTCTGCACCCCGTCATGAGCACTGCTCCTGCACCTTTGTCAAATGCCCTCTCGATGAACTTACCGGATACTCTTCCTGAGCACATTGTTCTGATGATGAGCGATGATGGTGGGTATTGTATCTTCGCAATTCCTGCCTGGTCTGCACCTGCGTATGAGCACCAGTTACATGCGAATACGAGTACTTTATCCTCTGGGTCTTCTTGGAGTGCCATATCGATCTGCACGTTGATCTGTTCGTCCGTGAATCCCGGCATGGTTATTGCTCCGTAGTTGCACTCACCTGCGCATGTTCCGCATCCAGTGCATGCTGCTTCGATGACGTGGTGTGTCTGCTTCTTCTCTCCCTCGATTGCGCCGAACGGGCATACCCTTGCGCATAGGGTGCATCCGACGCACTTGTCAGGGTCGATGATTGCGGTCAGTGGTTCCTTGGTGACGGTGTCCTTGGCGAGGAGGTCGCTGGCTTTACCTGCAGCGGCGAGTCCTTGGGATATTGCTTCTTCGAGGTTAACGGGTCCCCTGACAGTTCCACCCATGTACACTCCCTGCACTGCGGCCTCGACGGGTGCGAGCTTGGGGTGGAGTTCGAGGAGGAAATCGTCTGTGGTCTTAGAGACCTTGAGCATATCTGCGATCCCGTGGTCTGCTGGTGGAGTGATCCCGACGACCTGCACGAGGAGGTCCGTTGGTATGGCCACCTTCTGCTTGAGGAGCTCGTCGTAGGCGACGACGTATCCGTCCTGCACCTTTATGAATTCCTCGGGGTTCTCGTCCTGCGGGTACTGCATGAAGACAACACCCTGCCTAGCTGCTTCGTAGTATGTCTCCTCTGCATGTCTTGAGTATGTCCTGATATCCTTGTACAGTACGGTGACTGACTTGCCTTTCTTCCTCAGCTCAAGTGCTTCATACACCATGCTGGTGCAACAGTAGCGGGAGCATCCCTTGTCGTCGAATCGTGATCCAACGCAGGCGACGAATGTGATGTTCTGCTCGGGGATATCCTCAAGGTTGTTGTCCAGCTCGACTGATGTTATGACTCTCATGCCCGCGTTCTCTATGGGCTTGGGTTGGTAGACCTGTCCACCGTAAGCGAGGACGATCGCACCGACATCGACCTTCTCTCCGTTCGACAGTGATACCGCGTAATTTCCAACGTATCCGCTGACCGAGGTAACGGTCGTGTTGGTGAAGACCTTGACGCCCTCCTTCTCGATGTCATGGATCATCTTTTCCCTGATCTGCTTGGCCGAAGCCCCTGTGGGGGCTACGTGCTTGATCCGGGTGAGCATACCTCCGAGTTGGTTGTCCTTCTCCACGAGGTAGGTCTCGAATCCCTGTCCTGCTAGGTTCCATGCAGCTCCCATTCCTGCAGGACCACCGCCGACGACCAGTGCCTTCTGGATCATGGGCAGGTTCTTGGCCTGTAGAGGTTCGAGGAGCTTTGCCTTAGCGACAGACATGCTGACCATGTCTTTTGCCTTCTCAGTCGCCTTCTCGGGTTGATCCTTGTGAACCCATGAGTTGTGGTTCCTCAGGTTGGACATCTCGATGAGGTACTTGTTGAGACCGGCTTTTGCCATCGCACGCTTGAACGTGTCCGTGTGCGTCTTGGGTGAGCATGCGGCCACGACGAGCCTGTTCAGCCCCTTCTCCTTGACCATCTCCGTGATGTGTGCCTGTGTAGAGCCTGCGCAGGCGAACATAACCTCCTCCGTGTACTCGACTCCCGGCAGGTCCTTGGCGTATTTGACCACATCCGGCACGTCCACCGTCCCTGCGATGTTGCTCCCGCAGTCGCAGACGAATACACCGATCTTATCCCCGTCCGAGGGATCTATGGTCTCCTCGTAGACCTCGAGTGGGAAGAACCTCCTCTCCACGTGGGTCATGGCTGCAGCCGCAGCGGCGCTCGCCTCGGCCACGCTGTCCGGTATATCCTTGGGACCCGATGCGCATCCTGCGACGTATATCCCCTCCTTTGAGGTGGCTACCGGGAAGCCCTCGACCTCCCTGTTCTCGATGTAGCCATCCACGTCGAGGTTGATGTCCATCATGTCCGCCAGGACACCGGTTCCCTTGGAGGGGAGCAGTGCGGGTGCGAGGACGATGAGGTCGAACTCCTGCGTCTTGATCTCCCCCGCCTCTGTGTCCTCGAAGGTCACCGTGGGGTGCTTCCCCTCTGTGTGGATCATAGCTGGTCGACCTCTGACGTACTTGATCCCCTCCTTGAGCGTTCTTTCATGGAATTCGTCGAAGCCCTTACCATATGCCCTGATGTCCATGTAGAGGACGGTGACGTCGTCTACCCCGTGGTCCTTGGTCTGGTAAGCCTCCTTGATACTGTACATACAGCACACCCGGGAGCAGTAGTTGCAGTAACGCTGGTCCCTCGACCCAACACACAGGACGAAGAGGACGTTCTTCGGCTCCTCGTGGTTGCTGGGCATGATGATGTGACCCGCAGTGGGCCCCGCGGCGTTGAGCATCCGTTCGTACTCCATGCTGGTGAGGATATCGGGGTGCTTGCCATACCCGTACTCGGTGATCAGGCTGGGGTTCAGTAGCTCGAACCCGGTGGCTGTGATGATCGACGCCACCTCGACCTTGTACTCGGTGTACTCGGGCATGTTGAAGTCGATCGCCTCGGGGAGGCATGCCTCCATGCACCTGTTGCAGGCCAAGACATTCGGTGGTTCGTTCAGGCAGTGCTCGCTGTCGATGACATACGCACCCGGCTCGGCCTGCGGGAACGGTGTGTATATCGCTGTCCTGAAGCCAATGCCGTGGTCGAACTCGTTGGGGAGCGTGACCGGGCACGCCTGCACACAGAGGTCGCACCGAGTGCACGCGTCTGTGACGTACCTCGCTTTCTCCTTCAGCTTCACCTTGAAGGAGCCGACCTCCCCCGTGACCTCCACGACCTCCGTCAGCGACTTGACCGTGACGTTAGGGTGGCTCATAGCCTCGCTCATTACCGGTGCCTGTATACATATCGAGCAGTCAAGGGTCGGGAAGTTCTTGTCCAGACCCGCCATTATCCCTCCGATCGAGGGCTTCTTGTCCACGAGAATCACAGGGACACCCGCCTCCGCGAGGTCGAGTGTAGACTGTATTCCCGCAATTCCCGCACCGATAACCAGTACCGGCTTTACTTCTTCTTCGCTCATTTCTTCTTTCCTCCTATCTCCTTCCCCAGCTCGTACCCCCTTCTTAACGCCTTGAGGTTCAGCTCCTCCGTCCCCTTGGGGACAATCTCCAGCAGTGCCTTCTCGAGGCTTTCCTTGGAGACTATGTCCGTGAGTTCCTGGAACGCACCCATAAGGATGACGTTGGCCACCACCTTCTTGCCGATGTTCTCCGCTTCCTGAACCGCTGGGATCCCGAATTTTGTGGCGTCGGTCTCGGGGTCCACGAGGAAGTTCTCGTAGATCAGCATACCTCCCTCGGCCAGCTTGTCGCTATTCATCTCCCAGCCCTCCTCCGAGAGAACGACGAGTATGTCCGGCTGGTCTACCATGGGGTACTCGATCTCGACGTCGTCTATGATGAGGTCACCCCGGGCGAATCCGCCGGTGATCTCGGGACCGTATGCCTCGGTGAAGACGACGTGCTTGTTGTTGTACAGAGCGGACGCCCTGCCTATGGTGTAAGCGAGCGTGATCGCCCCCTGTCCTCCCTGACCAGCTACCCTTACCTTGTACCTCACGCCTGATGACCTCCTATGTAGTGGAAGAACCTGTCCTTGGAGTCGAAGTACGGCATCTTCTCCTCGGCGAAGAACTCCCCGACTATGACATCGCTTTTGGGATCCATGTCGATCTCCAGCTGTGTAAGCTCGGGATTCTCCTCAAGCTCACTCCTCTGCTCGAAGTAGTGCATGGTATCTATGGCGTTCCTGAAACTATTCTTCTTGCCGAAGCCCTTGGGGCACGGCGACAGGGCCTCCACGAAGGAGAAACCGTCGTGCTGGAATGCCTTCTCAATGGACTCCTGCAGTTGCACGTGGTGGAGCACCGTCCACCGGGCGATGTGCGTCGCCCCCGCGGCCCTCATGAGGAATGGCAGGTTGAACGGGTGATCGTAATTGCCCTTCGTCGTCGTGCTGGTCTTCGCACCGTACGGTGTGGTCGCACTCGCCTGCCCTCCCGTCATGCCGTAGATGAAGTTGTTGACAAGGATGACGTTGAGGTTGATGTTACGGCGAGCAGCGTGGATCAGGTGGTTGCCACCTATCGTCGAGAGGTCCCCGTCACCGGAGATTACCGTCACCTGCAACTCGGGGTTGGCGAGCTTGAGACCCGTGGCGAAAGCTATGGGCCTGCCGTGGGTGGTGTGGTAGCTGTCGAGGTCGAGGTAGCCACTGGCCCTCCCCGAGCACCCTATACCGGAGACCACGACGTGCTTGTTGCGCTCGATGCCGCTGTTGTCAATTGCCTTGGAGTAGGCACTGATCACCTTGCCCAGCCCGCAGCCGGGGCACCAGATGTGCGGCAATCTGTTCACTCTCAGTAATTTGTCACGTGGATGTCTCTCCACTGTTATTGGGGGTTTCATTTCATCTCCTCCTCTATTCTCTTGAGCACCTCTGCAGGGGGGTGCAGAGCTCCTCCGGGGTGCGTCAGTCCCACGACCTCACAGGCAGAGTACTCCCGCACGGGGTGAACGAGCTGCCCGAGATTAACCTCCGCCACCATGATCTTCCTCACCCGGCGGCTCAGCTCATTGATCTGCTTCTCGGGGAAGGGCCAGATGGTCTTGAACCGCAGCATCCCCACCTTCAGCCCCTTCTTCCTCGCCTGCTTGATCGCCTCCCGAACACTCCTTGCCTCCGAACCGTAGGCCACGACCGCGAGCTCCGCGTCATCCAGCATGAACTCCTCGAGCTCCACGATGTCGTCGATGTTCTCGTAGATCTTACGCTTCAGCCGGGTCATCAGCCTCTCCTGACCGTCGGGATTCGTCGCAGGGTAACCCCGCTCGTCGTGCGTCAGACCGGTCATGAGCACGTGGTGACCGTGCCCCGCAATAGCCATCGGTGGGACCAAGGTGGAGCTGTCGTAGGGGCGGTAGGTCTCGTCACCGTCCATCGGCGTCTCCCTGTTCACGATCTTGATGTCCCGAAGAGGAGGTACCTTGACATTGCTCGTCATCAGCCCCAGTATCTGGTCAGCCATGATGAACACTGGTACCCTATACTTCTCAGACGCATTGAACGCCTTGATCGTCAGGTCAAAGCACTCCTGGACGGTCGACGGACAGTACGCAATCACGTCGTAGTCACCATGGGAACCCCACCGAACTTGGTTGATGTCTCCCTGGGACGTGAGAGTCGGCATCCCGGTGGACGGGCCACCACGCATCACGTCCACGATCACAACCGGTGCCTCCATCATGTACGCCAACCCTACATTCTCCAGCATCAGTGACACCCCGGGACCAGAGGTAGCAGTCATCGACTTCGCACCCGCACAGGAAGCCCCTATAATCGCCGCCATCGAGCCAATCTCGTCCTCCATCTGGATGAACTCTCCTCCCTCCTCGAACAGACGGTAGCTCATCCGCTCGGCAATAGGTGACGCAGGCGTGATCGGGTAAGCCCCGAAGAACCGGCATCCCGCGATCAACGCTGCCTCAGCAATCACGTGATTGCCCTTCATGAAATACGTGCCCTCCTCAAGCATCAGGATCCACCTCCTCTGTGAAGATCGCAAAGTCAGGGCAGACCTCAGTGCACATCGAGCACGCAACACACGCATCCTCCTTGCCCTCAGCAATCGTGGGATAGCGATAACCCTTCTTGTTCAAATTGGTGGATATACTGAGAACGTGCTCGGGGCAATATTCCCAGCAATAGCCACATTCTTTGCAGCGGTCCGGTATGATGTAGAGCTGTCCCCTCGGCTGCTTCTTCTTGTCGAGGTTCAGCGGTTGTCTTATTGGCTGTTCGTACCAGTCCTTTATTCTGTCTGGTGTGAGCGGAGTTATCTTGAATCCGTAGTACGCCGCTCTTGAGTTCTCCGATGATGTCGTCATCGGTATGATATAAACGATATATAATTTATTCTTTTTATTCGTCGTACGTGCGTGCACGAAATTCTGAAAATAATTGTGACAAATGTTTGAACTTCGGAAAATTTAGAACATAAATTCCCAAAATAATCAATTATTTCGTGACTGGGGATGAATTTCGTCCATCTGTCTAGTTGGTGGCTCATGAAATACTATACTGTGCTATATTGTTCGTACTGGCCGAAATTTTCTCGTACTTTTTTTCCGCTAGTTGTTCCCAAAATCGCAACAACTTGGGGTAGGATTCGGGAATTTCGTCGAGAAACAGTGCGATATTCGTCTCACATTACTGTATTTCTTGCTGTAATTTTCCAGCACATTTTTGGTGGGGAAATAGCAGACTATCAAGTTGCCAATTATTTGATCAAATACTTGCTAATTCTTCGCGAATGTTGACCCGATATCAAATTAGTTAAGCCAATTAATAGGTAATATTGTACATAGATATGGGTGTACGAGCCATTTGAAGACCTCGATGTCCTTGACTGTGTAGGATGCTTGGGGGGTTAATCTGGAGTAATAATTCCATGGAAGAGGTCGACTCTACTAGTCGATAGTGCAGGAAGAAACTAGTCGAGTATGACGTGATATCTGGCCAATCTGGGGGAAGCCAAATTCGGTGGGGGACACGCCTCCCTGTCAATTTTGTGACTATCTTAAATGAAACCTTAAATCAAAGGTATTTTTAATTTTAATACATTGAAATGGGTGAGATTGAATATAGGAAGACATATGCCAAGATCACAGCTCAATATTTGGGTCTGGCTGCTCTTCTGAGTCTTATTCCCTCAATTTTACTATTTTTGGAGTCGAATACTTACGGGCTCCTAGCCGAATTCACAACCTATCTTATATCGACGTCTATCGCAATAGTGGTTTACATGTTAGGTCTATTTCTGATCTTGCTCAGGATGTACAGAGCTCATTTTACACCTGCGAAGACCGTCACGGTCCCGAAGAACATGGGGTAGTACCTCACCTTCCAACCGACCTCCTCCATGATCCGGGCGAATCTGGGGGCGATTGGGAAGGCGTCGACACTCCTAGCGAAGTACTCGTAGGCGTCAGCATTGAGCATGAGCAGCTTGGCCACGGTGGGGATGAGCTTGGAGAAGTGGAAGTTGGCGAGGAAACGGAGGTGCCTGTTGACCGGTGGTGTAGCCTCCACAATGAGGAACCTCCCTCCTGGCTTGGTCACCCTCAGGATCTCCTGCATCGCACTCCGTGCATCTGGCACGTTGCGAATGCCGTAACCGATGGTGCAGACGTCGAAGCTGTCGTCCTCGAAGGGAAGGTCTTGTATATCCCCGTGCATGAACCTCACACTGTCCCCCACGCCCTTCCTCCGTGCCCTCTCTGTGGCGACGGCCAGCATCTTTCGGGAGATGTCGATGCCCACGATTTCCGCATCTCCTCCCGCCTGCCTGTCGAGGAGGAAGGCGAAGTCACCTGTCCCCGTGGCAAGATCCAGTGCCTTCATTCCGCTGGTGAAGCCGCTCATACGTAGGGCGAAGGTCCTCGTCAGCTTGTGGCTGAAGCCGGTCATGAGGTCGTTCATGAAGTCGTAGTGGGAGGCCACCTTGTCGAACATGCTCGCGATCTTCGGTGGGGACTTGTCGAGGCTCACAACTCTCACCTAGCCGTCCATAATTAGTAGCTGTCGATTGTCGCGGATGTGGCACAAAATTACTTTGATGGGGAAAATATTTTTAGCTCGGTACCAATATTTGGGCTTATGTTATTCTCGAAACGGCAGTATCATCTCAAGGAGGAGGACAGGACCTTCTTTGACTACATACCTCCGTTCAGCATCCTCGTCGGGGGTCTGATCTTCATTATCGGTACCCTGACCGCGATATACCTGTACAGGACTCCCAA
Organism: Candidatus Heimdallarchaeota archaeon; assembly: GCA_015522385.1. Next base: position 49,251 of record WAMJ01000173.1, read on the forward strand.
TGGTGGGTACGACTTCTTCGGGCAGTTCTTCTCGGAGCTCGGCATCCGCTACGACTACACCGCGATACTCGACGACGGCTCAACCGAGTTAAGGTACGCTCCCGATAACCCGGAGATATTCAACTACTCACTGATGGCTACTGGTGTTCTTATGATCCCCTTCTTCCTCTTCTCCTATAGGCAGATGAGGAATGAGAACCTCTTCTCCAACTTCATGCTCCTCATCGCAACCGTCGCTGGCATGGCTGCTGGACCTTTCCTGATTGGTGTGGGTATGTTTGACCTTAGCCACGTTGGTCCCAATCCTTGGGATGAGCATGGCTTCTGGGTAGCAATACTGTATATCCTCATTACCATCGTTGCTGTCACTTGGATGCTCCTAATCATCACCTCTAGGAACCTCCCGTACAGGACTGAGACGAAGTGGATCTACATGGACTATATCTTCCTCATGGTCCTCGTGGTTCTGACCATCCTCAACATCATCGACGGTCTTGACCTCATCTTCGTCAAGGATATTCCGTACGTTAACACCTTTCCCATCGAAACGTACCAGAAGATCATTGCCTACCTGTTCTTTACCTACTTCGGACTGGTTGTGGGAGTCAGGCTATCGAAGACCAAGTACGACAACACCCCTGTAGTCAAGAAGGAGAAGAAGACCTTCACCAAAGACACTTGGTTCTGTACGAATTGTGGTCATGCGAACTCTAAGACCGATGAGAAGTGCGCCGCCTGCAAACAACTCCTGATTTGATACCTACCCCATCATATATTAAGAAGGAAAATATTAGAGGTTGTATTCAGCGAGATACCAATTATCCTTAGAAAATTTGTTTATCGTAGAATTACAAGATGTGAAACAAAATGAGTTATCCACGATCTAACGAAACCCGGGAGATGTTCGACGTAACATGCTCCAAATGCAACAAAGAGACCCAAGTACCCTTCAAGCCTGATGGCGTGAGGCCCGTGTACTGCCAAGACTGCTACAGGGAGAACAGACCCCCAAGGCGTAACAATAGGTATTAATTAATATTAGCTTAACAACACTTTAACTCGATAAACCCTTATTTTAGGACTAATTCAGGTATTCAATCCAGTGGAACCGAACTGATGAAGGTAGGTGGCACTCTGGTTTGTGTCCTCTGCTCGAAGGCATAGGCCAGTTCGATGAGACTTCCTTCTTGGAACTTCCCTCCTATGAAGGAGATGCCGATGGGTAAGCCCCTGATGTATCCCGCAGGTACGGTTATCGCGGAGTATCCCGAGACCGCAGCAATGGACGACGAGGAGCCGCCACCATGGTTATCACCGTTCACGTGATCAATAAGCCATGCGGGACCAGTCGTCGGAGAGACTATTGCGTCGACATCCTTCATCACCTCGTCGATGCTCTGCCTGAACTCGTCGTACAGGTTCATAGCGTTCTGGTATTCCTCGTCCTCATAGGATCCTTTCTGCAGAGCCATCTCGAAATACTCCTGCCCGAAATGGGTGAGTATCCTGTCTTCCTGCTCCTTACCGATCGCAATGAGGTCCTCTATCGATTTGGGCTTACAACCAGATTCTTGTAGGTACGAGGTCAGATCGTGCTTGTACTCGTAGAGGAGGACATTCATCTCCGCGGGACCGATGCCCTCGGGACGCTTGAGCTCCACGTCAGTCAGCTCCGCCCCAGCCGCCTTCAACTCTTCCAATGCTCTCTCGAATACTCTCATGGTCTTCGGGCTGAAATTACCCCTGAGCACTCCAAGTCTCTTACCAGCTAGACCGTCCTTGTTCAGGTGCTTGAGGAAATTCTCCTGTCTGTCCTCAGTTACACTGTCATTTTCATCCTTAGCCGCGATAACCTGCAGTACCCTGACCGCATCCTCAACTGTTCTGGCCATAGGTCCCGCAGTATCCTGTGAGTGAGCGATGGGAATGATCCCACTGCGGCTCACCAGTCCTATGCTGGGCTTGATCCCCACGACACCGTTGATGCTCGCTGGGCACACGATGGATCCGTCGGTCTCCGTCCCTATCGCAACTGTGCACAGGTCTGCTGCAACTGCAGCTCCTGACCCAGAGCTAGATCCACATGGTGTCCTGTCGAGGACATATGGGTTACGAGTCTGCCCTCCTCTACTGCTCCAGCCACTGGAAGACCTCTGCCCTCTGAAATTGGCCCACTCGCTGAGGTTAGCCTTACCAAGGATGATAGCTCCTGCATCCCGAAGCCGTTTGACGAGAAAAGCATCTTCCTTTGCCCTGTGGCCGTCAAGAGCAAGAGATCCTGCGGTGGTCATCATCTTGTCCCCTGTGTCAATATTGTCCTTAAGGAGGATCGGGATTCCATGCAAAGGACCTACAGCACCGCTGTCCGCGTAGTGGTGATCAAGCTCCCGTGCTATGTCGAGAGCATCAGGGTTCAGCTCGATTACCGCGTTGATTTTAGGGTTAACATCCTCTATCCTGCTGATATAACGCTGCACTAGTTTCTCTGCCGTGAGCTCACCAGACTTGAACATTTCGTGGATTTCGGTTATAGAATATTCCATACCGCTGAAAACATAATTGGTTATATAGCTCTTTTCTCAGAGCTATAACTCTGCATTGTTGAATTTAGTAGTTAAAATATATCAATAGTCTGATTTTTGAGATTTAGGCTTAGAACTTCCTTCTGAGCATGACAATGGTTGCGATGCTGAAGAGTCCGAGGAAGATCGAAATTGTGGACACGGGTGTACCCTGATCGTTGGATGTTCCACAGTGGGGGGGGTTGCTTCCAAGGTCTGCGGTACCGGTGTCAGGCACGAACTCTCCGACCTTTGTGAAGTTGGATGCGGAGGTTGAGTCTGCCTTCCAGAACTCATAGCTGGCGGAGACCTGATCACCGTTCACATCGAATGTGATGGTGGAAGACACACCGTTGTAGTCCTTTCCGATCGTTCTGATGTTGTCTGCAACACTGCAGCTCTCAGCGGTGTGTGCCTCAAGGGCAGCCAGACCAAGGATCATGGTTGCGTCGTAGGTCTCGGGGACGAAGATGGTGGGTGCATAGTCGTACTTCTCTTTGAATGCGGTGAAGAATGCGGTATCATTCTTGGTCTGAGGGGCTGTCCCCTTCATTCCGTCGAAGTTACCTGCGTCAAAGAGAGCGTCAGACTTCGTACCGTCAGTACCGTAGAGGGGCAGGTTAACACCCTGTGCCTCCAGCTCCTTGAGAATAGCTGTTCCGTCTGTGTTGAAGGAGATCAGCAGAACTGCCTCTGCATCACTTGCCTTGACTGCAGCAACCTCTGTGGAGAAGTCGCTCTGGTCACTGGGGTAGGTCTGCTCGGTGCTGACTGTTCCGCTGAATTCAGACTTAAATGCGTCTGCAAGACCAGTACCATATGCGTCGTTCAGGCCGATGATGGCGACCTTATTGATGTCGTCATCGCTCATGAGCTTAGCGAGTGCCTTACCCTGGAAAGCATCTGAGGGAACAACCCTGTACAGGAAGTCACCGTCGTCCTCATCCGTGATTGCGGGCGAGGTTGATGCGTAGGAGATCATGGGGATGTTGCTGTCCTTTGCGATTGCGATTGCTGCAAGTGTGTTGGATGAAGCTGCAGCACCGACAATTCCGCTTACACCGTCTGCGATCATTGTGCTGACTGCAGTAGCGGTGGCAGTGGAGTCTGTTTCAGTGTCTCCAACAACAAGCTCAAAGGTGAATTCCTCATCGTTCTTGTTGAGTTCGTCGATTGCCAGGTTGGCACCATCCTCGAAGGATTGTCCGAGGAAACCAAGTGCTCCGGTCTTAGGGGTGAGTAATCCGATCTTGACGGTTACTGCATTGGCTGAGGCCGTGTTGAGGGTGAAACTTGCCCCAACAACGAGCAGAGCCAAAAGACCCATTGAAATTGCTATCTTTCTGTTCATTTTAATTACTCCATTGAGTAGTGTTCATCCGAGGATGAATATGTGATAGTCAACACGATGGATATAAAGTTTTTTTGGATCACTGGTAAAAGCGACAAGATGTAGATAAATTATAGTACAGGTGTTTACTCTCAGTCTTTCGCTACTCCGAGGAAGAGCTCCCCGATGTTCTTGTTCGTAAGAATACTCTCAGCTACGTCCTCGTAGACCAGCTCACCGTGCGCAAAGACATAGCCATAGTCCGAATGTCGTAAAGCCGACTTGGCATTTTGCTCAACAAGTAGGATGGACATGCCATCGTCCCTAAGTGCAGATACCTTGTCAAGTATCTCTTGCACGAAGATGGGACTGAGTGCAGCTGTGGGTTCATCGAGTAGCATCATCTGCGGTCTGGTCATCAATGCCCTGCCAAGGGCAAGCATCTGCCGTTGCCCACCCGAGAGATTGGATGCCAGTTCGAACTTTCTCTCTTTTAACTCCGGAAAGATCTGGAAAACCTTCTCCATGTCATCTGATATGTCGTCATTCAGACGGTATCCCCCCATCTCTAAGTTTTCAAGGATTGTCAGGTCGGGGAAGACATTATTGACCTGGGGCACGTAGGACATACCCATATTGACAAGCTTGTCGGTCTTCTCATTTGACACATCCGAGCCGAAGTATTTGATCCCGCCTGAGTAACGATTTGCCAGACCGAAAATAACCTTCAGGAAGGTACTTTTCCCGCAACCATTTGGGCCTATGATCGTTACTATCTCCTGCTTGCCCACGGCAAGGTCTATGTCGAAGAGGATCTGTACCGAGCCATATCCCCCGTTAATTCCTATTACTTCAAGTGCTTTGTTGTCAATTGCTCTCATATTATCTCACTCTCCAAGATAGGCGTCTATGACATCCTGCGATTTCCGTACGATGTCAGGGGGGCCGTTGAGGATCTCTTCTCCATTTGCCATAACCACTATGTGGTCGATACCTTTCCTAAGGATGAAGTCCATGTTGTGTTCGATGATCAGGATAGTGAGTCCTAATTCCTTCCTCAGCTTCTTGAGGGTTTGGAAGATCTTCTCGGTCAAGGGACCTGCCACACCCGCCACGGGCTCGTCCAGCATGAGGATCTTGGCATCACTCATGAGAAGCCTACCAATATCCACTAGCTTAGATTGACCTCCTGAAAGTTCAGAGGCATAGTTCTCTGCCATGTGCTCGATTTCGAGGAGCTTGAGGATGGTGTATGCTTTCTCAATCAGTTCCTCTTCTTGCTTCTTGTATTTCCAAGGCATCAAAGCATTGAGAACAGAGCTCCCTAATTGATTCTTTGGGGGCATCATCAGGTTCTCAAGAACGGTAAGTTCCCTCCACAACCTTGTATTCTGGAAAGTTCTCGATAGTCCCAAGGCGTTAATCTCATGAGGTGGTTTCCCCATGACTTCTTCTCCAAAGACCTTGACGGATCCTGAATCTGCGGGGATTATCCCCGTGATGGTGTTGAAGGTCGTGGATTTTCCACTACCATTTGGGCCGATTAGTCCCATGATCTCGTGTTTCTTGAGATCGAAGTGGATGTTGTTGACTGCTTTCAGACCACTGAAGCTCTTCGAGAGACCTTTGACGGACAGTGCTGCTTCAGTCATGTCTTCCCCTCCTTGGTGTATGCTTGGGATGTCTTTCTCATCTTCTCGATTAGAAGTTCCTCGTCCTCGAATCGACCGTGTGATTCAGATTTGGGGGTGTAAGGTAACTCGGGGAGGATTCCATCAGGCATGTACCTCAGGAAAAGAATGATTAGGGCACCGACAATGAACAACTGGATAAAGCTGGTATCGACAAAGGCATCCTCTCGACTTGTGAAAGTATTCTGCCATGTAGAGTCACCGAATAATGTGCCTCCGATATCTACAGCTATGATCCTGAAGAAAAAGTCCAGAACGGCCAGAAAGGTTCTTGGTCTCTCCGCAGGACTTATTGTGCTGAGGTTATCAACTGAGTACTGTGTAATAGCAATAACTGAGGCTCCTAAGATCATTCCTTTGGAATTTCCCTTTCCACCGATTATAAATGCTGCCCAGACGTAGAAGGTCGTGATCACTGCAATCGTTCCTGGAAAGATACTGCTTACTTTCCAGACCCACATACTTCCGGCCATGGCGAATATCGCTCCGCCAATCGCCAGAACTGATGCCTTGTACTTGAATACATCGTACCCATAGGAGTCGACAACCTGTTCGTCCTCCCGTATACCTCGAAGAACCCTCCCATAAGGAGACCTCAAGAGGAGTTGGGAGAGGACAAGGACAATGACCATGAAAATAATCCCGATTATGGCCAAAACCGTATCGTATGCTATTCCAAATCTGTTGTTGGCGAATGCATCCTTGAATGGCGCAGGGATATTGCTTATGCCGATGCTCGACCCCCATGGTCTGTCTGTCTGGAAGGTAGGCTCTGCTAGGAGCAACCTCTTCAGGAACTCTCCCAGAGCTATGGTGATGATCGCGAAGTAATCTGTCCGTAACCTAAGACCTGGGTAGGCTAGAAGATATCCGAGAACCGCTGAAATTCCCATCCCGACCAGCATCGATGTTATGGGATCGAGTAGGATCTTCAGTCCAAATAGGGAAATACCCTTGGTAGAGAGAACTGCACTTGATACCATCCCAATCCCTACAAAGAAGATCACTCCGAAGTTCACAATTCCTGTCGCTCCAGTTTGGATGTTTAGTCCCATCGCCATTATAGCATAATAGCAGATGAGGAACACCAAGAACGATATCACAAATATCTTCTTGCTAGGGTCTGCAGGCTGTATCAAAATCAGAAAGAACACAATGACCATACCTATGAGGAAGATTCTGTCCTGCAGAGCCTTCTCTCTTCTTCCCTTGGGAAATCTGTAAAGTGTCTCGGTTGTGATGACCTCGACAAAACCAGCGAACATGTGTCCCAGAAGCAGAAATGGGTACCCGAGGATGAAGAAAACTAGATTGACATAATTGTAAATTTTGCCCTTTGTGGTGGTGGTGTCTATCTCTTTCCTCTCAATTGGGTCACTTGCTCGATTGAAAAATTCCTTGAACGCGGCTCCTAACGTCTTGAAGAATATCGAAACCTCCTTCATTGGAGAACTAGCTTCGCTCATTCTTTATCCCCTCCTTTAAAGAGACTCCTGAACGTGAATTTGTTAAACCGTTTCTCCAGTCCGAGCCCTATGCCCTGATTGTGAACGAGTAGAACGAGCACAAGAAGGAAGAATGGGACGATGTCGACATATGCCTTCAAGTTGCTTCTCTCCGTTGGCTCTTGTAATCCAGAAAGGATGGGAGAACTGTACACCCTTGCAAATCCAACGATGTATGTGGCGACCAAGGCACCGATGAGTGAGCCCACTGATCCGAGAACTACGACTGCGAATGCAGGGATGATTAAGAATATTGCGTCTTCCAGACCTATGCCGAGTTTTGCGACATATAGCACACCACCTACTCCGGCTATACCTCCGATGATGAATGAGCTGATGTTGTAGATCTTGGTTGTACTGATTCCTGACGCAGCTGCCAAGTCTGGGTTGCTCGCTGTTGCCCTCATGGCCTTTCCTACCTTTGTACCTTTGAGAAAGACGAAGAAAAGAACCACGAGGGTGAATAGGGTGACCATAGTGATCACATCTATCTGGTTGATAATCAGGACGGTTGGCGAACCATCTGAGTAGGTCAGATCTACTGAGGGAAGAGAAGCGAACAAGGGGATCCTGTAGAGAAGTGTGGGTACCTTGCTCTGAGTCTCCGAACTGATCTGCCCCTGTGTCGTGAAGAAGCTCATATTAGCTGACCCAAACCTCATGGCAATAATTGCTCTGGTAGCTAAGGACACACCCAACGAACTTATCATGAGTGTCTGTTGAGAGCTACCCCTGTTCCTCAACGGTCTGAACACGATGATGTCCACAAGAATAGCATACAGTCCACAGACGATGAATGCCATAAAGAGGGCGAACCAAAGCACATTCGGGTTAGGATTGGAAGCGGTCGATTGCAGGTACTTTGTCGATCCCATGTACACAGCCACGTATCCCCCCATGAGGAAGTACTCTCCAACTGCAAAATTGGCAAACTTGAAAATCTTGTATCCAAGCGTCAGCCCTATGGCCATCGAGAGATAAAACGATCCCCATAGGATGCTACGGTACAGCAGTCCCATGGGGTCTATTGTAATCGTCCCCTGTGCTGGATCAGCAAAGAGGTCGATGATGACAAATAGAATGTAGAGTATGATCAGAGGAGAGAGCACGAGACCGAACCAAATGGCTATCCTGACTATAGGTTGCCTAGGTGTAGAGGTCTCCTTGACGACTTCCTCTGAAATTTGTTCACTTTCAGTTTCCGTCAATACATCAACGATACTATTTCGATATATAGGTCATTCGGTGCGATAATGTGTAATTTTCTTGTATGTGGGCTGTTTTTCTCGGAGAATTATGGACGAACTGTGTTCAGCTGTATGAATGAATCACCAACTGTCTGAGCTTTCTGAAAAATTCACGCTAGGGTTAAATACCATAAAGTTCGTCATCTCCGTATGAAACCCTATCTGTTTTTTGGAATCCTGATCTTGGCAATGGCAGTACCAGGGAGCTCGATTCAAATAAGGTCTTGGGGATATCAGCTGCAGAACTATGATATAGATACCCTGAAGTTATTCGATGCTGATATTCTCGTGATCGATTACTCTAAGGATGGCACGGATACCCAAGCTTTCACCAAGGAGGAGGTCGTAGACATCCAGTCGAGTGGTAAACAGGTAGTGAGTTACATCTCCATCGGGGAAGCTGAGGACTATCGATACTATTTCGACGATAGCTGGTTGAGTTCTCCCCCTGTGTGGATGGACGGGGAGAACCCAGACTGGGAGGGGAACTACAAGGTGAAGTACTGGGATCCTGAGTGGCAGACTATCATCTTTGGCTATCTCGATAAGATAATCTCTGCAGGATTTGACGGAGTCTATCTCGACATCATCGACGCTTACGAATTTTACGAAGATTCAGTTCCTAAGGCCACGCAGTTAATGATCGAATTCGTCACCAATATATCCAATTACACAAGAGAGAAGGCCGGGTCAGACTTTTTGATCATCCCGCAGAACGGTGAGGGCCTGCTACAGAATGACGGGTACAGGGCAGTAATTGACGCCATTGGTAAGGAAGACCTTTACTTAGAGGAGGATGGGATTACCCATAAGACTGATGGGAGGGAATACAGCGAAAATCTGCTTGACCTGCTGACAAGAGACGGTAAGCCTGTCTTACTTGTCGAGTACACATCGAACCAAGATGCAATCTCTTTTGTACAGGAACAGGCCCAAAAGAAAGGGTACACCTTATACATCGGAGTACGTGCCCTCGACAGGCTGGTCGATCAGAACTTTTCCACATCGGAGTCCAATATCTCATTCCTTCTTCTCCCCTCTATCACCACTTTAGTCATTCTTCGGAAACGAGCGGATTCATCCCCACGATAACATTAAAGTCCTACCCAAGAAGGACAGTTCAATGACGTGGATAGAAGTCATCGACATTGACGAGGCCACTGGTGACCTCCAGAACCTCTACTCCAACCTGAAAAGTCCAGAGGGACATGTAGACAATGTACTGAAGGTGCACAGTCTCAGACCCCGGACCATGAGGGGTCACCTCGCTCTTTACAGATCGGCACTTCACTCTGAACCCAATGAGTTAGACAAAAAGGAGAGGGAGCTTGTGGCAGTTACTGTGGGTACACTGAATGGATGTGAGTACTGTGTAGCCCACCACGGAACTGGTCTAGCGGATCTAGTGGGCGGTCAAATGGAAGCTAAGAGATTGACCAAGTCCGCTGTAGAGGGTGGCGATGGTCTGGGGCCACGAGAACGTGCTCTTGTTGACTATGCGATTAAACTAACATTGAGACCTGCTGATATGGTAGAGGAAGATTTGGCTCCGTTGAGGAGAGTGGGTCTGTCCGACGCTGGTATCCTCGACCTCAATCAAATCGTATCATACTTCAATTACGTAACACGTTCTCTTCAGGGTCTTGGAGTTAGAACCGATGGAGAACCCCTTGGCTACCACGCTGTTGATGGCGAGGTGAAGAGGTACTCGGAATGATTTAGTTATCAAAAATAGTTGAAATACGGTATCAGTGCTTACCCTTGCTGGAGAAATTGAAATTTCCCAATCTCAGAGTTGGGATCTTCCCTGCTAGACCAAATATACTCCCGTAGGTACCGTGGAGCTTCTGTACTACATCATTTGCAGGTTCTGCCTCCTTGTACATCGAGAACATCGAATCAGTGAACCTCATGTTTTTCAAGGAACCGACTATCTCTCCATTCTTTATCCGGAATAGACCATCCCTAGTCAATCCTGTGATCGTGGAGTCGGGCATGTGCACGAAATTGCAGTACCAGAGACTTGTAATGTAAATCCCGTCGTCTACTGAGGCTATCAACTCCTCCTCCGTCTTACTTCCTGGTTTGATGGACGGTGATCTGAACATGGTGAATCCTCCAACAGCTCTGCCATTAGTCTCTACTCCCAACTTCTTCGCATTCCGTCTGTTATACGCAAATTCTTTCACTACTCCGTCTTCAATGTAAGTGATATCGTAGCTTGGCTCTCCATCTGTATCGAAGTTCTGAGAGGCATAGTGCTCTGGATCAGACACGGCGTCAGTTATAGTGAACCTCTCATCGAACAACTTCTCTCCTAATTTGTCCTTGAACGGGCTTTGGTAATTGATAAGCATGCTGGACGAAGTCGCTAGACCCATGTGGAACATGAGCTCCATTGTTGCTTCGTGGCCAAATATTGTCTCATAACCCCCGACATCGAGCTCTCCTTGATTCAGACCACGGTAAGCCCGATCGGCGACGATTTGTGCGGTTTTCTCTATTTGTAGATCCTCAAACTTCACTCCTGCAACAGAGGAAGAGGATCTCGATTCACCTGTACCCTTGGAAGCAGCCACATTTATGATCCCCGAGACTGTAGATCCCTCTCTCTGTGCCATAATACCGTAGCTGTTCATCAGAACGAATCTACCGGTATTGTAGTTCAGGTTTCCTGCCACTGAGACAATTTCTGAATTGATCTCTGCGCTCTCGATGGCAAGTTTCACCTGATCTGAGATCTCCATAGGTGTATACTCAACCATTCGTGCTGGAAGGTCTGGATAGTCGGGCTGCTCCTGAATGAATCCCGGGAACTCTGGATCGTCTGGAGAGAACCTTGCTAAGGTGATGGCATCGTTGACCATAGCTTTGACCCGATCCCGATGCATCGTTCCGCTGTAGTTCCCTACCTTACTTCCTATCTGTAGTTGTAGCTGGAACTCTGTAGTGTTCCTCAAGGTATTCTGAGTTATGTGCTTCTCTCCGTACCTTGTGGCTATGTTCTCATTGCTATACACTGTCACTTGTGCCGCGTCTGCTCCCTGTGCCTTGCTTTCGCTCAGGAGTTCCTTGGCAATCTCTGCTAATTCATCGAATGTCTTTATGTCTACCATCTTGATCACGCTATCCCCATGTGCACATTCTCGAACCTTGTCCAAGGACCGCCGTGCGTCACATATCCCGTTTGCATATTTGGTGCTCCCTTCCCGCAGTTTGGATGACCGTGGAGCTCGAACTCGCGTGTGAGTCCGGAGACCGACCCCCAGAACTCGGGTGTGATCCCCTGATAGGAAATGTTTTTCAGAGTCTTGACAATCTCGCCTTTCTCTATCTTGTATCCGATTTGGGTGGAGAACTGGAAGTTTAGCCTCTTGTCATCAATTGAGTGGGATTTATATCGAATCCCGTAGATCCCGTCCTTGGTATCTGCTATAAGTTCGTCGATATCCTTGAAGCCCTCATCACCAGTAGGTGCATCAAGATTCATCGAGTTCATCCTGATGATAGGAACATCGTTGTAATTATCCGCTCTTGAGTTGCCCGTGGATCTTTCCTGCCCGATTAGTGAAGCATGCTCCCGGTCGGTCTGATACCCAACAAATATCCCCTCTTTGACGATAGGTACTCGTCTGGCGAGAACTCCCTCGTCATCGTACTTGATGTGCCCAAGTATGCCATGGATTGTTGCATCTTGGGTGATGTTCACAAGTTCATTGCCATATTGCAAGTTCCCCAACTTGTCGGTAGTCATCCATGAGGTCCCTGCAAAGTCAGCTTCGTATCCCAATACCCTATCGAGTTCTGTGGGATGCCCTGTGGATTCATGGATCTGGAGACCGAGTTGCCATGGGTCGAGAATGAGGGTTCCCTTGTAGTCTTTCGGGCACTTCTCCGCCTTGGTTGCCAGCTCGATTGATTCTCGCTTGACTACCTCAGCCTGCTTCATGAGGTCAAATTGCTCAACAAGTTCCCATCCTCCCGTCATGTTCATGTCCATCGCCCTCCTTTGCGGTCCTTCAGTACCGACTGCTATCGCCGATATGTCTGCACCTATCATGAGTATTCTTTGCTTGATGTCACTCCCGTCCGAACTGAAGAAATGGATGTTGAGATCCCTGGCATTATAGGAGGCCATGGAGTCCCTGACAAGATCAGTCTCGGAAAAGCTCTGCTTATTAGCATCTTGTACGATGGATGCCTTCTCCTCGAAGTCCATCTTGAACGGATCCTTGTCAATTCTCACTGAGTACTCATCCTTGTACGTTGGTTCTTCTGCAAGTGTAACCTGCTGCCTTCTGGGTACATTGGCAGACGCCAGTGCTATTTTCCAAGCGTTCTTAGCGGTACTGATTATGCTCTCTTTGTCAAGTAGATTTGTGGCGGCAAACCCCCAGGCATTATTCGCCCGCACTCTTACTGCAACTCCTTGGCTGAATGACCGGTTACTCTGGAATGGCAACCCCATCCTGTAGTTGATATTCTCTTGCCGTATATTCACGAACCTCACCTGCGCGAGCTGAAATCCCTGATTGTCGGATATACTCTTGATCGCGAGGTCTGCATAGTCTTCCATCTAAGAAAGGGGGGAGATGGTAGATAATAATCTTAGTGGTCAGTCTAGACATATTTCTCGAAATATAATGGTATTTGCTGTTCCTCCTTATGTGAAGGTCTCAACATTCTCCATGAAAATCTTCTTTGCGAATTCTGATGATATATCACCATAGTTCTCCTCGAATATCTTCACGATCATATCGAGGGGTACGTCAGCGTAGGTTCCGTGATCCTTTATGTACTCTACATGTGGATTACCATCTCTGTCCGTGGGGCTCAGAAGGGCGTCGTTTTCCCCGTCGAATTCAGGTGTTATGAACCTGTGAATCTCGCATGTCTTTCTATCCAGTGCAGGAGTGGCTTTAACCCATTTCCCATTGATATAGAGCTCTGAGTAACAATGTGATGCCATAACATTAGTACCCCACAAAGCAACAAGCTCTGGAGTGAGTCGGTGGTTGATAAAATCCACAAAGTGGAGGCGTGATGGGATTCCCACCGCTCGAGCAAGGGTACAGAGTGTCACTGCTTTAGGGATGCAGAATGAGTTGTCCCTCCTAAGTGTCGTGCTCGCTTTGAACAAGTCAGGTGACACACCAACTCCCTTGATAGAGTACTTTGTTGAATCCCTAACGTACTCAAAAATTCTTACCGCCTTTTCCCGATTACTCAATCCGTTCAAATTCAACTTCTGTATCGTACTCCGAACCTCAGGGGCATTTATATCAAGGAATTCCGTCTCTGATAAATACTCTAACATCATTTGTATTAGATTCACTGAGGCTTATAATTATACTGATCTTCCTATATTACTGGATGGTCTCACCTGTACTCCTTCTTCTTTTTAACACATTTGACAAACCTCAAAACTTACTTTCCTAGCTAACCTGAAATTAGTTACCAAATCTTTCCAAATACAATTCTGATAGATTCCATTGTTTGGATTACTGATTGCCCAGAATTAAATTTCTCATTTTCTTGGCAAACAAAACACCAAACAGTTACGAATAATAATTACTGTTTTTTCTCGATTATTTCACTGAGATTCATAATAATTAAATATACCCAATTTCTCTACCACACACCATGTCACAAATGACACAACCAGTACCGCAAAGAAACACCATAATGTGGATCCTGGGTGGAATGCTCCTGTTTGGAATTCCACTCATTATCTACTATTACAACAACTTTGCTGATATGAAGAAACTCGCAATGGCAATACAGGCGAAGACTGGAAAGACCGTAAACACACTAAGTCCCGGGCTTGCAATCCTTCTCACGTTTATTCCAATTCTTAATTTTTATGTTATTATGAAAAAGCAGGATGATCTTATTGCTCTCCTCGATGTCTCAGGAATGCCGATACAGGACAGACCCATGAGTGGGATTATGATAATTCTGATGCTATTGCTCTCATGGTTAATGATTCCTATGATTATTGTCATCATCCAAGTCTTCAAGTGGCAGAGCATCATGAACCAAGCTGCACAGATTGCCAACTCATAGGTAAACTATTAACCAATCATATCGTTTTATTATACTATCTACAATAAATATCGAATCGTGCTCTCCAAAGTTAGCTCCTCGATATTTTTGCATAATAGGGATTTATAACTCAATCCCTGAGTGTAGGTGTATGGAGGAAACCTATCCTGAACCTACAGGGGGATCTATTCGTGAGACACCACCCTTGAGGTACCTGTACACTTTGGCCATTGGGTTGGGCTTCGGAACTACTGCGATAACTTGGACATTCTACAACGGAAATATGATTGGTTTTATCGAGAGAAATTTCCAGCCTAGGTACGCTTGGATGACGAGCGCATTCATTGGTTTCATCATGACGTGGGACAACATCATCGCTATGTTTGTCCAACCATACATCGGAACGAAATCCGACAACACTCGTACGCGATGGGGGAAACGTATGCCTTACATTATGGTCGGTGTTCCCCTCGCTGCGATCTTCTTTACGTTAATACCGCTTACCGCAACCGAACCGTTGTGGATGCTGATCATTGTAGTCTTGGCGTTCAACATGTCCATGGCGATATACCGATCTCCAGTGGTTGCTCTGATGCCGGATCTCACCCCTAAGGCTCACCACTCAAAGGCCAACGGACTGATTAATCTCGTGGGGGGACTATTCGCGGGTGTGGCACTTCTTGTCGGAGGGTCGTTGGTGGAGAACTACGGTTTCTTCACTGGATTCCTGACCATGAGCATAATTATGGTAGTCACCTTCATCATCTTCTTCATGCTTGTGAAGGAGCCAGATATCCCTGCTGAAGAGGTTGAGGACAAGCCACCTGTCTCCCTCAAGAAAGAGATTAAGCTGCTCTTTGAACCCTCTCATAGAAGTAAACTATTCATTCTTCTGGGAATCAGTTCGTGGTTTATGGCCTGGAATGCATTGGAGGTGTGGCTACCTCCATACATCGCGGTCAATATCCTCGGAGAGACCGACCCCACACTCCCTAGCTACGAGACCGCTATTGGTATCGCCAACAAGGCCATATTCCTCGTCCCGATCATCTTCGTCCTCATGACCCTCCCCGGTGGCTTCCTCGGTGAGAGGTATGGGCAGAAGAGAATCATAGGTCTTGGTCTATTGATCTTCATCGGTGCGATGACTTTTGGAATCTTCCAGACCGAACTCTCCATGGTCTCGCTCTCCTTCATCGTTGCTGCAATCGGGTGGGCATTCATCAACGTGAACAGCATCGTCATTGTCTGGGGACTGTCGAAGGAAAATATCGGCGCTGGTACTGGGCTCTACTATCTTGCCTCTTCGGTTGCTGCCATCCTTGGTCCCATCTCATTTGGTTTCCTCAGAGATGTGACTGGAACCCTCTACGGTATCTGGTTCTTCTCCCTCTTCTGGCTTGCACTGGCTGTTCTTCTCATCCTTGGTGTGAAGTATGACCACGATGGCGAGATGGAGATGCCTGTCCTCATGGATGACTGAAATATCATAGAAACAAAAATTCACTGAAATATAAGAATAAAGAAAAGTATACCGTAGGCTATCCTTGCTCTTTTAATGAATCGTGTTGGTACTATCGCTTGAAACTCTTCTCCATCCTCCTTGATAGGATAGAGTGATTCCGAGCTGGGGTCATGGAGAGGTTTAGCCCCATTCATCACTTCGATCTTCTTTGTGGTCCTGTAGAAATAATATGCTGAGATAGCCAAAAGGGCTAAGGTAGAGGTGACTGAATAGGGCCAGATGATTGATCCGTCATAGAATAGGAACTTCACCAGGAAATGATTGTCAAGAATCAGCACACTTGCTGTCATTGGTATTAGGTAAAATCTCTCTTCAGAAAGATAGGAGGCGAAAACCATGATGACTAATAGTGTTAGCGGAGCAAATAATGGGTAACTAATTATGGACATTAATCCCGAATCTGGTGAACCACCTCTCGAATTACTGTATCCCAGAATTAATAGTACGGAGGCCAAAAGAAGGGGAATCATCGATATTCCAGTGATGATCTTCAAGATGACCGAGATGAATCTGTCAAGTTTACCTGTCCCCCTCCGATAATAAACAAAAAGATAACCTGCTAAGACAAGAAGGTTGAATATGCTCATATTGAGTATGATTGCAATCATCAATTTGGTTGCTGATCTCTCCACCAAGTCAAAGCTGAAGGTGAACAGGCTTGAAGAGGTATACAACGAATTTATGCTTACCACTCCTCCCGTCTCCTTCACTTCAGCGATCCGCGTTTTGTTCCGTGAAAAGCTCTCATAGATGTAATATGTGTCACTAGCATCTGGAAGCTGCATATACAAGCCCCTTGCGTTCACAGTAAGGTTGTAATAAAGTACTATACGACCGTACTCTACTTGGACGAGATCTAACAATACTGTATCTCCACTGGTCCAGATGATCAGCCACGGGATATCATCATCCCCGAAGCCGTAATTTATCGAGACGTCTCCCGTTGTCTCAGTTGTTGATTCTGTAAGAGAGTCTTTCAGGTTTTCCCTGTGGTTATAAATCAGACCATAGTCCGTCAACACAAGCACAACTACAAGTACAACTACCAGTTTCTCCCTAGTTCTCATGTTGCTATCACTTGTTCCGAGTATTCCAGTGTCTCATCCCCAGTGATGTCTGTACTCTCTGGATCAGAAGGTACTGAAAGTTCTACTATGCCCTTCCTCACATAAGAGAGTAAAGCCATTCCCTGAAGACCTACGATGATCCAAATCCCATTCGCTAGAGGGGGTAAGAAGACCGTCGCTAATAAGGTGAAGATAAGGGAAACAGATCTCGTATTCCTCTCATAGAAGGTTTTGGTAAATACCCTGAATTGCCCGAGGGTTGATCTGAGGTAGAGTGCGAAATAACTCAGTACTGCAAGAAGAAACACTGCAAGAGCATCGAACAGGGGTGAGAGGAAGAGTGCAGTGAATATGAAAAGATCACTCACCCTGTCTGCGAGTCCGTCGAGAAAGGTTCCCCTAGCTCGATCTCTCACGGTTTGCCCTCCTCGCCTGGCAATCTTCCCGTCGAGCACATCCATGGAGTAGGCCAAGAGAAGAACTCCAGTAGAGATCAGTATCTCTTCGCTGTACAGGAGGTACGACGCCACTCCGGCTAAGATCACTCCGAGCAATGTGGTGGCATTAGCCGCAGAGCGATAGTTTGAAATATATGGTTCTGTCCTATCTGTATACACATTTGTCATATTTTAACGTCTTTTATAAAATCTTCGAGTTAAGGTTCAAGACCATGAAATTTATTGGTATTTTCTCTTAACCTCTTCCTGTATCTATTCATGAACCTTGCCATCTGTATAATCACGTAAAACTCGAATGCGATAATTCCTGTCAAGGTGGATAAATAACCTCCCCTAGGAATCGTTAATTCATTTGGCTCTGAACTGAATGGCCAGAAGGGACAAATATCTCTGTGCATCATTATGTCTAAGCCGAGGTGGAAGATCAGTGGTGTAATTAAGAGAAATGCGAGATCCTTTCTATCGAGCTGTATTCTGTACCTATCCAGAATGACCTTGGCCGTGATGGAAAACACTACTCCAAGAGACAGAGCACCTAGAATTGAGTGGAGGGGACCATGGACTGGAATCCACGATATCCCAAGGATCAGGGCACTAAATCCCTCTATGTCAGGGATGGTTACGAGGATCACCGATAGGATCTGAACGATATAGGTCCTCTCTCTTTTCCATCCCAAGTCTGCAATAAGGAGAGGCAGTCCCCAGTGGAAAGGTGTGAAAGGCATCTGTTATACTTTCGCCATTCTACTCTTGAATATTGGGTATCGAGACCTCCCCAAATGCTTTAGCTCTCTTCCGTAAAGACAATTCCATCAGTTCAATTCCTTGCACATTTTTCCGCGGATGATCTCAAGATGAGTAGTTAGGTATAAATAGGGTAATGACAAAATTAGTGTGTGACGCAATACATTGTGACGCAATCAATTGTATCGCAATGTAATTCAAGTCATATTCCCACAGGAGATCTGTAGATGACCGAGGATCAGTTAATCAACAACTGGGAGACCGAGATCAGGAGAGGAGTGATACAGCTACTCGTCCTCAGTGTGCTTGCCCAAGAGGATCTCCACGGGAAGGAGATATGCGACCGTATCTGGATGCGGACTAACCAGATCATCTCGGT
Source organism: Candidatus Heimdallarchaeota archaeon (assembly GCA_015522385.1). The sequence goes on from WAMJ01000173.1 coordinate 67,803, forward strand.
TCCACTCGGGACCGTGTACCCCCTACTCAGGAGGTACGTCACCGAGGGGATGATCGAGACCTACAAACCGGTTGGTGACCAGCGGAAGACGATGTACCGGTTAAACAGAAGGGGGATCGCCTTCTATGGACGGATCTTCGAGCTCTGGCAGCGGTACAGTGTCGCAGTCTCAAACATATTTCACTATAAGGAGGAAGACAGTTAATGCTGAAGAATGAGGAGCAGGGACTGATGAGTTCCCAGCTTTACCAACTCAACACCTTCACCCGGGACATATTCAATCTGCTCCGGAGGAAGGCGATACCGCTCTCTACCGAGAAGATGGACCTCATCGTCTCGGACAGTAGGGAGAGAATATTCAAGGAGATCGAGCAGGAGATGAAGTACCGGGGGAGAACCAACCTCGGCTCGATCCTGAAGAAGGAGAGAAAGCGGATTTTCGACGAGTACATCGCAGAGGACGGTGAGCTCATCTACGCACGTATACCTCCGATAGGGACGATTTTGGGCTGGCTTCTAATGCTCCCAATCAGACTGGTGATGGCCCCATTCCGAGGTTTTTCACTCTCACCCAAGACGGAGGTCAAGCAAGTCAAGAATGTACCCCTTGACGAGAAGTACCCACCAGAGTTCCTCGAGGAACCAGTCGTCGTTCGTATCAACCAGAAAAAGGTTAAGGGGTACTACTCGGTATGGAATCCAGTGTTTTTCATCCTACTGTTTGCAGTTGTAGCATTTCCGGTTTTATGGGCTGCTACGTCTTCCCTCTTCTTCACAGAATATCTGTATCTCTTAATACTATACGGGATATCCCTATTTATCACGTACATTCTCACCTCGATGTTCAAGGAGAAGAAGAACCGTCCGTACATCCAAATTATCTCTTCTCTCACGCTACTTGATGGGAGCGTCGTGCCCCGACGTACTGTCCTCACACCACCGGAAGTCATGGACTTCACCACCTACTCGAACTACCTGACCAGGATGGTTCACAAGAAGCAGGTTGAGATCAGGAGGGCTGGATTATGATGGACAACCAGAACTTCACAGAAGATGCCAAGGACCTCTTCTTCAAATACCTACAGGAGCTGAGGGCCTCTCTCTATGAGTCGGGTCTGACAAAGGCCGAGGTCGAGGAGTCGGTCGATGATATCTATGAACACATCGTCTCCAACTGCATATTCAGGGCAGGGTACGGGAAAACTGTTACCAAGGATATAGTCCGCAAGGCCCTCGAGAAGCTTGGAGATCCTGAGATTATTCAGAGGACACTCGCAAGTGAGCTGGATTTCATGGAGGAGCACAAAAGGGTAGTGGCTGTAAAGGACAATTCGCAGGACCACTTCCTATTCAGAGCCCATCACATCAGAACCCTGTACCTTCTGCTGAATGCCTTCTTTATATTTGATCTCTACATAGCCTATGGACGCTACCAAGACAGTCGGTATTTCTCTCCGTGGCAGGATTATCCTACAGAGTCTGTATACCTGTTTCCATTCTTCTGGTACACGGGGATCCTCCTTTTCAGGTTTGTGGTCATCCCATGGATCACAAAGTCAACTCATAATGGGTTCCTCTACGAGAAAGTAAAACTCAACTCCATTCACTTCCTGCTCTATCCCTATTTCGTCATGAACACGGAGATGGGCAACAATCCCACTCTGAACATCTTCTTCGTTATCTACTTCATAAGCCTATTCACCTCAGATGGCAGAAGGTGGATCAGCGGGAAGTTCTACCACATCAAGCTCTTGGCCCTCAAAGTGGATGACCTGATCACATCCTCTGCCCTGTCCCAACTGAACAAACTCTGAGACTGACCTCGTTGTTCATTGGTGGGGGTAACCCCACCTTTGAATTCCTTCTTACTCAATATTTTGCATGACCAGTTTCCTCAAAGGTATGTAGAATGATATCGCAAAGACCACCTCGAGCAGGAAGATGGTGATATAGGAACCCGAGAGGTAAAGCACAGTGGCCGAGATCATTCCTGAAAGTGAGCGGGAGGCGGTAATTAGTATCCCAAACAGTGTGATCATCAGGGCAGTGCTAGAGGTGTGCTCCGCGGCGACATCCAAGAGGTAGGCGAAGCCGGGCGCACTGAGGACTCCTGATCCTATACCGAAGAGAACAATACCCAAGAACATCACAGGTTCGGAACGTAAGTAGGCACTTGCTGCCAAGAGTAGCAGACCGGTGGTCATGACAAACTCTCCCAGTGTAACTGATCTGAACCTCCCTATTCTACTCTCAAGGATTACCCCTGCTGGGACGAACACAAGTGTGAGCACACTGGACACGATGGTCAGTGTACCTATCGAGGTGCGATCATACCCCATGACATCAATGGCAAACGGCTCGAGAACGGTGTCTTGGAGGAAGAGTGAGAACGAGTAGAGGAGGAGGAAGAGGGATGTGAGGTGGAACCTCCTCGATTTCCCGATATCACGGAGAGCTGAGCTGAAAGTCATTCCCGTCTTCTCGCTCTTCCCCCCTCTTTCCGAGAGGTTGAGGAAGGAGACGATGTAGAAAACTGCGATCATCGCGAACATGATTGCAACGAATGTGACGAAGGTCTCTGGAGAAGATACCTGTCTGTACATAACCGATCCAAATATCCCACCTATGGCGAATCCTGATATCCGTGAGAACTGAATGATCCCCGACACCCCTCCCCTTCTGTCCCTTGAGGTACTGTTCGTGATATTGACGTCGATAAGGCTACTCACCACTGCACCCCCGAGACTGAGGACGGCCAGTACTCCGACGACAAAGACTGTGTCGAGGAGAAAAGGGAAGAGGATGAATCCCGAGAGGTTCATCACCATCCCGAAAAAGATAAGCTCCGAGGTCCTCCTCATCTTGTCGGCAAGGTGGGCTATGTAGATCCTTAGTAGTTCAAAGATGGTCGCTATTCCAATGATCAGGGAGATCTCAAAGCTCTCGTACCCCCTGAACCTCATCTCAGCGACGAAGAATGCCCCAGTGATGACGATTGAAGCACTGACCCCTAGCTGTGCAAAGCTAGCTAGTAACGGTCGTACAACCTGATAACCCTGTGCGTATCTTATTGCCACTGGACATCCCTCACCTTGGTGAATTATAACTCTTGGTACAGTCCTATTCGTACCTACCTGTACTTGCAGTCTTACTACTGTAAATATCCTAGGTTCCGTACGCCCGTTTGACTGCAGAGAAGTCGAGGTCGAACAGCTCTTCTGATCCAGCGTAGATGTCCCTCGTTGCAGAGGCCAGATCTACCCTTGCTCCCGCGTCCGAGGACATGCCGACGGAGTATCTCAGATCCTTGAGTAGGTGCCTGTACGGGAAAGCTGCGGGGAACTCGTCCTTGAGCAGGTTGTCCTTCTTGAACTGGCTGACAACCGTCTTGACCGCTGAGTCATTCACCACCTCCATGAACCTCTCGGGTGGTATCCCCAGTTTCTCTGCAGCACTGAGCGTTTCAGCGAGTATCGCCATCTGGACCCCAAGGTTTGTGTTTATCAGGAGCTTGACCTCCGCAGCCTTCCCTACTTGCGGGAACTCGTAGGTCACCCTTCCGAAGATATCGAAGAGATCCCTTGCCCTCTCCACCTCCTTACCTGCAGCAAGCACAACCAAGGTACCCTGAGTAGCTGGTCCCACTGACCCAAGCACTGGTGCCTCGACATATCCAAATCCCATCTCTTCCATCCTCTTCTCGAAGTCCATAGATGTCTTTGGAGAGATCGTGGACATGTTAATCACAAGTGGGCGTGCGTCCGACGAGGCCACACCGTTCTCACCGAAGAGCACAACCTCACAGGCTTCATCATCCGAGACCATGACCACCAATCGGTCGACCTCGGATGCCAGCTCAGCTGGGTTTGCCACAACCTGCGCGTCCAGCTCCTTGCCGGGAGTCCGGTTGTACACGAACAGCTCGTAGCTCTTGCTCTCCAGTATTCTCCTGCTCATGGGCAGTCCCATTTTCCCTAATCCTATGAATCCTATTTTTTCCATCAACACCCGGGCAGGTGTCCTCATATTAATCAACTTGGTTGTGACTAGAGGTTATGTGGACTAAGTAGCCGACTCTGTCTCAGGTATTCTTCCATATGACTTCCCAATAGCCCAAAAATAGAGGATTCCACAGATAACCTCAGCGACAATTATTATGGTAAAATTCACGGGGTCTATGAGGGAGATGAGCAGGATGAGAACCGCGATCTTCGGAAGGACTTCAGCCAGAAGCTGCCTGAAAGTAGGTTTGAACAGGTAGTACTTTGGAGACTCGGGAGCAGTCTTCTTTTGCAGTTTCCCGGCAAAGGCAGGTATCGTTAACATCAGTACCACCATGAATCCAATTGGGGAGAGCAAGGTAAGAAATGACCCGGAGTATGAGGTGAGGATCATCTGGAGGTAGATTGCCGGAACTGTGAACATCAGGGCTACCAGTTGGTGGATAACCTCTGCCCCGGTCGATATCCAGTCGTCAAAGTACCATGTCAGAAGGCGATATGCAAGGAGGTATACCCCCGTAGCCGTGATCAGGGTGAGAAATTGGAAACCCAGATCGCTCAATGTCCCAAAGAAGTACTCATTCGCTACCCTGAGCCCGACAACGACAGCAGACACCACCAAGAAGAGCTGTGTGAATTCGACAGGGGACAACCTTGTCGTCAGGCCTATCTTGTTTCTCTCTGGGAGCTCTGGAAGCTCTGAGAAGTAGGAGGAGATGAACTCCTCGGGTGTGCCCATCACTTTCTCGAGGTTCTCGTCCGGTCCGTACTCCGCGGCTGTGTTCTTCAGGACCTCGTACAGCTCGTCGTGGTAGATGTTGCAGGTCATCCTCTTAATTTTGTTGTAGTATCTATTCAGTGTCTTCATTTCCAATCACCATCTCAATTATCTTCTCCGATCTCCGCAGTACCCTACTCACCTTCCTCAGGTATAGCTCACCGCTCTTTGTCAGTGAGTAGTACTTCCTCCTCGTGCCCCTTGTCTGCGGTGCCTTTGTGGGCTCCTCCAACTCCTGGACGTACCCCTGTGCGCTCAGCCGTTTGAGCATTGCGTAGACCGTCGGGATCTTGATGTCCGATGAGAGGATGCTCTGCGCGTACTCGACGATGTCCCTGCCGAAACTCTTCCGATCGGAAAGTCTCCTGAGCACAACCGCTGTGAGCAGCGTTGTATTCCACTTCTTCTCCCATGACTCAAAATCCACAGATAAACTCTATTTAATTCTACTATTTATATCTAATGATTATATCTAAAATTTGTGCTCCAAAACCAGTCGAGTAGTGGGATGGTGGTGGCTACCCTCCCTATTCCCCATAATGCTTTTATTCCAGTGAGCGTGGTGGTTGTTATGGTAACAATCAGGGAGATGAGGACCGAGGACGCCAAGGACATCGCCGAGGTGGCGAGACTCTCGTGGCTCAGCACCTATTCCCACATCTTCTCCGAGGAGGAGATCGTGAGATACACCTCACGGAACTACAATCCGGTTCTCCTCGCCAGGCTCGCTGAACCCTCGGAGAGGACGAAGATGTTTGTGGCCGAGGACAGTGGAGAGGTCGTGGGATTCGCTCAGGTCGGTGAGAAGAACTACTGGGATCCAGACAGCCACGACCCGAGCAGGGCCGAGCTCTCACGGATCTACATCCACCCGCAGTTCATGCGCAGGGGGATTGGGAGACTGCTCCTCGACTCGGTGGAGAGCTGGATGCTCGACAGGGGCTTTGACTCCTACGAGCTGCAGGTGCACAAGGACAATCATATCGGCAGGGCTTTCTACTCCAAGCACGGCTTCGTCGAGGTCGGTGAACCGGACGACGATGGTCACCAGCTGATGAGGAGACGGCTGTAGGGCCTGATACGTCTGCTGTATCCTTCTGTCAGATTTTAATAGCTCTTTGGCCACATTAGCACAATGGACGATAGCGTTGTTCTCCCCACCAAAGAATTCAGCCTGCCGCTCTCTATAAAGGTCCTCAAATCACTCGGGATGATGCTCGGGGCATCAGTGATCATCATCCTCATCATCCTCATCCCGCTCATTGGGATACCGGGGACCCTCGCAACATTCGGATACACAGTGTACTACGTCGTCAGCACCCTGACCAAGAAGTACATCATCTCTAACGAGTACATCGGAACCAAGAGCATCTTCGGTGAGAAAACCATCCCCTTCGATAAGGTCAAAAGACTCAGAACGGTCAAGAAGAACTCTAAAGGACACATTACACAGTTTATCTTCGAGGTCAAGGGCGGTGATCTCAGGTACTTCCCATATTACTTCGACCAAGACGTCGCAACCATGATCGCTCAAAAATTCGGAAAACATGAATGATAGAGTAGAGAATAGCAGTCAGACTTTGGCTTCAAATGATTGTCCACCATTCCACAGCATGTCGAGAGTACCAGATTCAGACCCTTCTGCTCATAATCAGTATGCCCATCAACCCATGGTCAATAGATCCCAACCTTACTAACTTCCGGAGAATCATCTCTAGGTCAACAAGGAACTGATTCAAAGGAGCACTTAGTCCAACCTAGATACAGGATAATCTGCAGAATAAACCCCCACAGCAGAACTACCAAGTGCGCAATAACTCGAAAATTGTCAGAAAGAATTAATAATCTGGAGAAAATCTAACCTATCTGTTACCCTTCTGCTTCTTGCCGAGAACAAGCTGCCTAAGATCGGTTCCATTCACCTTGATGACTCGCCACTTGATCCCAGGAATGTCTCCTTTCGCTCCCTTCTGGGCTCCACCAATACCCTCAACAGTGACCTCGTCGTGAACGTCTATGTGAAGAAGACCTCCGTCGTGGGGAACAAATGCACCAATCTGCTTACCGTTCTTCAACAGCTGAACACGAACACATTTCCTCAGCGCAGAGTTAGGCTGCTTGGAACCAACGCCGTACTTGTCCAGAACAACGCCCTTGGCCTGGGGAGCTCCCTCGAGAGGATCTGCCTTCACGAGAAGACCGAGCTGCCTCCGTTTGTAATAAATATCTTTCCAACGAAAATGTTGCCTCTTTCTCTGGAGCTTTCGTGCGGCGAATTCTCCTCTTGGACTGGATTTACCTGATGTCACTTTTGATTTTCTCCTGTACAACCTCCAACACAGGTTGGATTATATATAGGTTATTTTAGAGTTCTCGCGATGGAGGTGCAGAATCTCGGTGTCTTTTGGTCTCTTGCGGAGGTAGTGTTATAGTTATTCTCACAAGGTGCTCACAGTCGATTAGAGTAAATACTTACATCTTCAGAGCTTTTTCTTGGTATTCTTCATATACCATGTGGTTAAGGGGTGAGTAATGGCATCCATTTACGAACGTGACAACGACACTCTTTTCCACAATCTGTACAGGGTCTCGTTTGTTGTTGTTCTCTTGTTTGGTATACTCGGAGCTCTGATGGTTCTGGGGAATCTGGAACTGGGCATAGACTTCAGCTCGTTAGGTGATCTGGTTCCCCGTCTGATCGAGGTTCTGAAATTTGCCCTTCTCGTCTCAGTCGCTGCCCTTGTTGTGGGCATAGTCCAAGTTATCTTCACCTCTTGGTTCGGCGAGGAGATTGTGATTCTGACGATGTGGTTGACTCCTTTTCTCCTGATGGGAGGTTCTGTATTCTACTTCCAACAGACTCAGGATACCGATGTCCTCGGGGGTCTGGTTGCTGGGCTGGTTATGCTTGCTCTAGTCTTCTGGACTAGGAAGTCGATTCGGATGAGTGCGCGGTTGATTGAGGTTGGTGCTGAGATCACACGTGACAACCTTGTGATGATGAGGTCTCAGGTTGTTGCGTACTTTTTGAAGACTGTCATCACCGCTCTGATGGTTCCTGGGGTGGTCACTGTCTTCCTAGGCTCGGCGATTGTCAATCCTATACTCGGTGCGATACTGTCTACACTCTACGTCTTCATGTACCTCTTCGTGATGAGTGGTATACAGGCGATAGCTGATGCGAAGAACATCTCCTACGTCAATCAGTGGTACACTGGTAACCCCTCTTCTAGGAAGGCAGCTGAGGATGTCTCGAAGCGGAAGTCTGGTGTGTTGAAGTACGCCTTCCTCATGGCATTCATCGCCCGCTTCCGTTCGAGGAACCAGCAGGGTCCTCTCAGTCGAGTTGGCAAGTTGATGCGGTTCTCCAACTGGAAGAGTGCATTACTTGGTGGTGGTTCCCTCACCTCTGCTGCTGCGAGCGCTGCAGCATATTTCGGGAGCTACACTCTTGTGGTGATGATGGTCAAGAAGATGAATTCGTTGGGTGCTGCGTACAAGGAATCTGCCAAGACGGTGTTCAAGACCTTTGCGGCTAATGTCGCAGGTTCCATGGGTTTCAGCGTGATAGATGGACTTCGGAGATTGATCGCTGCTATTCTCCTGATCGGTATTGGTGTGTTCTTCGCGATCACGAACTACGGGATTGACCCATATGCCGACCCCCTGTCCGTGGGCCTTATCGCACTGGTCTTCCTGCTCATCGGTGGTGTACCGCTGGACTCGATGTTCAAGCCCGTTGTCAACTCGTACCAGACACTACTGTACAAGGCATATACTGGTTCTCCCTCCTCCAAGATGGACAAGAGGACGAAGGAGATCATACGGGAAGCCAAGAAGAAGTAGGGTAGTATTTCCTTACGCTATTGTAGCCGAAGACCTTTCACACTCCCTCTCTGTATAATGAAAGTGTATTTTCTTACCTTAGATGCTGCCTTTTGTAGTATTGTAGTTGGCTCTGTTGCAGATTTGAGCGATATTTGAGTTGGATTTGAGCCGAATATTCCTATAGGTCGGTCGCCCAAGGTAAAGTATGAAGAAACCAATGCTTGTCTTGCTGACACTTACTCTTCTGGCCGCTCTGGTGAGTGCATCTGCTCAGATGCCCCCAGGCGGCATGCCCGGACATGGTGACGACGATACTGGTGACATGCCAGGACATGGAGGGATGGGAGATGGTAGAATGGGTGGTTCCCACTCTCCTCATTACGGAGACAGGGGCTTCGAGACGTCGTCTGAATTCATGATCATAGAGGGTCTTATAGACATTGACGAGTCAGGTATCATCCTCTCTATCAGTGCTACTCCTAACATCACTGCTATGGAGGAGATGGCCGACGAGCACATGGGTGACCGTTCGATGATGGACGACATGATGGGTGATGATGTACCGACCAACTCGATTAATGTCACCCTGTACAAGCTGGTAGAGTTCGAGGATACAGGCATCCCCGGCTTTGACGAGAACGACACGGTCGTCTCGAGCTACGAGCTGAACAGTAACACTCTCGGCGATCTGATCTACACAACAGACGGGGTGGCTCAGAACTACTCGGTCTCCTCGGACGACGGTGTTTTCTCCATGGTTGTTGAGGCACAGAACGGAGACGTCCAGTCGTTCAAGTGGTCGGTCGAGATCGCCTATCCGTTCGTCTCCAACACCTCGGACCTTGCGATGCTGCACGACGTGGTAGCTGAGAATGATATGGGGATGGACCGGGATCATATGATGGGAGGTATGGGTGGTGGTCACGGCGAGATGACGCCCCCTACCCAGTACCAGAACAACTCCATGGTCATGGAGAACGCCGATATCCCAATGTTCTTCAAGTGGCTTGATGTAGCAGAGGTCGACGGGCAGAACGAGACTGTCGAGGCAACTTCCTCGGTGGGTTACTTCGCTCTGTCTATCCCCCAAGGGCAGGAGATCTACTATGACCCCTCTATCGGTGTGGAGAACTCTGCGATTATCCAGATCGACAACGATATCCAGCAGATTTTCTTGGAAACCAGTGGGTCGTTCATGGACGCAGTTCTCTCTCCAACAACTGGTGCGATAGCTCTGGTTACTGTTCTCCTCACGGGAGTGCTTATCGTCATCAACAGAAGACGCCTTACCACGAAATGACACAGTAAACTTGGAATTTTCAGGCAGACTTAATATGGATCACATCGGTATGCTGTTATGGGTGAACTTCCTTTCGATCCTCATCAGGACATAGAGTTGATGGACAAGGTTCGCAACAAGAACCGGAGGAAGATGCTCCTCATGGCGTACCGTGCACCTGTGCGTTATCACGAGATCCTCGAAGAGACTGGTCTTAAACCCGGCTCCATCTACCATCACCTCCGCGTCCTTGAACCATTGATCGAGAAAGAGGGACAGGGGGTATATCGCATCACAGAAACTGGTCGGCTTGTCGTTGAGGCACTGGAGATGGTCGAGGACAGGAAGCCTGTGGTTGAGGATGGTAGGTCAGAAGTTGACACCAAGACCGTAGTTGAGGGCATCAGTCCAAAAGTTAACGAGAACAAACCCATCAGCACACCTGTAGTCACGGAATCCTCTGATAACTCAACTGACTCCCTGAGATCTGTGGATATATCTGGGGATCTCTCATCCGAGTTCTCCGGGCTCCAGCAGTCTGATGAGCTTATAGAGAGGTTCGAAGAGATCTGGCTGTCAAGGTATGCATGGGTACTCTTCGGTCTCTCTCTAGTTGTCTCAATCCTTCTTGCCTTCTCAGGTGTCTCACTCATCGGTAGCGGAATCTATCGGGGGAACTCGTTTGCACTGGCCCTGGACCTCTTCGCCTTCCTTGTTGCCTCCGGTCTGCTGTATGTGATTGAGGACATGACTTCGAAGTACTCCCCCCGAAGCAGGTTGTCCAACGTCCTTCTCATCAGGCTCGTCTCGATGATCCCAGCAGTCATCGTCGGTATGACTGTATTCTTCCTCTACGTGGGAGGTGTGCTACTCGACCAAACGGGTTTCAACATCCTGTTTGTCGTCACGGTGATGCTCGGTTGGGTTCTCGCAACTGCTGGAATCTCGGTTCTAAGGGGTAAGTCGTTACACTATGCCAGCCTTATGGCATTCGTCGTCACGCTTTCTGATCTGCTGATTGGTCTGGTTGTTGTGCTGAGCTCTTGATGGCGATTTTCGTACCTTTTCTTATAATAATCAAACTGTTTGGTACGAACAACTGTTAATTATGTTGAAAAAAGTATGGATTCATCCGATATTCATACTTATCTGGCAGGCTGTTGACGATAATCGCGGATGTGGTCAATGGTATGTCTTCGAATCATTGGGTTAATTACCTGTTGTACAGAACGTACTCTTAATGTGTCTAAGTGTGGTTGCACAGATCGAGGAGATCATCGGTGGCGGTGAGGCCGTTGCTACTTTGAATGGTGTGCGCAAGACTATAGAGCTCGGACTTCTGGAGGGCGATGTCAATGTGGGTGACTGGGTACTTCTCCACACCGGGTATGCAATATCGAAGGTTGACTACGAGCAGGCTCGCAAGATGCTGGATGCAATGGGGCTCGCGGACAGTCTTTGAGGTCGATTATGTGGATCTTGGCTTTTTAGACCCGGGTAAGCGTCTATGCTTTCTCTGTATAGGGAATCCCCTGGTCGAACGTGATGTTTTCGGAGTCCTCTTCGCGGACGAGCTCTCCAAGCTCCGTCTGCCAGAGACATGGCTTGTGCTCCGCTGCGAGACAGTTCCTGAGAACTTCATCGGCAAGGTGATAAAGTTCGAGCCCGACGTCGTGGTTTTTGTTGATACATATGACGACGGCCAGAATGGCTCTTCCCTATTCATCTCCCCGATGGAAAGTGTTCGTGACAAGAGTTTTGGTACCCACAAGACCTCATTACACCAGCTCAATGAGTTCATACAGAACTTTCGCCCAACAGTATCCTGGTTTTTAGGGCAGGGTGCACACGATGGTTCGGAAGATCGGTATAAAGTTCAGATTTCTGCCATAATTGAACATTTATGTATGATTTTTGATCAAAATATGTTATAGTGCTTTGGTGTTAAAATATATTTTGCTATTATTCCGTCTTGCACCATATGTTAATATAAGTTGTATAGTAGATGATTATGGGATGAACGAGTACTATGTTGAGTCGTTCTTACAGGTCATCTGGGTGACAATCATTGTCACCTCGGTCATGGTATTCTTCTACATAATCTTTGGACTAGTCCGAACAAGGGGTATGGACGAACCTATGAAGAGGGATCCATATTCAGGCGGGAAATCAGTGGAGACTCAGGCAACTTTCTTCAAAGCGACCTTCTTTCAGTACGCCATCTACTTCCTAATATTCGATGTGGTGGCATTCATAACCGCCCTCGCTGCTTTCACTGGATCTGCGGAAAGACTGGTTTACCCATCTATCTATCTGGGCCTTGTACTCCTCCTCTTCCTGATCCTGCCGAAACACGAGGGAGAAATAATCTAGGAGTGTGATCGTATAGGCAACAGAATTGTCGATTGGATGAAATCGATTACTAACTGGTCAAGGCAAAAGTCTCTGTGGCTTCTGCACATGAATACAGGATCTTGCAACGGCTGTGATATCGAGATACTGGCAGCGCTCACCGCGAGACTCGATGCGGAACGGTTCGGGGTCAAACTTGTTGGATCTCCTCGACACGCGGATATTCTTATGTGCACAGGGCCAGTGACGATCAAGATGATGGACGCGGTGAAGAAGACATACGCACAGATGCCTGAACCGAAATTTGTCGTTGTCGTCGGTTCCTGTGGTTCTACAGGGGGAGTGTTCAGGGGTGGATACAACATCTACGACGGGGTGGAAAAGGCCATACCTGTGGATCTCTACATCCCGGGATGTCCCCCTAAACCTGAAGCGGTGATCATGGGAGTGGCAAAGCTAATTGAGAAATTAAATGGAGGCAGTTGAGATGCTAGAAATACAGAAGGACAAGATAGAGAAAGAGAGCAAGCTCGCAAGTGGTGAACGATTGGTCGTTCTCAAAGAGAAGAGTTGCAGAGCACTCGTGGAGGATTGGTTGAGAAGTGGTGTAGATCTGCACCTCTGCTCTGTAGTGGGAATTGACAACGAGGATACTATGCAGGTTATGTACTACTTCATGGACAGGGAGGATAATACTACTGTTGCTGTATCGGTAAACCTTGATCACGAGAAACCCGTTACTGATACCATCGGTGATCTCATTGGGAGCTCGGTCTATGAGGGGGAGGCCACGGAGATGTTCGGGATAGAGTTTACTGGGAATGAGATCGCTCGGGTCTTCCTCCCCGAGAACTGGGTAGGTGGATACCCGCTTAGAAAATCGTGGAAGAAGGAGGACTATTTCAATGAGTAAGAAGGACTACACCGAGTTCAATCTCGGACCACAGCATCCTGCTTTAAAAGAGCCTGAGACCTTTAGGGTAGTAGTAGAGGGTGAACGGATAGTCAAGGCTGAGGCTATACTTGGCCACACTCACCGTGGTATCGAGAAGGTTGCCGAGCAGAGGGATTATAACAAGGCTCTGTACCTCGCGGAGAGGATCTGTGGAATATGTAGTTTCGCCCACAACGCGAACTTTGCCAGGGCAGTGGAATTCGTAGCTGGTGTGGAGGTACCTGAGAGAGCGCAGTATCTCAGGGTGCTTGTGGCAGAGCTTGAGAGGTTGCACTCTCATCTGCTCTGGTTAGGCGTGCTCGCACACGAGATAGGATTTGATACCTTCTACTTCCTCGTGTGGAACGACAGAGAATTAGTCATGGACGCCCTCGAGACCCTTACCGGGAACAGGGTAAACTACGGGATGAACGATATCGGAGGCGTCAGGGCAGACCTGACCCCTGAGATCAAGGGTCTCCTCATGAAGAAGCTGGAAGAACTCAGCCCTCGATTAGAAAAAATAAAGGAGATCGCCTTGAACAATAAGACAGTCATCTCACGGACTAAAGGGGTTGGTGTGATTAGCAACGAGCTTGCCCGCAAAACATGTGTTACAGGGCCCACTGCTCGTTCTTCGGGAATCGACTGGGATCTACGCAGGGATCAACCCTACTTTGCCTATGGTGATCTGGATTTCGATGTTAAGGTGAGCACTGACGGCGACGTCTACTCGAAGATTATCCTGAGGATAGAGGAACTCTTCGAGTCGATGAGGATCATCCAGCAGGTACTTGATCAACTTCCAGATGGGACAATCAAGACTGATGTCAGAGGGAGGTTAAATGGTACTGCTGTTTCCCGAATTGAAGCTCCTCGGGGAGAGAACTTCCACTATGTGGATTTCAGGAATTCTAAGGAACCGTACCGTTTGAAGGTCAGAGCTCCGACGTACGCAAACGTCGTGTCTTCCGTTGAGGTACTCGTGGGACACTACATCTCGGACATACCTGTTATTGTTGCAGCTAACGACCCCTGCTTCTCATGCACTGATCGGACTCTAGTCATCGACCGGGACAAAGAAAGGTACAATATTCTGACTGCCAAGGAACTCAGAAAACTCAGCATAGAGACCTCTAAGGAGGAGATCATGTGATTTCAGACATCGCTGTCTTCCTCTTCCAGTCGATTGTCTTCCCTGGGGTATTCTTCATCGTCACACTTGCTTTCGGTTCAAATTGGATGTACCGTAAGATTTACGCACGTCTTCAACGGAGGGTGGGGCCAGACAGTGCAGGTAAATACGGGTTCATGCAAGGCTTCGCAGATTTTCTGAAGACGGCATCCAAGGAGGAGATTGTCCCCCGATCTGCGAATCAGGTGATTTTCAGGGTGCTCCCAATCATCGCTCCAGTGCCGATAATCGTTGGGATATTCTTCATCCCCATGATGGGTCTGAAGGGGATGATTAGTTCTCCTGGAGATATTTACGCCATCGTTTTTATCCTCACCATCGTTACTGCGATCGAGATCGTTCTCGGATGGAGCTCTGGGTCAAAGTACTCACTCATAGGTGCCAGCAGATCTGGGATGCAGTTGGTCTCCTTTGGTATTCCACTGATCTTCTCCATGCTCTATCCCATCATCAGGGCGGGTAGCTTCAACCTCATGGACATCATCCTTGCACAGGATGGCACGAACTTTGGTTTCTTACCTCGGTGGAATGTCCTTGGGTTCGGAGTGATCGCGTTTGTACTCTTCTTGATCTCTGCCCTTGCAGAACTGGAAAAGCCCCCCTTCGATACCCCTGAAGCTGAGACTGAGATCGCTGGAGGGTGGACGCTCGAATACTCAGGAAGGAGCTACGCATATATCCTCCTCATGGAGGATCTGAAGATGGTCTTCGTCATATCAATAGGTGTCGTCCTCTTCCTTGGTGGACCCATCGGACCGACCTTCGGGATTTCTGGGTGGGGGCTAGCACTCCTCTACTTCGTGTACTTCTCGCTTAAGTACTTCATGGTGCTCATCGTCCTCACGCTCATCTCATCGGGTCTTGCAAGATTGAAGATCAGGCAGATTGTCTTTGGTTCATGGTCTTATCTCACTCCGATTTCGATAGTTTTCGTCATCGTTGTGATGATCCTTGGAGGTGTGTGACGTGCTGATCATAGAGCTTATTAAGAACCTGTTCCGGAAACCAGAGACAGTTAAGTACCCCTATGAGACGGAGGGTCTGAACTTCCCGGAGAGACTTAGGGGCCACCATGTAATTGATCAGGGGTCATGCATCGGTTGTAGAAAGTGTGCCCGAGCCTGTCCTGCGTACGTCATAGAGATGGTGCCTCTCACAAAAGAAGAGCTGGAAGCTCGTACTGAAAAGATAAAGAAGAAGAAGGTCAAGCCGGTGATCGACCTTACGGCCTGCATCTTCTGCGGTGTGTGCGAGGATGTGTGTCCGACGGACTGCCTCAACCTGACAAATCATATCGTATTACCCTCCGGTAATAAGGAGGAATTGGAGGTCGGAGACTAATGGATACCAATGTAATCGAAGGAATACTACTACTCATAATGATAGTGGCTCTTCTTCTCGCTTCTGAGATGGAGAAGCTCTACGAAGTCGCGATTGTGTTCATCACCTTCATGACTGCACTCTCCGCCATCTACTGGGTGTCGGGGTCGCCAATACTCGCGCTATTCCAGTTGACGATCTATGCTGGAACGACTGGTGTGATCCTCTTCGCGGTTCTTGGGGTATTCCCCAACGAGGAACTAGGGGATCAGGAGGTAACCTCATGAACTACAGACAATCACTTGCGCAGCTACTCATGGGGGTCTTTCTCTTTGCATTTCTATTCCCAATTTCCAACGGCAAACTGAGCTTCCTATCTTCCCCTACAACTGGAGGGGATCTTGAGGTCGCGGTGACATTGTGGAATGAGAGGTTGCCAGAGATCTACCTGCAGATTATATTTCTCGGAGCGGCAGTGATTGCAAGCCTGCTGGTCATAAGAAAACCACCTTCTTACCATGAGACCGAACTCCAGAAATACGGAATGGAGGAGAGTTGATGCTAGGGCTAAATATCTACCACTTTGTGGTCATCATCATCTTTGCACTTGGTATCTACAATATCACCCTGTCAAAGAATATCGTGAAAACCGTCCTCATCATTGAAATGATGCTAGGCGCAGTGAATCTCATCCTCTTTCAAATATCGCGGAATAATGGGAACGATCCACTAGGGCAGTCTGTACTCATCACTTCTATCGTCATAGGGGCTGGGCTTTCTGCCTTCCTCCTGTCGCTTTCGGTCAAGGTATACCGTGAGTTCAACACTCTCGACCTCGAGGAGGTCACCACGCAGGAGGTGTGTAAATGACAGATCTGATAATATTACCACCACTTCTTCTCGGATTATTGAGTTACGGATGCACACTGTGGAAAGGTTCCTTCGAGATTAAGGAGAAGGTAGGGAGCGTACTCGCCATTCTCTCCTCGGGACTGTCTCTGATCTTCTCACTTCTGAGTTTTGGTATGAGAGGGAGAAAGGACTCACTCCTCCCCCCATGGATTTCTGTTGGTGATATCGAGATCCGGTTGGTGTACTACCTTGATGCGTGGTCACTCACTCTCGCAATTGTCTCGTCGTTCCTCACCTTATTGATTGTTATCTTCTCTAGGTACTACTTCGGTGTGAACTCACACTCTGCTGTATACTACGGGATGATCCAGATGTTCCTTTTCGGTATGCTCCTCCTCGTACTCTCAGACAATCTGATCTTCACCTTCTTCGGCTGGGAGATCGTCGGTATCTGTTCATGGTTCCTTATCGGGATCTATCACTACAAGGGTGGAGAGGAGGGGAAGAAGGCCTCCCTTGCGGGACAGAAGGCGATACTGGTCACCGGTCTTGCGGATGTGGGTTTCCTCCTTGGTCTAGCCATCCTCGGTGCTGAATCCTCTAGTATTTCCTCCATCGAGATGCTCCCATCTGTAGCGGCAATAGGGCTTATTATTGCAGCTTTTGGGAAGTCCGCGCAGTTCCCACTCCACATCTGGATATCCAGCACCGACAAGGTGGACATCGACGCCATGCAGGGTCCAACGACCGTCTCTGCACTCATTCACGCAGCAACGATGGTGAACGCAGGAGTCTACCTCACCGCCCGCGTCATTTCCATTGGTGTAGGTGAGGAGATATCCCAGTTCATTCTCTGGGTAGGCATTATATCTGCAATTTACGCAGGAATGTCTGCTCTTGGTACAGGTGATCTTAAGCGGGTTCTTGCTTACTCCACCATCAGCCAATTAGGATTCATGTTTATTGCCCTTGGTGCCTTGGGGAGCTTTGCTGCCCTTTGGCACCTCGTGAACCACGCTTTCTTCAAGGCCTTGCTCTTCCTAATTGCAGGGTACCTCATCCACTCGGTCGGTTCCCGGAGATTAGATGACCTGAGGGGATCGGTTAGATCACGGTGGTTGAAGGTATCCCTCCTCATCGGAGTGGGGGCTCTCGCAGGTTTTCCCCCCCTCTCTGGTTTCTTCTCCAAGGATCTTATCCTAGAGCTTCTCGTGGAGGACGCGAACTGGTTGGCCTACGGCTTCACCATATTCGCGGTCTTCCTCACAGGTGCCTACTCATTCAGGCTCCTGCGCATTCTTCTTGGAGAAGGAGGACAGGGACATGAGGATTCTGTCCCGAAATTCACTCTTATCTCACTCACTGGAGTTATCCTTCTATCCTCCGGATCGTACTTCCTCCTGATTCAGTTTCCATGGGAGCATAGTCCGGCAATCCTGTCGTTGAATCTCTACATGTTAGCTAGTGTGGTGGTCAGTTTGCTGGGGATGGTAGTCGGATATTACCACGATCGACTAACTATTCCCTCGTTCGTTCAAGTACTTGTCCAAGAGGGGTTCTTCGTGGATGAAATCCTTGTTACTCTCTCTGTTGGGAGTGTGACATTGGTCTCCAAGCTGATGTCGTTCATTCACAACAGAACGAGCTTCTGGAACTTCGTTCAATTCACTACTGCGACTGTCACGATAGCAATCGCCTACTATTTTGCACAATATGGAGGTTACTTCTAATGGCCTTTCTATTCCTTCCCTTATCTGTCCTTACGACTGCTATTTGGCTCCTGATCCTTCCCATCGTGATGCATCTGGAGATAAGGTTTGATGTTTTCAGTATCAAAGGAACTCTGTCCATTGTTGTTGCCCTCGTGATCAACTTCGTATTGGGATATGAGCTCTACACACATGACGCTGATGTGATCCTCTCTCCCGATTTCGCAGGTGTGGTTCCAAGTCGCTTAGTGGAGTTCTCACTGACCCGCCTCAACCTCACAACAGCCTTCTTCAGCTCAGTACTGTTCACAGCAATCATCTTCTACAGCTGGAAGTACATGCGATGGGAGACATTACTAGATGACAACGGAACTTACAAGCTGTACTACTACTTTCTGATGTTCACTAGTTTTATGGGATTTCAGGTCATTGTCTTCTCTAATGATGCCTTCCTTCTCTTCTTCGGTTGGGAGATGATGGTGGTACCCGGGTACGCACTTGTGGCAATCCGGCCTACGAGACACGCTGCTCGTGCGAGCTATTCCTATGCCATCATTAGTAGTATTGGCTCTATCTTCATGCTCTACGGAATTTCTATGATCTACCAGTTGACGGGGACCTTCAACCTCGATATCGCTGCGACAATGATTGCGAGTGCTGATCTCTCGCGGGATTTCTCTGCATGGTTCGCCATAGTGATGATCACAATTGGTGTGGGAGTGACTGCTGGTTTTATAGGCTTCCAGACATGGATCCCAGACGCCTACAGTGCCGCTACAAGTCCCGTGGGAGGCTTTGTTTCGGGGACGTTCACGATCGCAGCCCTGTTCGCCTACAACAATCTCATCCTCAGACTATTTTCCCCTGTGGTCTTCGATTATAGTTGGCTCTTCATAGTTGGAGGTCTGGCAACAATGACGGTCGGGAACTTCGGAGCCATAGTGCAGAGGGACGTCCGGAGGATACTTGGGTACTCCTCCATCGGGCAGAGAGGGTACGTCCTGTTCGGTTTCGGTCTGGTCTCACTGGCAACATCCGCAGGTACTGACCTCCTCGGTCTCACGGAGCCGATGGTGGTTGTCATCTACTTTACGATTGGATTTACTTTCCTCGAAGGCAATCTCTTTCTCATAATTGGAAAGGTTCTCTATGTTGCACAGTTCGAGGTGAACTCCCGTGACATCATTGACCTGAGAGGTAGCCTGTCCAATACTCCCCACACGGCCATGATGATGATTCTCAGTGCACTCGGGCTAGCTGGAATACCGCCTACAATCGGATTCAGCACCAAGATCATGTTATTGTTCATCGCAGGGGAGAGCGGTGTTGATTGGTGGCTCATTCTCCTGTTCCTCCTTAACTCAATTATCGCTCTTATCTACTACTCGAATCTGCTGAGAATCCTTCTCTTCACTAAGCGTGAGGATCCACTGGACATGTCGATATCTCCAGGTACAGTGAACACCGCAATTTTTTTGGTATCGATCATCTGCATCCTACTTGGTCTTGCACCAAACGTAATAATATCGATGTTCTGAGAGTGATGTTATGAAGGAGTACAGTGATTACCTCATGGAATTGAACGAGAAGACGGACGCCCTCCTCACCAAGATCACCAAGTACTGCAAGACCCTTGGTCGGCAAATCAACATCATGCACGTGTGTGGTACCCACGAGGCCACTGTCTCCCGTGCGGGAATCAGGTCTCTCCTTCCGAAGAATCTGAGGATCATCTCAGGACCGGGCTGCCCTGTGTGCATTTGCCCTGCCGAGCACATCACCACTGCCAAGGAGTTGGCAAAGCGTGGGAACATCATCACCACCTTCGGCGACATGTTCAAGGTTCCTGATACCACACTCAAATCTCTGTCTCACCTGAAGGCAGAGGGGCATGACATCAGGACTGTCTACTCGGCTATGGATGCGGTGAAGATCGCTGAGAAGAACCCAGACAAGAGGGTGATCTGGCTGGGTGTGGGCTTCGAGACAACCGCCCCCATGACCGCTTACGAGCTCATGAAGAAGCCCCCCTCGAACTTCTATGTCCTGGCTGATTTCAGACTGGTACCGCCCGCTCTTGATCTCCTTCTCTCCGATCCCGAGCACGAACTGACCGGCATTATACTCCCGGGTCATGTTACAACCGTGATGGGTCTTGAGGAGTACGAGGAGTTCCCGAGACGATACGGTATCCCAATGACGGTGGCTGGTTTTGAGGCAGTAGAGTTTCTCTACGCACTTGAGGTTCTCCTCAAAATGATGGTTGACGGTGAGCTTGGTTTGAAAAATTCTTACACGAAGGTGGTGAGGTACGAGGGTAATCCTAAGGCCAAGGAAGTCATGAAGAAGGTCTTCAAGGTCGTGGACGCTAAGTGGAGGGGTATCGGAACGGTCAAGCAGTCGGGGTATGATCTGAACGAAGATTTTGGGGAGTACAACGCCAGGAATCTGATTGACTTTGACATCTCTCTCGAGTATGACCTGCCCAAGGGCTGCAGGTGCGGTGGAGTTATCCTTGGTAAGGTCGAGCCAGAAGAGTGTCCCCACTTCTTGAGGAGGTGTACTCCAGAGACTGCGATAGGGCCGTGCATGGTATCTGATGAGGGGACGTGCAGGATCAGAGCGACATTCAGGGAGGTACGCTAATGCACGAGCTTCATAGGGCTGAGAGGCTTATTAAGGAACTGAGGAAACGTGGGGTTTCAGGGAGGGTCGAAGTTGAGCTGGAACACATTGATCGAACGATGATTACCCTTGTCGAGGTTCAGGAGTGCTTCGACATCCTCACCGAGGGTACGGATTTGTCGGGATCTGTGCTGAAGTTCAAAAGCAAGAAAGTCAGTTTGAAGTGTGTGTGCGGTAAGACCTACGACCAACCTGTCATGGTGTGTGAGTCCTGTGGTTCAACCTCTCTCATGATGGAAATGGACGACGAGCTGACAATATCGTCCGTCAAGGAGCTTTCATAATCCTTTGCTCAGCACACTCTGGGGATTGGTTCACCATAGGGTTTGTCCAGAAGTCTCGTTCCACCAATCTCCGTCTTGACATGAACCTCGGGTCTACCCTCAATCATCCTGCCGATGACCACAGCGTTCTCTGCCGAATCTGTCCTCTGTAGTAGCTCCATAACCTCTGCAGAATGCTCTTCTGAACAGACGAGCACAACCTTCCCCTCACTTGATATCTCCATTGGCTCAAGACCAAGGATATCACAGATCGCCTTCGCTCTCGGATCCACGGGTATGCTCTTCTCGACGACCTCTACGGTACACTTGGATTTGGTCGCTAGCTCGCTCAAAGCAGAGGCCAAACCACCCCTTGTCACGTCCTTCATGCATCTCACACCCTCGTGTAAGACGACTTCCTTCAGATCTGGCCAGAGAGGGTGCACGTCAGACATCAGATTGGTCTCTAAGTCGATCCCCTCTCTTTGTGCCATCAAGGCAGCTCCGTGATCCCCTAGAGTTCCCGATACGATTACCACATCTCCTGGTCTACCGGCAGAGTCCTGCAGGGGGACTTCCCTCTCCATCAAGCCGATACCTGCTGTTGTGATCACGATGTTGCTCAGAGAACCCTTGGGCATGACCTTGGTGTCTCCAGCGATTACGCGTACCCCCGTTCTCCTCAGATTCTCCCCTATGGTCTCGCAGATCATTCCCAGATCATTGAAACTAAACCCCTCCTCGATAACCATGCTCAGCGTGAGGTATAGTGGTCTGCACCCCATGACCATGAGGTCGTTGACCGTTCCTGCTACTGCTAGGTCTCCGATGTTCCCACCTGGGAAGAAAACAGGATCCACCGTGTGCCCGTCCGTGGTCAGGACAATCCTGTCATTCGGTATTTGAACAACAGAGGAATCGTCCATGTCGAGGGGACCGATGAGATCCTCCTCGGAGTTCCTCAGTCCGATCTTCTCCCCGATGAATTTGATCAGGAGGTCCATACGCTTCCCCCCTCCTCCCATGCTGATGTCCACGATGTCAGGTAGATTCATGTGATGATGACACATACCGTGATATATTAGCTAGGGGGTCTCTCTCTGGATTCGGGATGACAACCACGCCACCTGTCCTGCACTGATCCCACCATCTCCCGGTGGGACATGCCGGTGCCTTATGAACTCCATTCCTGCCTTTTCAACTAGTGATCCGAGCAGTCTGTCTATCCTGTAGTTATAGGCCACCCCTCCCGTGAAGCCCACCCTCGAGATTCCCTGCTCCTCTGCCTTGCCGATTGCCAACTCCGCCAAGCTCGTGGCAACCGCGTCGTGTGCAAATCGTGCACGTGCCCCCTTGCCCTGGATTGACAGAACCTCCTCCATGATCCTTGGTGTGTCAACCAAATTGCCTGTGATAAAGGGACGTGTGGGTTCTATATTCCGTCGTCCGGCGGCTGCCTCCAGTCGGATTGCTGGCTCTCCCCTGTATGTCCTCTCACCAACCGCTCCGATAAGGAAGGACACGGCATCGAGAAAGCGAGCGACCGAGCTGGTGGTGATGCCCTCCCCGAACCTACGACAGAGGAAGCGGTACTCCGCCTCACCTTGGTTGAACGCACTGTAGTCGGCGTACACCGTCCACTCATCCTCCCTTTTGAGATGCTTGAGGTAGCTGAGAAGCATCCTTGCTGGGTACTTAGCGTTGGCGTCATTCCCGTGATAGGATATTGGTACTGCCGATCCGATTCGCTCAATCCCATCCTCGGAGGTAATGTAGAGCTCCGTCCCCCACGCATTGCCGTCATGTCCGTACCCAAACCCATCGACCGCCCACACAACAGATTCGCTCCCGAAGGCAAGGCCTCGGTCAAGCAGGAGCGAGTAGACGTGCGCCTCGTGGTGCTGTACCTCGTGGAGAACGGTGTCACTGAACTCCTCGACCAACCTCCTATTGAGGAAATCAGGGTGCAGGTCGACGACCAAGTGCTGTGGTCTGAACCCGTACAGATTTCGAAGGTGGGTGACCGCATCCCTGAGGAAGTCGAGGTTCTCGATGTTCCTCATGTTGCCGATGTGCTGTGTCACAGTCACCCATTCCCTACTAGAGAATGCACCAGTTACGACCTCGTTCGCTCCTAGAGCAAGGATGTCCGGGACGACTTCTGTGTGGTGCAGAGGTTGTGGAACGTACCCTCTTGCCCTCCGGATGAGTACGGAGTGATCTCCGAGTGATTTTAGGACAGAGTCATCCACTCTCTGCTCAATATACAGGTTGTGCATGAGGTAGAAGTCTGTACCGAAGACTGGTTCCACCTCCCTGATTGGCATTGGAAGTCCGGGCTCGTTTGCGGAGGTTAGGACGACGAGTTCGTGCATCCCCTTCTTGAACAGCAAGTGCTGAGCAGCTGTGTAGGGCAGAACCAATCCCACGGTGTCAAGTCCCGGTGCGATAACGTCGAGCGGGAGGTTGGTCCCCTCTCTCACCGGTAATACGACAATGGGTCGCCTCGATGAATGGAGCATCTTCTTATCGTGATCGGTAAGCTTGCAGTACTTCTCCACGACCCCAAGGGATCTCGCCATCAGGGCAAATGGCTTGTTGCTCTCCTGCCGCTTTCTCCTCCTCAGGTCCTCCACCGTGTCCCTGACGAGTGCACTGCATATCAGGTGCGACCCGCTCTGTCCCTGCATGAAGAGTGTGTCCCCGTAGTTGATCCTCTCGACAAGGACCTTCCAGTCCAAGGGGACAGTACCCCCACGAGAGTCCCTTAGCTCGTAGGAAGGACCGCACATGCTACAGCAGGTTGTCTGGGCGTGGAACCTCCTATTGGACAGTGAAGTATACTCCTCACCGCACTCGGTGCACAGTGGGAACTCTGCGAATGAGGTCTTCTCCCGGTCGTAGGGCAGCCCCCTGATCACGGCATAACGTGGTCCACAGTCCGTACAGGAGATGAAGGGGTAGTCCACCCTCCTGCCCACATCAAGATCCTGCCTACAACCATTGCACATAGATATATCGGGTGGCAGGGGGGAGAAGGTTGTGGATGATATGTCTGTACTCCTGAGGATGGTGAAGCCATCTGCCTCGTAATTTTGGATCGCCTCAACCTCGTGAGAGTAGATGGCTGATAGCTCGGGTTTCTCCCTCTCCATCCTGTGAATAAAAATATCGAGAAGATGCTGCTCCACGACAATCTCAACCCCTACACTTCCTAGATTCTTCACGTGACCTGTTGTTCCCAAGTCCTCCGCCAGACGTTTGATGAAGGGCCTGAACCCGACACTCTGCACAATTCCTGTCACCAGTATTCGGGAGTACACAACATGGTTTTACAGGTATCACATAATAATTTTGGACCATGCATCCGGAAGTGTGCACTACTAAGTGATAGAAAGTTTTCTAGGGGCTCTTGAAACTCTGAGTTCAGTACTTCCTATCACCGGAGGCAATTCAACGCAGGATGGAGAACTATATTATCCCCTACAATTATAGAAAAATCAAATCTATAGGGTACTGGTGAACTGTGGCCACATAACGTCGGCGGATTAATACCCTATACAGAATAAAAGTGTTCTAGAAGAACCATCACTTTGTCATGACCCATCTCCCTACTTCTCTAACTCCTATAAATAGAGAATCTCTTACTCATGCAAGGAAAATATTTGTATTACACTACCGTACATTTCGATATACTGAGAGGGCAAAGGACAGCCAGCCAGACCCGCGTTTTTCATCTTTCTAAATGTGACGAAAATTTTTTTGTGTTTATAATGCCTCCATGTAGTTTTCACCAGTGAAATGGTAATCACTGACCTGCTGGCCACATTTTTGGAGACTACAACTGCCACAATAATTTTCTCTGAATAACCAGTTAACTTTACCCAATTTTCTGGATTCATCAAATTAACTCAGGGAATGTCTAGAATAATTAAACCTCATTTGCAACTCTGTAAATGTCATCTTTTCAAACAAGTATTTTTAAGCCTTGGTGAGGGGTAAAGAGTATGGTTCTAGTAAGCGAATTAATCGCGATAGGGAACATTGGAGTGGCAGCTATCATTTTTTTCATGTTCTTCAGGGTTCTCCCCGACCTGCGGGGGAGCAGATTGCTGTATCCTGGAATTCTCCTCGCCCTCGGTGGTCTCATGTTTGTGTTTCACGCGCTCTCCGAGGTCTTCGGTCTTGGTGAGAATGTCTACGCAATTACCGCATCTGTTGTCTCATTTCTCCTCTTAGGGGCGATATATCTCATCAACAGAGGCACGGAGGTGATATAATGGCTGAGGTACTCGCAACTACCGTCTTCATCGCTACCTTCGTGCTCGATGTCCTGATCCTTCTACTCGCAGTGAAGTATGCTAGAAAGGAAGGGACAAGCGGTCTGCTTAACAGGTCAATCCTCTTCACAGGACTCTCCGCGGTGGCCCTCGGTCTTCACCATATCCTCGAGATCTACCACGAGCTCGTGCC
>WAMJ01000174.1 GCA_015522385.1 Candidatus Heimdallarchaeota archaeon
CTCCTTCCCTCCTCCTCTGTGAGGAAGTGAAGAACTGCTCGGTCGTGCCAGAGGTCGATGTCACCCACCGTGTGATTCATACAGGTGAGGTCGTCGACAATATAGCTCACATTGTCCTCTCCGACCCTTGCTCTGAGGTGGTCAAGGGCCCTCTTTGATATGTCACAAGCAGTTATAGAACGGTACCCTTCCCGGAGAAGATGATCTACAAGTGTTGTAGCACCTGCTCCAGCGATGAAGATTCGGCTTTCCTTATCGAGGTTGAGTGATCCAATCAAATCGATGCTAGGTTGTGGTTTCTCTTGATACCATCCTAATTTTGTGATATCCTTACCATCGTATACTCTATCCCAATGTGACTGCATAGGTAGTAATTTCTAGTGTGCATATATCAATTGGGATATTGGAGGCAACGAGGACACATTTAATCTCTTTATAGGTGAACTCTCCTCATAATTATCATCGATTAGTTAATATTAATTATTGGAGAATGTTAGGATATGGGTTCAAGAAAAAGGGCAGTGAGTCCTATTATTGCAGTCGTAATGATTATTGCTTTAACTGCTGCGACGACTGGTATAATATGGATAACCGTAACTAGTTTGACTGATACGTCATCCAACAATCTCCTTCTCGTATCAGAAGGTAAATTCTCTGATTCGGACAAGGACGGGAAGTATGATCAATTCACAGCAAAGGTCTATAATTCCGGTCTGAATAGAATGGATCTCTCCACCCTTCTAATAGTAGATAGGAGTTCAGGTGATGTCTACCGATGGAATTTCACGACTGGTATTGCGCTATCCCCTGCGATGTCTGTTGACCTCGTGGCAACGTCTGAAGTGGTGACTAATCAGATCAAAGGTGCAAAATCCTACAAAGTCGCTTTTGAGTACTCCACCGATAAGGTAAGTGGCGAGCAAACATATTTGGAATCTATGTACCTTGCCCCTTCCCTCTATGGATCAGATCCAGTAACAGCCAAACTAATGTATAAGGACACGAACAGTGAGTACAAATCTTTCAAGAACTCATTCCCTACGGACGGGTACCAACCCACTCTTGTATTCGTTCTTGGTAAGTTCTCAGGGACCTCCATCGATGGAGATTACATTCTACAAGACACGA
Organism: Candidatus Heimdallarchaeota archaeon; assembly: GCA_015522385.1. The sequence continues at coordinate 1,129 of WAMJ01000174.1, forward strand.
ACAGCATCAAGGAGGGTGACTACAGACCCTCGTACACCGATACATATAATTTCTCCCAAGGTATAGGTAGCGAGACGAATCTGAAGTTTACCCCTTACAATGACTCGGGCAACTACCCCGGGCTTATCGACTATGTAAATAGGTTCGATACAAAGGATACTCTTGGGTGGACTCCCAAGGGTACTGCATACGTTGGAGCTTATATCTACAATCCTGAATCCACGGCAATGGATGTCAATTTTTATTTCCAGGGGGACGACTATACTAAATTCTATATCGAAGGAGTCCTCTCTGGATCTGGTAAACGATGGGATACATGGAACGGACCTGTGGCATACACTTTGAATCCTGGATATACCTACATCCTGCTAAAAACCACAGATCGTGGTGGTGGTTTCAACTCACAGATATTAATTAGAGACACCGGAACAGCTGACAACGTTTCTAACCTCGAGTCCCACTGGATTGCGAACAGCGAGAATAATATCAAGACAGGACCCTCTACGGGTATGGCGTATAGAGCGGCCTCCGGTCCTGGTACCCGATTCAACACTGGTTGGCCAGGTGAGGGATATTCACCTACTAAGTTCTACCTTCTGGGGCAGTTCAAGAATGACAAGGTCAAAGCAAGTGACATGTACACAGACTATATCGCAGCTGGATCCAGTTATTCCGAGACCGCATACCGTCCTTACAATAATAGCGGTGATACCTTCAGTGGAAACAAATTAGACTCCAGTACGAATAGCACATTTATCACCTACAAGGATGGCGGGAATTTCCCCGGTCTAATCGATTTCAGAGGTATTCATTTTGACACCGAGGACAAGACGCTCAATTGGAATGACAAGGGTATCGTATATGTTGGTTTCTACATTAACAATCCCTCTAGTGGAAACGTCAGTGTCAACCTTCATGTCCAAGCTGACGACCACTTCCTTCTGTACTTTGAAGGAAAGCTCATAGAGGATCACGTGAGCAAAGGGTGGAACAAGTGGGGACAGACAAACACTGTTGATCTCCGACCAGGTAACAACTATTTCTTGGTAAAGGTCGGTGATGGTGGAGGTGGCTGGAATGTAAACATACTCTTCAGGGATCCTAGCGGAAAGGTGGATGTATCGAGCTTGATTAATGACTTCGTGTCCAGTCCCCCCGCTCTCGGTGTGCAGGAAGTGCGAGGTGATCAAAGGATAGTCTCTACCCAGACCAAATCATTCTCTACACAGTGGGAACTCGGAAGTACCACAATTAGTCAGCAGGAAAATCAGACGTTGACACTTAACGTTACTGATGTTGATGACCTACCAGTTTCTGGTGCAACCGTGGAATTAATCTCCGATGCAGGACTTTGGGCATCCAGTGGCTCTGCAAGGACAATACTCACAACCGACTCTGAAGGTCAAATACATGATATTCTTTCATTCCCATTTGATTACCTATACAACAACAGTGACACGATATTCATCCTTGCTCATCTTTCCAAGGAGAACTTCAGTGATCTGGAGGACTCCACGAGCTTCACGCTCATCCGATATCCCACACTAGTTGAGTTCAGCTTTCTTTCCATTCCTCAGGTGGTGACAAAGGGTGAGACACTGTCAGTCGGACTACAGGTGCTTAAGGATGGTCTGGCAGAACCTGGAGTTAAGGTAAGAATCGAAGCGGTTGCGGGTAAGTTCACCAGTGGGAACTTCTCGGTTTCTGGTACCACAAATTCTGAAGGTATCTTCAGGATCGTCTGGATTTCTGAAGATGTCCAGACGTTTGTAGTCAATACCGAACTCTCATTCTTTGGATTTCTTGAGGACCCTTCCTACGAAGGGATACTCAACGAGGTCAGGGTTGACTTTACACTTGTGACTGAGGGATTAACCACTAGTGGCATCAACGCTGACTCTGGGACTGTCCAGCAATTAGGTCAGATTCAGATCTCCGATACCACTGATGGAAATTTCCCTCTGCTCTTCGCAATATCGGTATCTGTCTCATTAGCGTCGGGTATCATGCTTGGTACGGTATTTGGCCGGAAAGTAGGAGGTAAATGAGATATGGCAATCGATACAACATCTCTCCTGATCTTCTCCTCCCTAGTCTCCTTTGTCGTAGGTTTTCTCGGATCATTCCTCGTAGCTGTTCTGATCACCGGTAGAAGGGGATCAAAAAGAGGTGGGGAGAAGATTGATCGTGATTTTCGAAAACTTATAGGGCATGATCTAGGAAATGAAATTCTGGAATTCGTTGAGAAGCACAATATTCAAACAACTGGTCACGAGATGTATCTAACCGAGTTCATGCAGTACTGGAGAGATACCCAAGGTCAACTTGGTAAGGTTAAGAGTGTCTCTGCTGCGAAAGACGTAGTCAGGGATTTCAGGAAGAAGGTTGAGACCATGGTGGTTATTGGGATGAACTCACACGGGGAAATTAGTCAGATTATCTATAATCTTGGAATGAAGTGGATCAATTCGATTGAGTTTGGAAACTAGTTGTTCTTCGTTATTTTAAAATCGCCTGATTATATACCTAGAGTGCAATGGGGAGAAAAATCACGTCACTGTGATGGTATACCACCATGCCGCTGCGCCAGAGTCAGCATAGTATGACCCTCCTGCACTTTCCGCGGTGAAATACGCGTTGTAGGTTGTTAACAGGTCATCCGAGGACCAACCTCCGTCATCATCCCATAGTTGGAATTGTACGTGGAGTTGATCTGTCTTGATCATCCTTCCAGAATAGAGTACGGCGTCACTCCCAGATCCCTGTCTGTAGGTGTCGTAGATGTAGTATGTGTCTTCACCATTCCAGTACGTCCATTCACCGTAGGAGATCTCGTAACCAGTCTTGCCTATCTTGCTTCTGATATAGTTCTCACCTTGGCTGAAGTCATCACCATCGTAGTCAACCCTGACCATTGTGGGGACAACCTTCACGTCCACTGTCTGACCGATGTCAGATGTCATGCCATTCACGCTGACCCTGATCTCGTTTGTACCACCTCCGGAATCGGCAGCTGTGTCGCTGTAGTAGTCCACTCCGTCGACGTCTTCAGAGAACATCACATCCCTGTACCAGAACGTGTTCACCATATCGTTGTCCTCCCTGAGAACAATCTTGATATCCATCCTTGGAGAGGTACCTGGAAGTGCAAATATTCCTGTATTAGGACCTGAGTTCCCAGGGTTATACGTGAACGGTCCGTCTCTATTGTAGTTCAATGTGCTGACAAATTGGTAATTATCGTTTCCACCGTCTAAGTCAACATAAACGTCCATATAGTACTCCTCGGTTCCCCACTCGTGGTCACCCTCCATCCTGAAGTACTCCAATCTGATGAATGCATTTCCAACGAGTGGGAGACCCTCTCCTTGGTTGGCAGGGTTGTAACCCAAGGTCTCGAGGACGAGGTCAATGGCGTTAGGGAGAGTTGCAAGTTCACTGTGATGTGCGTTCAGTACATAATGAACGGCGCCATTCAATTTTGGAGAATCTGTGGGCACAACCCCATCAAATCCAGGGAGGTACCATGGGTCTCCTCCAACTGTGATGTAGTTCTCACCTGAGGGCTCGGAGTAGCCAAGGGAGTTAAGGAATGAGCTACCCGGTTTCATCTGAGCTGCAGATGCAGACCAGTCCCCAAATAAGGGGGATAGCTGTCCAATGTATGCCTCCCATGTACCGTGGTTTGGTGTTCCAAGCATCATGAGTGTGCCTACCCTACTCGCCCAGTTGTCGTCGATATTGGGATCTGATGGACCCTTCTCAATAAGGTACCTGCTGATCAGACCACCCATGGAGTGAGCCACGATGTTGATAGCAGATCCAGGAGCAGTCTTGGCCTTTATCATCTCCTCGACCTGATTCGCGAGTGCTGGAATGTCAAGATTTCCTGGATACGCGGACGCATCGTATGAAATTGCCTGAGTTCCAGATTTGTAGTCGTCAAAGTCTATCACCGTCATGCCCTGTGATTCAAGGACAGGAATCATCTTTTTGAAGATAGATCCGTC
>WAMJ01000175.1 GCA_015522385.1 Candidatus Heimdallarchaeota archaeon
ATGACCTCGTCCCCTACCAATTTTGAAGTATCCAGATCAAGCACTTGGGTATACAGACCAGTAATCTTGGAGGTGGGGACATTTGCTTTCCACTCTTCATTCGCTATTTGGCTAGTTACAGATACACGAATGTTTCTTGATTTCTGATTTCCAACTGAAGTAATGAATGGCTGAGGATCTGACAACAGCTGATACGACCTGCTGATGTTCGGGAATAAATTGCCCTGATTGGAGGAAAGTCCTAAAGAGCGGGCACCCCTGAGTAGGGCGCTCTTTACCTCCCCTGGGTTGTAACCTGATATTATCAGGGAGAGTAGACCTGTGATGATTGGGGCACTGAAACTAGTTCCTGTTTTGGAAGTGTATCCATTATTAGTATCGGCGACGCGGATCCCAGTTCCGAATACTACGACATCTGGTTTCTGAATTAATAACTGAGCTGGTCCTTCGGAAGATGAATACGACAGATCATAGTCAAACCTGATGTTCCCAACTGTTATGACATCTGGGGCACTTCCTGGAGTACCAATTGTGAAGGGATCCATCGAGGAGCTACCTTGGTATCCGTCATTTCCTGCTGAGGTGACAACGATTATCCCCTGAGAAACAGCTTCCTCGACAGCTTGTTCAAGAACATCAATCTCAGGACCTGCTTCAAGAGCACCTAGGGAGAGATTGATTATGTCTACATCAAGTTCTATGGCCTTGGATATTGCTTTCAGGACACCTGTGATTGTTATCTGTGCAGTCTGGCTAGCCACCTTTAGGGAGATGAGTGTCACGTTTTGAGCCATTCCTCTATAGAGAAAATCAGGACTACCGTTACCGGTGATAAGTGATGCAACTGCTGTACCATGTCCAATGAAATCAGTCGCATCTTCGTCCTCTGCATATCCATTCTCAACTGAAACAAAGGAATACTCCGAATGAGGTGTGAACTCAAAGGTTTGATGTGAAAAATCAATCCCAGAATCGATGACTGCAACTTTCACTCCCTGTCCTTCAAGACCTTGCGCCCAAAGTTTATCTGCCGATGTCTCTTCAGCAATAGTTCGCAAGGACATGGTAGAGTCTGATGAATTTACGAGTTCTCCAAACAATTGCAGATCTAACGGATTAGCTCTAGCATGCCTTTGTGACCCAATACCCATGTACGAAGTTGCCTGGAGGTTCGCAGTAAGTAGCAAAACTAGGACAAACCAATGCTTCACAGTCATTACAGAAACTTTTCTTCTTATAAAATGCTTCAAATAAATTCTAGTCTATTCTCTCTAAAGCTCCCTCAACTTGGTATCTCTTGACCATTTCAACATATTTGTTCTTGTAGTTTTCCAGTTCCTGCTTAAGTTCTGGTCGATCCTTCAGATTGGCAATGACCCTTGCTGGTGAGCCGATCGCAATCTCTCCTTGGTGAAGTTTCTGCCCCTTGCGTAGGAGTGAATTCTCTGCTAAGATACTCCATTCCTCCATAAGCGCATAATCTGATACAACTGCCTGCATCCCCACAACAGAGAAATCATCCACAATGCATGTGTGGAGTAGACAACTGTGCCCTGCAGTGACTTTAGTACCGATTATTGTCTCCTCACCAGGTCGTGCGTGCACAACTACGTTCTCTTGGATAGAGGTCTCGTCACCAATCTCGATCCTGCCATAGTCACCCCTGATAACTGCACCTGGACCGATATAGCATCTTTCACCAATTTTCACGTTACCTATCACCGTTGCATACTCCGCGACATATGTATTTTGACCGATCTCAGGGGTATACGACTCGAATCTCCAAATAGCCATAGTTGTAACCACAGCTGTACATATAAAAGGTAATTGAACTTTTCTTCGAAATAAAATATGGCTCCATACGGAGCCTGAGATATTTATATTAGATAGTTAGACCTTAGAACTTTCTCTTCTTTTTGATGGCAAATGCAGTGAATACGGTAGCAAATGCGGCGAAGAAGAGTAGCAGATCATCACCAACTTGGACAAGTGAGGTGACAGGGTTCACAACTTCTGTGGTTGAGGTGAGAATGTCCTCAGCTGTTGGGATCTTGTATCCATTCTCAACCATAAGTTGTGCTGCTGCATCAGGATCGAATGGGATCTTCCAGTCATCCTTGTACCAATCGAGGAACAGGAGTTTGACGGGTGAGTCCTGAGGCTCCCTGAGATTGTCAACGATTGCACCCAGCTCTTCCTTGTTGACGGAGTGGGCGATTGCCCTTCTGACATCATAGTTGGATAGATCAGGGTTGAGCAGGTTGAACATCAGCAGATCTGCTGTTGCAGTGGTAGCGAATGAGTGAACCTCGAACCTTGGATCGTTCTTCTGGTTCTGGATCTCAGCACCACCGAAGAAGTCAGGTGAGTTCAGGTCGATTGCACCAGTCTTGAACAGCAGGAGATCGACGGTAAGATCATCGACGATGGGCATGACGATGTTCTTGATTGTCAGCTCGTTGGTGTCATCTGTACCGTTGTAGTCGAAGAAGTATGTGTCCTCGGGACCAGCAACAGTGAGGTCGAAGTCTTGACCAGGGCTGTCCTTCTCGTTGGGGAACCAGAAGTAGGGGTTAGCAGCCTTCTTCAGGTACTCACCGTTCTTGAACATCTGATCATCGGAGAAGTCAACGTAGTAGGGACCTGCCTGTACGGGGTTCTTCTCGAAAGCATTCCACTCAACTGAGTCGAAGGCGGTGATGCCCTCCTCAAAGAGAGCGGTGGAGTTCAGATCACCTGCAGTGGGGTCGAGGGGATCGAATGTTGAACCATTTTCCAGAGTGAGCAGACCCTTCAGGAGCCATGCAGGAACTGCGTTGTAACCTCCGAAGAAGAGGTCATCGAGGGTAGGTTTGTAGATGTATAGATCTATTGTACCCGCAGTATTAT
>WAMJ01000176.1 GCA_015522385.1 Candidatus Heimdallarchaeota archaeon
ATGGAGAAAGCTGAGGTTCAAGGGTGAGTTCAAGTCACCGGAGAAGACAGAGGAAATCGAGGGTATTGGCTACTTCCAACGGGTCTGTATGAACGTCCCGATGTTCCCATGGTTCTGGAACTACACGGTCTTCGAGGATGGTAGTCTGTTCTCCGCCTTCCAGCCTTACGTCGGTCCCCATGTTTTTAGAAAGGGCACTTGGTTCTTTCCCAACAAGATGGAACGTGCATTTCTTATTCCCATGTCATCCTCTTACTTTGCAGATCATGAGAGTAAGGAAACGATAGTCTTCGAGAAGACGGTGGTCAAGCCTATCATTGGAAGAGGTGAATACCCATGGTTCGAGGTGAAATCAGAGAACCCGGATGGTGACTATGTGCGAATCCTCTTCTCTGGATACGGGCACGCTCAATTTCTACTGGATCGCAGGATGATTTACTCTTTATTCGAATCAAGGTTCAACTACAACGAATACATGATCAAGATTGAAAAGATTGAGGGCAAGATCAGGGGTAAGCCCCTGCCTCTTAGTAGACTAGGTCAGGGCTGGGGGAACATGGAGTATACCTGGGGTATTTCTCTCTAATCTCAAACTAATGTTGCTCGCACTTCCTAGATAATTAATTGGGGTGAAACTGTTGCATACCTGATATAGAATGATTTGTAATAGGTCAAGAGAATCAAGACTGTGAAGATGAGGGCGAAGATCGTCAAGAAACTGGATAGGTAAATAAAGTCTGTAATTACCCACAGGAATCCAGAGTACACTATCCCCAATACTGAGGATACTGGATCCATCGATACTCTTCCGAATATCAGTGCGAAGAATCTCAGGGACATCCCGAAGACGACAAATACGTCCAAGGCAATATAGAAAATATTTCTGTGTAAGAATTCTTCGAAATTCACTGCTCTCGACATGTTCCCAATGAACTCCTCCTCGCTGTACTTGTCGATATTGACTGTAGTCGGGAGAAAGAAGATCGGTAGGATGACCATGGTAAACACAATTATATTATTACTGTAGACGGTGTAGAGAAAATATGGCCATATGAATGCGAGGAATGGACTGGCGAATTCCACAACACCGAGGATATTGAGGAAGAAGACCCAGTAGGAGAAGTACAGGGAAAGAAGGATATAGAGTACCAGTTTGTAGTCCCAGAATGTCTTGAAGAGGTTAAACATCCCCTTCTTATCCATCCAGTAGAGGACCTGATAGACCAGCATATCTGAAGGTAAAACAACTTGACAAATAAACTTTTTCTACGCAGAGCTGTCGATATAGAGGTTCTGCAAGTTCTTGTCTGCTATGTATTTCAGATACTCGACAACCTCATTCCTCTTGAGGTTCTTGATGAACTTCGACCCCTCAAGGGCATTCTGCATCTTGTATCTATTGAGCAGTTCATCCTCAAGATCGTCGATGTCTGAAAGAATCTGCGGATTCGTAGTCTTCTTTCTCAACTCTTCTAGCTCCATGACATAGTCTCGCTCCGAAACTGAACCCAGTTCCAGCTTAAGTGAAAGTATCTGAATCATTATCTGTAGATCTGGAACATCATTATTGTAAGCAATGGTGAAAAGTTGGGACATGTAATTCTTGATCTCTCCGAGAGTATCTGGAGACTCAGTTAATGAGTATTCAAGGATTAATACCCGGAGAGCAAGGATCGTTGACTCAATTGAGGCGAAGACATCGGTACCTGCTAAGGCTCGGTTTCTGTCCAAGTATTTGAGAGCGAGTATTTTCTTGAATGACCTCTTCTCATTGAACTGAATAAGTGCTTTTGTGAGATTTTTGTACATCTCAACCCGCTTGTTTCCAGCAACGTTGATCGTGTCTACGAGATCAATCATATCCTTTGAGATCTCACCCTCCTCAAATTGTTGTCGGACATTCAAGTAGGTAGCGATTGCCAAAGGTGTCATGAATCCTCCCTTTCTACTGATAAGATGGGCGAGTTCTAACTGGATCTTTGCGTCATTGACTATCCCTTTCTTGAAATTTCCCATGGCCATATGGATCAGGACCTCAGCCCGCAATTCAGGAAACTCAACCAATTGTTTGTCAGCAAGTTCGAAATGTTTGAGAGAGGAGTCATCTTCTCCTTTGATCCTGCTTATCAAGCCAAGCTTCATGTGTACTATTCCGTGGTTGTAGCGGTCGTCCTCAGGTGAGATCTTCTGGAGAATCGCGGTGAATGTCTCCTCTGCCTCATTGATATGGCCCTGCTCGAATCGTAGGCTTGCGATGTTCCCAAGAGTGATCATCTCTGCTCTCTTCGAATTGATCTTTCGTGCAAGTATGAGGTTCTCATTAAGGATAAGGTACGTCTGCGAGAGGAGACCGTTCTCCCTGTACATTATCGCCATCCGGTTCCTGAGGTAAAAGACATCATGGAGGTACCCTAGATCCGTGTATAGGTTGATTGAGGTATTGTACGAGGAGACGGCTTTGTTGTAGTCCGCCATAATGTAGTACTCAAAATCCCCATAGGTATGGTACATCTCTGCCCTTACGATCTCTTGTATATCGCAATCGCAGGTCTCTGCGATCTTTATCTCACGGAGAATTTCTTCCTTGTCCGACTTCCTGATCTCCCTGAGTATGCAATTTACCCTAATGAGGTGTGCATTAGCTATGTGGGTAATGCCCCGATCCTTGGTTCTGGTGATAATTCCATTAAGGTACTCCCTAAGCTCGTGGATCTTCCCTGCTCGACTGAGCATCTCAACCCTCGCTCGTATAATGAGGTGCAATGGTCTGATTTGGGCATTCTCGATCATCTGGTCCAACTTCTCGTACTCTCCTTTTTCAAGAAGTTCCCAGACTTTCTTGTTCATAGTGGACTCATGTAAAGCTAATGCACTTGGGTATAAATAGATTGGTCTTTGGCCTACAAGTCCGAGAAAATTCAGGTGAGATCTGAGGGTGTTCAACTGATGATCTTGCGACCGAGAAGCCACTCTCTAGATCGCCCCATGATGACCAGTCTGTCTCGTTTAGCCCTCAGGCTCTGGAGGGTTTCTGCACCCATGAGGAACATGACTCGCTTTATATCCAAGATGTATCTTTGTAGGTATTTTTCTGCCCTTTCCTCCCCACCATCAATAAGGGCCTGAAGGACAGGTCTTGCTATACCGACGAGTGAAGAACCCATGACAAGAGCCTTTCCCGCTGCAAGCCCAGAGTACATCCCACCAGTAGAGATCACTGGGATGTCAACTTTAGAGGTCGCCTCATAGGTTGCCAGAGCGGTGTTAATCCCCCAGCTCAGGACGGGGTCATCGAGGGAGAGTGCGTCCTCTTTCTCGTTCCTCAGCAACTCAATCTTGGGCCACGAGGTTCCCCCTGCTCCTCCCACATCTATGGCCGAAGCTCCGAGTTCCTGGAACTTTACAGCCTCTTCCCAAGCGATCCCATTCCCGACCTCCTTGGCTATAACCGGGACTTTCGAGTGCTTCGTAATCTTCTTGAAATTGCTCCAAGCTCCTCTCCAGTCAAGATCACCCTCTGGTTGACAGAGCTCCTGGAACGGGTTGACGTGAATGGCCATAGCATCGGCATTTACCCCCTCCACCGCCTCATCGAACTGTGACAATCCGAAGTCCAAGGAGAACTGGACGAGACCAAGGTTTCCAATGAGGTAAACATCTGGAACCTCCTCCTTAACATTGAAGGTTGACAGTGTGTCCTTGTTAGTAATCATGGCTCTCTGGGACCCGACACCCATGGGTATTCCCAATTTGGCACAGACGCGAGCTAGGGATTTGTTGATCTTCTCAGCCCTTGGGTATCCACCAGTCATCCCAGCAATAAGTACTGGTGCGTCAAATGTTTTGCCCAAGAATTCCGTTCTGAGTGAGATCTCATTGAAATCCAGATCGGGTACTGAGGTGGGAACTATCTCAAAATCCTCGAACCCGTTGGTGACTCCCTTCACCCTGACATTCTCGTTCAGTGCAATGTTCACGTGCTCCTCTTTTCTACTCTTGATCTGGGATGAGTTTGACACTGAATCGATACAGGACGCTTCTTTCTTAAATGTCTTGTTTCCTTATCTAATTTTCCTAACTCTGAGCAAATCATTATATTGTATTCCGTGATAGTCCCTTCTGATGGGAATAAGTTTCCACCTTTCTATGAACAAATTCTTCCTGTTCGACATGAAGTATCCCAAATCCAACAGCCAAGGAGTAGTCTATGCGAAACCGCTGAAGGGTGATGATTACACATTCCAAGCTTATCGCCCTGTCCCCGTTCCAATTCTCAACAGATTCCTCTATGAACCATGGCGATTGATCTCGTTTAAATCTAGAACTGGTAAGAAACTAAGGAAGTCTAATATCAGTTGGCAATTTTCAGAATTTAAGAGGAAATACTTCGTCCCTACTGAAGACTCTATCTTTGACCTTGTCTCTCGGTATCCTGAAGATGATCAAGTAGTTGAGATACGCCTAAGTGTCTAATCGTTAAGCATTTTACTGTCACGTCTTGATCAAACCTCCTATTTACGTTGTTTACCTTGGTGTAGGGTGATAGTAGTTCGGTCATATTGCTGTAGATGCTATTGAAAACTCTTGAATTTCTCACGAATTTATATTATGTGGGTCTATCGGCATATCTAACGCCCACTGTTTTACGGGTGCACATGGGGTGGTGTACTGACGTATGTGGTGTATTGGTGTATGGTGTATTGGGTGTGATGTATAGTTTGTTGGGCTGTGGTGTCTTAGTTGGTGTATGGTGTATTTGTGGTGCACCTGTTGTCTTTCATTCTTAATCTCTCCATACGTTTGTTTTTGGTCATTTCTGCTCTAATATGTGGTGTGTGTTTGGTGTGGTATGGTGGTGTATGGTGTGGTGTATTGGGTGTCGTTATGCTCTCTAATGGTGTATCTTATGGTGTATGATATGCATCTGTTTTATCTAATTGGTGATGCATGTGGTGTATGTGGTGTATATGTGGGTGTATGTGTGCACCACGTTGTTTTTTTTGATTCACTTCAAAGGTCGTCTGTCCACTCTTATATCATATCGATGTCATATCATGGTTATGGTTAAGAAATCGAGGGCACCGTCAAAGCCATTTCTCATAACCGAGATCCTAAACCAAATGCGGGTCGAGTACTTCATGGAGAAGCGGTATGTTTTACATGAGGATCAACCTAGAGTTCCAATCAAAAGGACGAGGGTAGTGGGTATCGTTTTGGAGAAGAGGGTTGGTGTTTCTAAAACAGGTGTCCGATACGCGATTCTCAAAGTTACCGATGGAACCGGGGTAATCAAAGTGTCCATGTTCGGAATGCCTGAAGAATCCTCTACCGTATCCGAGGGGAATATAGTTGAGATTATAGGAAGAATTGCTCTCAATGAATACTCTACCCAGGGGGGTAAGCAGATCGAGGAATGGACCATTCTGGTCGAAACTATCAGTGTGAAAAATCGCGAGTTCCTTCACTATTACTCTTTGCAGTTCTTTGACTATAGGGCACCACTGTCAAAATTCCTTGAGAATCTGTATGTTGACAAGGTATATGAGATTCGGCATTTGCGGTCGTGCAATTACATGTCTGAGAAGAACCAAAAAATCAAGGCCGTCATCAGTGGATTATTCCGAACTGTTGGTAATGAGCTCACCCTTGAATTCATCCTTTCCAATTTCAACATGGCATCCGAGGATGTCATGGAGGCAATCTACGAACTAAAAGAGGAAGGTAAGCTTATCCAGCCTGAATTTGGCAGGTTAGTGTGGACCAATTATACCTTGGTCAACATCCAATCTGGAACAGCTCCTTCATTGAGTCTGAAGTAAGAGGATGACATCTCGATATTACGTTCTTATATAACTCTCTCCATCGTGCATAGTTCGTATATTTCACATGGTGCCTGATCTGTCTTGGGTGGGATATCCGTGTATGGTGTATATAATGGTGCATTATGTGCTGCACTGGTGTATTAATTCTAAATGTGGTGTATTCGTGCATCATTTTGGGTCGTTGTTCATGGCATGGGTGATGGATATCGTACTTTAAATGCATCTATTTATACACTACTTTATACATCTGTTGTTGCATCATATTCTGCACTATATGGTAAATTAGTGGTTAAATTGGGTGTGATATGTCAAAATATTATGGCGTAATGTGGTGTATTTCATATGGTGCATTTGAATACATCATACATCTTGTGCTCCAGATTGGTTGACCCATACATGCATCATTCTGGAGAATTCAAGTTTCCCCATCGGTTCCCATTCCTGGATCTGCCATTGGATCTTCAATTCCACCTCTTGTCGTTTGCAGCACGTATCGTTGAACTCATGTGGTG
>WAMJ01000177.1 GCA_015522385.1 Candidatus Heimdallarchaeota archaeon
AACTGGCAGGATACCTTTTCATCCATGGGGATATCTATGTGGACATTCCTGAGGATGTGCACACACTGATTCTGAGCCACGAACATCCATCTATTAATTTGAAGGATGGAGTGGGGCATTCACTACGGGCTAAGGCCTTCATTGAATTGGATCTGGTGATAGGGGGACGGAAGATTAAAGGTGTCATTATACCTGCTGCAGGTTTGTACACCGTTGGAGTGAAATTCCCCATAAACAAAAAAGACAAATTCTTATCTCCCATCCTCCAGAAATATGCCCAAATTGACACACAAGTTGTATATCCTTTCACAGAGATTAGTGGACCATACAGAGTCACTTAATACTTTGTGGATGCGATCTCTCTAGTTTCCAGAGCTCAACACGTTCGTTGGCCAGGTCTACATATGTCTTCTCGTTGTCTATTCCTATAAACTTTCTTCCAGACTTCAGTGCAGCAACAGCAGTCGAACCGCTACCCATGAAAGGGTCCACAACGACATCACCCTTGTACGAATATAGCTGAATGCACCTGTAGGGCAATTCCACGGGATAAGGGGCAGGGTGATTAAGCCTCTTCGCCGAGGCTGTTGAGAAGGACCAGATAGATTTGGTGAACTCCAGAAACTCATCACGTGTTATTGTGTTCTCCTTCTCACCCTTCTGCCGGTTCATGGTTCCCTTGGAGAACACGAGAATGTACTCGTGGACATCCCTCAAGGTCGGGTTACTAGCACTCTGCCATGACCCCCAAGCTGTTGAGGTCCCAGCACTTGAAGCCTTGTCCCAGATAATCTCACCTCGCTGGAAGTAGCCGATCTCCGTCATCATTCGACTGACATAGTCGGACAATGGAATGTAGGGCTTTCGACCGACATTTGCGATATTGATACATACCCTCCCGCCGTCTACAAGTTTAGTATAGATCTCTGAGAACACCTCGTAGAGTAGCTGGAGATATTCCGAGAGTGACAGGTCTTCATCATAGGTTTTCTTCGCGTTATACGGTGGTGAGGTCACTACAAGATGAACAGATTGATCTGGCAACATCGAGAGATCCCTGCTATCACCTAGCATTGTCTTATTCAACATCTCATTGGGAATAATGTTCTCAACGAGGGAGGACTTCCTCTTGGGAGGAACCCTGACTCCCTCGTACATCCTTGACTCATAGAATTTTTTGCTGTCATGGTTCTCCCGTTTGGAGGAACCAAAAGCCTGTGTCTCTGTTCCAACTCTTGCCTGTGCCATATGTACCACCGATAATCGCGCTATTCGCGGTTTTAATAATGGTGATCAGGATTATTAGGTTATAAACTTGATTGTGTTATGATTTTGTATATAAATTCGCGATACGTTTTCAGTCATAAATATACAAAAGATTGGAGGATAAATTTGGATTTTCGCGAAAATTCGCGATACAGAGATTCCCTATTGATTTTAGATTTGGCGCGGAATGTGTTTTTTTGGTACTTATTGGCGCGATACTTACTTGAATGCTGCTTTCAATTTATCTTGAAGTTGCTGCTTGAGTTGTTCGGCCGAGAGTTCTTCTATATTTGTGACCTCTTCTGCCTCGTCTTCAGCGTCCTTCTTACTTGGAGTTTCTTCTTTCTCATCTGTAGGGGCCTTCTTGAGATTGGCAAGAGCACTCTTCAGCGCACCCTCCGATACAAGACCACCTCCCATTGAGGGAGCTGAAGATTTTGGAGTTTCCTCTTTCGGTGGAGCTTTTTTCAGATTAGCAAGTGCGTTTTGCAATGCACCTTGACTGACCAGACCGCCCCCACCCATCGGAGCTGGGCTTGCCGTTGCGGGTTCCTTCGGAGGCGCTTTGCTCAAGCTACTGATTGCATCCTGAAGAGCTCCTCCAGATACAAGACCACCACCAAGGTTAGGCCCTGCAGGAGTAGATCCAGGAGTGCCCCCGAGATTGGGACCAGAAGGAGTACCGCCAAGATTAGGACCAGAAGGAGTACCGCCGAGATTAGGACCAGTGGGGGTACCACCGAGATTGGGACCAGAGGGAGTGCCTCCGAGACTGGGGGCAGAAGGAGTACCACCGAGACTGGGGGCAGAAGGAGTACCACCGAGATTAGGACCAGAAGGAGTGCCTCCGAGACTTGGACCAGTGGGGGTGCCTCCGAGACCGGGACCAGAAGGAACGGTCGGAGTACCACCAAATGACGGTCCACCAGATGAAGGAGCTCCAGCTGTGGCTACAGGGGCTACGGACGGGGATCCAGTTCCAGGAGTACTAAATACCGGTACCTGTGCCTTGGTTCCCATAATATTCAGGGGACCTAAATTCAGTCGCTCTACGGGGATCATTGCAAGATCTTCAACGATTGAATCAAATTTTTCCTCATCGTCGGTCACTCTCCGATTTAGCTTTTTGAGCCTAAGTGACGTCTCACTAACGAAGTCAATTATCTTGGTTCCCACATTGTCGATCTTAATTGCTACATCCTTTACCTGTTGCTTATCTTCTGCTCCAAGAATTACACTATCGATAAAGTCCTCTAAGTCGCTCATTTACCTGTATGACTATCTGTATGTAATCTTATAAAAAGATAGGTTCATTCAGATATATGCCTGTCGGGGGATTTCCCAACTTAAGGGTAATTCCCCTATATTTTTACCCTATCAAGATTCAGAAATTCGACTCTTTGGTCTTCCGTGATATAGGCTAAAAGAAATATTTTCTTAACCGTACCAGCTAACCTGCCAGCCTTTACCAGATCGAAAGCTCGTACCTTTGAATGATCGTGTAGGACATGAACGACATATTCTGCGTGATCAATTCCAGGTCCAGTTGTGTAAGCTATAAATTCTGAACCGAATTTCATACCCGGTCTCACAACGTAATTTTTATCTCTGAAATAACTGTATACGAGGTAATTATCAGAGAAATTCTCGTATTTCTCCTTGGCAAATTCAATTATTCTCTCAAGGTCTAACTGTTCACCGTCCTCAAAGACCTCCACCATATCTTTAGAAAGTAGATAGCAGACCTCGAAGTAAGAGTACGTGTATGGGAGGGCACTACCAGAGGGGGGTATCTTCCTGGCTCCGAGGGGTTTCCCGAAGAAATGAGGCTGTGAGTAGAGACGCTGGGCATCCTCTTTGTCCCATTGAACAAATATCTCTCCGAGTTTCTCGATTTTGAATTTCCCTGACTGGTTCACCGAGCGATCTACCACGTACAAGCGATAGATTCCCAGTACTTTAAGGATTCTAAAGAGAATGATCTTGCATTTTGGTTACGAGACAAGCATTTAACACTTGCAGGATATGGGTAAATATGTGAATAATATCTGGTTTTACATCCTTCTAGGTCTGATTCAGGGTACTGCAGAGTGGTTACCTATATCTTCAGAGGGTATGCTCACAGTTGCTCAGACATCAGCAGGAGTAGATTATCTCATTGCAATCAGAATTGCTATTTGGTTGCACATCGGAACTCTTGGAGCAGTCATGATAGTATTCCGGGAGGAGTGGAGACGGATTTTTCTCGTCTGGGACGAACATGTTCCTGAAAGGAAATTTGTAATACTGACGACCATAGGAACCGGGATTGTGGGCATCCCCGTCAAGGTTTTCCTAGTTGACCTTATTGGTGAATCTGCAACTGTAGTCGGTTGGATTTACATTCAAATTGGTGCTGCTTTGCTCATTACTGCAGTTTTACTGCGCTACAGCAGATTTAAAGAGGGTGATGAGAAGAAGATAGACGATCTCCCGTCTTGGCAACAACTTCTCATAGGTTTCTCCCAAGGATTTACCATCATCCCAGGTATTAGCAGATCAGGAACAACTGTTTCTGCACTTCTATTCAGCAAGGTGGATGGGGAGGAGTCATTTAGAGGGAGTTTTCTCATGTCTGTCCCTGCAGTGGCGGGTGGAGTTTTCTTAGACATAATTGGGATTATTGGTGATGGAGGTGACCTCACCTCTGGGCTAAATTTCTCACTAGTGGCGCTAGGAATCGTGGTGGCCTTCATCTCTGGGCTGGCAACCATAAAATTGCTCTTAAATTTTGCAAGGAAGCTTAACTTTGCACTGGTTGCGCTCAGTTTCGGGATACTTCTGATTGTGGTTGGACTATTCTTACTCCTGATCCCCCCTCTATGATAGGAAGAAGAGAAAGTTCGTTCTTGATCTCAATGAATAAATCACGAGGAAGTGTGAGGGAAAGGTCATCCGCAATCACATTTATCTGCCCTTCTTGAAACTCTTCGCCAATCTCTGGATATTTCTCGAATAAGTAGTCAAGTACTTCTTTTACCACAGAGCCTTCTGATGCAATCGTCTTTGAACCCACAATTCTTGATAGGTATCCATATAATTTGACTGTTACCACATATTAATTACGTTACACAGGGATAAGAAAGCTTAGGTTGAAGAATGCTCCTTGAGCTTCATTTCGTAGTCTTCTTTGAGGGTGAGGAGTTCCTTCTCATGCTTGGACTGAAGCTGTGATATTTTCAGCTCATTTTCCTGTATGAGTTGTTCCTTCTGCAATCTGAGTTTTTCTTCATACTCATTGGTCAGATCTTTGATCTTCGCCTCATATTCTGATTTGAGTCTGTTCTCTGTCTCTTCTACAGCATGAACCTTCTCCTCCTCAAATTGCTTCCGCAACTCATTGACTGTCTCTGCATTCTTTTCGTTTGATTGGGACAGCTGTTTGTTAAACTGTTCTCTCAGCATCTCTTCTTGTTCAGATAACTTGGCATTGAGCTTTCTATCCATCAGCGCGGTGTTCTGGTCTATCTCGTCCTTCATCTTGGACTCCATCTCTTCAAGCTGGACCTTATGAGCCTCGAGGAGCTCATTCTTCTCCTTCTCAAAGGACTCCTTTAACTCCCGCTTCTGCCCATCTAATGCCTTCTGGTGTTCGGCTTTCAGCTCTTCAATCTTCTTAGAAGTCTCCTCCCTCTGCGCGGCAAGAGCAGCTTCCTTTTCAGATTCGAACTTTGCACGCTCACTGGCTAGCGTCTCCTCAAACTCCTTTGATTTAATCTCGATGGCTTCTTGGACTTTGGACTCGGCATGAGTCTCCTTATCCTTCTCAAGGGCCCCCAGAACTTCGGAAGTCTTAGATCCATCAGGGCTGAAATAGTCTGACAGAACGCTCCTCAGGATTTGAAGACTTTCTATGTATGCGGGTACATTTTCGTACTCTTCATTATCAAGTTTCTTCTGTACCTCTTCAACTATGGTCTTCTGGACATTTGATAGCATAGTTGTAAATTCACTTGGATAGTCCTCATGGATTCTGAGTGATTGCTGTCCCTCGATCTTCTCAACCTCTGCTTTGATCTCTCTTCCCAACTTATCCTTCTTGCTCTCAGCGTTGATCTCAATCTCGTAAGGACCGAAGTACTGCACCTGCTGGTTCTTGAGCATGTTGAAATATGTGATCTTTCCTCCAAGTTTAACCTTGATGTCTGCAGGAGTAGAGGTTTGATGTCTGAGGTGGAGGACTAACTGTTCATGCTGTTCGGGATCGAAGGTCTGGTACTCTTTGACAGTATCACCATCGACAAGTTCCAACTCGGATGGAAGTTCCAGCTCTACCCTCGCATTACTCGCAACTCCCTCACCTGTGTTCATGAGGTCAATCTTTACCTCGAAGATCTGGTTCACTACGATGTCTTTGGGTAGTTCACTGGAAATCAACATAGAGGGGAGTTTGATCTGATCCTGGAAATGAGAGAGTACATCATCAACAACTTGATTCAGGAGGGGCTCAATTCCGCTGAGTTTCATTTTAGACAGAGATGGTCTAATCTGAGATGCTATGAGTCGTTGGGCCTCCTGCAATGACTCATGGGACACTTCCTGAAGAGCCTGTAAGACGTACCCGACCACCCAAACGGTCTGTACGAGGTTCTCCTTACCAATCTGTATCTTTCCTTCGGCAGATTTCTTCTCGATTGACTGAAGTGTATTCTCATAGACACTTTTCGCCTTGTCATAGTCCTTTAATAGAACGTAGATCAATCCACCAAGAGCGGCACAGGTCACACCATGGGAGTACTCTTCATAGGTGTTGATGTACATATTGGCAGCTTCCATGAGTTGTTCTCCGACCGTGCTGTAGAGTTTCTCTGCTTCATCCTTCTGACCAAGTTTGAGGTACCCCAAACTCGTGAGGTAATATGCTTCTGCAGCAGATCTGTACTGTTTCTGCTCTGCATACTTCTGAGCCTTGGTCATACCATTCTTGACCGCAGAAGTATACAGAGTGTTCGCTTTACCGACATTACCGTTTGTATATTCGATGTCTCCGTTCTGGATCAGCTTGAAGGGATCAGTCTCCCCCTCCTCGCTGTCTGCACCAATTTTCGCAAATAACTCATCTCTAAATGCCATCTTCGCGCTCATTTTACTATAGCGACTGAGTAAATAATGTTTATCGTGACCGAGGTAAAATTTTGAAGCAAAATCAAATATCTTCTAATTAATCTGGTAGGTCCTCAGTCGACGCTTTCCCTCCTCTGCGTCTAGGATATCCTTGACTCGATAATACTGGATGAGGTTGGTGGGGAAAGGCTGACCCAGTTTGCTACCTGCTATAACAATGACTAGACCGTCCTTGGTCACTAATCCCTCTTTGTAGGCTTTATATATACCAGAGGAGATCATTGAGTCAGTGTCGAAATAGGTAATATTGGCAAATAGGGGAACCACACCCCACAGGAGGTTAAGTTGTCGCTTGACCTGGGGGGAGTTGGTAATCCCTATAATCGTCTGCTTAGGCCTGTACTTCGAAACTACTCTTGCTGTTCTACCAGATCTAGTATTGGCAATAATAGCTTCTGCCCCTAGAGTATCTGCTAAGAGTACAGCAGATTTAGCTATCGCCTCTTCCGCAGAGATATTGTCTTCTTTCTTGAAGTAGTCTATGGGAAGGAGTTTATCCTGCAAATTTTTTATAATAGAGGCCATGACTTCGACAGATTGGAGGGGAAAATTTCCAGTAGCAGTCTCAGCAGAGAGCATAACGGAGTCTGCACCGTCAAAGATGGCATTGGCTACGTCAGAGGCTTCAGCTCTTGTTGGTCGTGGAGAGAACACCATGGATTCGAGCATCTGAGTTGCAACAATCACCGGGATACCGTGGAGATTGCACCTGTGCACAAGGTCTTTCTGAACGAGTGGTACCTCGGTGGGATCGATCTCTACTCCAAGATCACCCCTTGCGACCATTACGGCATCAGTGCTCTTGAGGATCTCATCTATATTCTTAAGTGCATCTTGATGCTCTACCTTGGTGATGATAAGAGGCAATTCTGGATCGTCACGTCCATAGATACATCCAGTTTCATTCTCGATGAGAAACCTTACTTTCATTAAGTCCTCGGCACGTCGAACGAAAGAAACGGAGTAGAAATCAGGTTTCAGATCCACTGTCTTCTTCAAGTCATTCACATCCTTCTTGGTTGGGGGATAGAGCCCAATCGGTATATTTGGTGTGTTTATACCCTTCCGAGAACTTAGAGGACCACCCTTAAGGACCTCACAAGTAAGCTCGTCAGTTCCTTTCTTAATGACCTGAACCTCAATCAAGCCATCGTTTAGGAAGAAATGATCGCCGATGGATGCAAGATCAATTAATTCCTTATACGAGACCGACATCAACTCCTTGTTTCCAACAATCTCTTTTTTCTGCAGTTTAAATGTATCACCAGCAATCAGGTTGTAAGACGACTCAAGCTCTCCTATCCGAATCTTAGGGCCGCTTAAGTCGAACATAACCGGGAGATTCTCATCAACATCTCTGATCATTGTAAACCTCCTCCGAGCTTCTTCGATCGTTCCGTGTGAGAGGTTGATTCTCGCCATTCCTAACCCCTTGTCAATTAGGCTTTTGATCATCTCTGGAGTGTCACAAGAAGGCCCTATGGTACTCACGATACATCCTTTGAGGATTTGCTTTCTCCTCTTTTTGTCATTCACATCTAGAAGCAGACTATAGAGAATATAAGCTTATTTCCAAGTCAGAATATTACTATTCTCTCTGTATAAATTCCATTTGTGCAGTCTGTTAAAGGTCAGTTTTAATTACTCAGGATATATGGAACTATTGCATGGTATCTAAGGGGTTATTCAAGAAGAAGCAAGGAAAGGATATGAGACTTGCAGTGTTTCCCAGTGAATTAATCGTGAAGGAGACGAAGAAGACGATTGAATCTCGGGAATACACTATGAGTTCCTTAAGCCCTAAGATCTACTCTTCGGAATTTATGAGCCCGAGTATCCCACTGATTGGGATAGGAGGAGCTGGGATTTCAGTTCTCACCAATATAGTTAGCAGGATCAAGGAATACCAGATTGATTACCAAACAGCGGGTATCGATCTGGACTGGAAGACTCTGGAAACCAATACAAATTTGACACATAAGTTAAAGTTGGGGAAATCTGGAATGGGGACTGCAGCACAATTCAGGCTTGGGACAAAATTTGCAAAGGAAGAGAAAGACACAATCAAACAATTCATGGAGTCGTATCTACAGGAGTTCTCATATAACTACAAGCACGATATAATCTTCTTCGTTCTTGGCTCAGGTGGAACGGGCGTGGGAGTAGGGTTGGAAAGTATGAAGATTGCTAAGGAAATGGGTTATAGACCAGTACCAATACTCATTCTTCCTGATGAAAACGCATCTACAAGGGTAAGATTCACTGCCGCTGCAGGTCTCTATTACTTCAGCTTTGCACCAGGTGAAAGATCAGAGGGTCTGATGACTATTTTGATCGACAATCAGATCTTCTATGAAAATAATAAGAAGCTACCAGAAGAGGAATTGCTGAAATACATCAACAGCAGTATTGGAGTGACCATCGGAGACCTACTTATTTCAACAGAGGTAAAGAGCGATGGATACTCTACCGATTTAAATGAATTCCTCGAGGTCTTCCGAACCGTGAAGGGAATTGGTTCAATTATGGACATGACATCATTACCCGATGCGAATGAGCTGAACTCATTTGTCAAGCAGAATATGGATGAAAGCATTGCCTATTCCGCAGATCCACAATCCTCCACTAGATCGTACTTCATGATTCAATCGAACAAGAAGAAGGTCACAGCTATTGACATGAGAAACACCCTATCGCTCTTCCAGAACAGTGACATCTTTCCGAAATACTCGATCTCTGATATCGGAGAGACAGAATATTTCAGGGTCCTGTCAGTCTTTAGCGGAGTTCAAATGAACAAGAGACTCCGGGATCTGATGATAGAAGCTGAAGACAACCGAGTGGATATTCTGGAAAAAACGAAAGGAGGAGAAATCAATAGCTCTGTGAATCAGAAGATTGAGAAGATAAAGGATGGAGAATCCATAGATGTACATACTGCGGAAGAGATCAGAGATACCCTTGTGAAAGAGGTTGTAGCCAAACGTAGAGGTGAGGCATAATGAGTACAGCACCAAAAATTGGTACGTCATTCATCGAGGAACATCCTGTCAAGCTGAGGAGGAGTGATATCAAATTCGACTTCGAAGATTTTCTGGAAGAGGTCGAAGAGGTTTTACCAGAGGGGATTGATAGCAACTACTACTCCTTGATAAAGGCACTCCAGAACCCACTGAGGAATCTCACAAAGCTTCCAAGAGCACTGAGTACACTTCCAATCAATGCTCTCCTCTTCCAGCCACTAAAGACGATTCTGATCATATATGCTATACCACTACTCATTTCTGCACCAATGATGTTCCTGAGTATCATGGCGTCCAAACTTGCATCCAGAGGTAACGCAGGAACAGGTATCGTCTTTACTATCATTACAATAATTGGACTGGTTGTCACCCCGCTGTACATGAAGAATCTGTACACATCCTTTAGTAAAATGATCGAGAGTAACAATGTAAAGTGGTTAACTGGAGGGTTAAATCAGCCATTCACAAAATATTACCACAGAAGATGGCCGAAACTATTCTTCAGGCTGAGTTTCCTTATTCCACTAGTGCTAGAAGTTCAGATGTTCATAATAGGATTATATACCAGCAGTACGCTCTGGTTGAATATCGTCTACATAGTTTTGACGCTAATTGGCCATGTCGGGATGGCTATCGTTATCTACGCCAACTTCATGACACTCTACTTCGTCAGAGTCAATACTAAGTTGTATCTCGAATTACTAGGGAGGATCACAAACAAGGTCAAGGGATACACGGACGGACATGAGAGTATTCTTACCAAAAACACATTCGAGGTCGTCAAAGTATTGGCAGACAGTCCAGGACTGACCGTTGAGAACCTTGGTTCAATACCTCTATTGAGCTTCTTTACAACTGTTCTTGTCGTGAATTCAATGATATTCCTTCTAGGGGGTCCGCTCCTCTCTAACCTAATCGAGAACTTTGCAATCCATCAGAGGAACTTAGCGATCAAAGCACTATCGTCAGACCCTAGTAGTACAGCTAAAGATATCACAGAGGGGGCGGCTCTAGCGCTGCTTGATGCAAAGAAATTCATGTTTACCCTGATTTTCATCGTTGCCATGGTAATCTCCTTCGCCCTATCTCTTACACAGATAACTCCGATCTTTACGATATCTGGAATCATGGTGAGGTTTAGGGTAAAGGCCTTAACCGAACTGGATCCATATATCTATGAGGACTTGACCAACTTCGCACTGAATCGGAACATCTCTGAATTCGCAGATTCAACCACACTAAATCTCTTCATACTGAGACAGTACATCGGGAGTATGAAGACAAGACCAGTAAGCCTGTTCAAGCTCATATACTTCTCGTCACTGTTCCTGATCTACTCCTCAAGAGTGATTCCGGCACTAGTGGCTACATTCGCATAGGTGGATATCATGCTGGCAAGACTACATTTAGTAAGACAATTCGAGCTCAGTATCATCTCCTGTGGTGATGCGGGGATGGAACTCGGAGCATCGATTATCACCCTGCTCAAATCAATGGGTAAGGAAATGCACAAGAGCCTTGGAATAAATAGTGGTAGAATCGATCCGGACTTGGACAAGGTGTTCAAGAAATACGTGAGTATTGATCCTAACACCGGTGGGTTCGCCCATGATCTCACGTCTGCAACAGCAGTTGCAGGTTCCAGCTACGAGACCTTGAACAAGAGCATCGGAGGGATACTTCCCTCTAAGAATGGAATTCTGATGATCACTGTAGGGGGAGGGGGTACTGGTATCGCCAGTGCAATGATCGTTCTGAAAATTCTTCGGGAGATCTACCAGCAGACACCACCTGTATTCCTCCTCCTCCCAGAAGTTTTCGAAAACTCCCGGGTTCACTACAATGTCTCACAGTTCCTCTACCACACAGTCTACAGCAATAATCCCATAGGGAATCCTGTGATAGTTATTGATAACAAGGCCACAGAGGGTGAGTACAAGGAACCCTTTGATGTTGTCGCAAAGAGGAGAATGGCGATCATCCCAAAAGCAATAGCGAATTTACTATATTCTGCCTTTACAAAGCCAAGGTATGAGGAGTACAACGCTGAATTTCGGGACTTTTCTGAGGTAATCCACACCTCGGGAATTGGAGTGCTCGTTGCAAAGGATCTCGAGAATGACCAAGGTGAGCTAAATCTCAGGTTTGATGACATTCTCTTTGACTCGATAACGGAGATTACAAGTCTACCCCGTGAGAAGATAGCAGAGGCGAGGAAGGTCTTCATATCCATAATCAATGTTGATATGCAACAGTTCCAGTTCACAGTAGAGGCAAAGAAGATCAAAGCACTATTCAAGGACACCTCACCATATCTCATCTTCGCTGACTCAGAGGAGGAAGAATCTAAGAGGCCAACACTTAATGCTATAGTCACGGGTCTTCCTCTACCACCGAGGGTAATACAGATCATGAAGATCGCAAGGGAATCAAGGAAGGATATGATCTTCAAAGAGATGGAAGGGTTAGAGGTTGTGAGTAATTTGGATCCAGGGAGAGTAGCAAACCTCGAAGAAGAGATTGAGAATTCCTACCTCAAGTATTCCTGATTTTGTATATTGAAGCCATAAGTCTCAAAAAGACTGAATTTACATGTAGTATGTTTGAAAGATAGAAAATTCTATGGTATCTACAATCCTAAAGCAAGGGGAGGGAGAACGAAGAAATATAGCGAGAGGATTATTTCAGTTCTCGATGATCATGGTATCGACAACATGATTGAGTCGTCCTCCAGTATTGAGGATGCCAGATCCAAGGTCGAACAAGCACTCTCCGAGGGCTATAATACTCTCATAGCAATCGGAGGAGACGGTACAGTCCACCACATTGCTAATATGGCCATAGAATCAGATACACTCTTCGCCGTGATCCCTGCAGGATCTGGAAATGACTTTGCTGCCTCTCTCACCATGACCAACGACATAGATAGATCAATCGATACTCTCCTCGACGGTAAAGAGATGAAACTCAGTACAGTGCGAACAACGACATCGGATGGAAGTTTCTGGACAATAAATATCGCGGATGTTGGTCTGGGAGCTAAAGTGGCTTACTCTGCCCAGAGAAAACTGAAGTGGATGGCTGGACAGATCAAGTACGACCTCATCTCCGTTTGGGAGATATTTGCCCACAAAGCCTTCAATGCGAGGATAAACTTCGATGGGAATGAGGAAGAAATCCCCATGCACATGCTGATCGCAGGAATGGGGCAGACCGCGGCTTCTGGGATGAATTTTCTCCCTGATGTCAGATTCAACCATAACACCATGCAAGGGGGGATTATTCAGACCAATTGTAACAAATTCCAGATGGCCAGGGCTCTTCAGAAGGTAAGAAGGGCACAGCATAAGGACCTCCCATATATTAGGATGTTCAGAGCGAAAAAGATAGAGGTTGAAGTTCTGGGTGAAGAGATCATGGTCGAGTCCGAAGGAGAGATGAGGGGGACAACTGCGTTGACTATGGAGGTTGTTCCCGAGAGGTTCAGGGTAATCGTTCCCAAGGAATTCCAGTTCGAAGATGAAAACATCATAGCGGTAAAGCAGAAATACAAGACCTGATTTTCCTGAATGTATTACTAAAGATAAAAAAGTATGAAGTTCAGATAATCCATTACGGAGAAAAACATGCGACCTGAGCTAAATCTACGTCTCTCTACACTGAAGAGGTATGCGGTGTATGACTGCAACGGGATGGACATAGGTGAACCTATAGATATAGCTCTAGACTCATTAGACGAATATCGAGCTGCACACATCATTATTGGAGGAGGATTTATAGAAGAACTACTCGAAGAATTGGAGAGAAGGGACAACATCGACGAGTTCTTTCATCTCTCACAGATTAAGGAGGTGTTAAATGAAGAAATACACCTTACAATCAGTGAGAACGAGCTCAGCAAGACCGACAGCTCGGGTAACCTTCCAGAGAACCTCATTCGTTTTACAGAAATACATAGGATGAAGGTTTATGATGAGGAAGGCAACCCATTGGGTGAGACGATCGATATCGAATTCAAGAATGGGAGAACATATCTAGTAATACAAGATTTCTCATTTAACCGGAATATGAGCTTATCGAGTGACTACAAGCAACGAGTAGATTTTATCATCCCAATATCCAAGATGACTTTCAAGAAAGATGAAATAGTGGCACCACTTAAAGCTGATAGTAGAATGGAACTGGTTGTGGAGAGTCTCAAACCCAAAAACAGAGGAATAGACACAATCTATATCTGATTTATTTGGAGACCACATTACTTCGGATCTCACTGGGGAGCCCGAAGTGGTCGAAGATCGTCGGATCAGACCCATCGAAGACACGGTCATCCACAATCAGACCATCACGCATGGTCAAGACCCTCATCCCCTCCCTCAGCTTAGTCACATCATGTGTCACCATGAGGATTGTAGGTCTCCAGTCAAGATCCTTGTTGATCTCAACCATGAGATCAATAATCATATCACCAGTGACAGTATCTAGGTCACCTGTAGGCTCGTCTGCAAGGAGTAAAGCAGGACGATTAATCAGGGCTCGTGCAATGCCGACTCTCTGTTTCTCACCGCCCGATAGTTCCTCTGGATAGTTGAGTAACCGGTCACCCAGTCCGACCTTTTCGAGGATCTCCTTTGCGAGTGGTCTTCTCTCTGATTTAGGGGTGTTAGCAATGAGTAGCGGAAGCTCAACGTTCTCGATGGCGGTTAGCATATCCATGAGGTTGAAGTGTTGAAAGACAACACCAATCTCGGTCCGCCTCATCCGGGCTAGGTCGTCCTCACTTTTCTTGGAGAGATCAATCCCCTCAAACTTTACAGTTCCAGACGTAGGTTGGATCAATCCTCCAATAAGTGAGATGAAAGTCGACTTCCCAGATCCTGACTTCCCGAGTATCACGACGAACTCGCCCTTATCGATTCTGAGATTTATTCCTCGTATTGCATGGACAAGGGTCTCTCCCGAACCAAAGTCCTTCTTTACATCAATCATTTCTATTAAATTAGACATAATCTACTCCTCCATATCTGCGGGCTCAAGATAGACCCTGTTATTCTCTATATGAAATCTCACATAGTTCTTGATCCCAACACGCTCCCTCACTTCCTGAGGGATACGAACGTTGCCAAATTGATCGACATACGCTACCTCCTCTCTCTGCGATGTCTGCCAGTTATCTGCTACCAGACCATCCATGGTTCTCTGTATCCCACTTATTTGCCCGTCGAGTATCTTGAAGGATTTCTGAGTAATTCTCTCGAACCTCGAGTCGTGTGTGACAACGAGCATCGTCACGCCCTGATCCCTGTTAATCTCCTTCAGGTAGTCTATGATCTCTAACGTTGTCTCTGAGTCTAACTCACCAGTTGGCTCGTCTGCACACAAAACCTTAGGCTCGTTCGCAAGAGCTATAGCCAGACCAACCCTCTGGGCCTCTCCTCCAGAAAGCTCACCCAACCGATGATTACGCCGATCGTAAAGACCAATTGCCTTGAGCAATTCCTCTGTTCGAGCCTTCCTCTTATTCCGCGGATATCCAGCGATACGTTGTGCAAACTCTATATTCTCCTCAGCGGTTAAGACTGGGAGGAGATTTCGTTCTGGAAGTTGCCACAGGAATCCCACAACCTTCATTCGATACTGTTCCATTAACGACTGGGGTAATGCCTGTATAGGTAGAGGTCCTACGTTGACACTTCCTGCAGTAGGTCTGGTCATACCACCAATGATGTTCAGGAGGGTAGATTTCCCAGCACCTGATGGCCCGATGACCGAGGCGAACTCCCCTGGCTTGATATCCATTTCCACACCCCGGAGTCCAATAATCCCCTCCATGCTGGCAGGGTCTTCATACACCTTGAGCAGGTCTCTAGTCACTATGCCATAAGGCTCGGGGTCCTCAAAGGAGAATCTAATGTCGAATTTTATCTGATTGCTCATGTCAGTCACCTCTGAGGACAGATCCAGTCTCCTGTCTTGCTAGCTTTAGTGTAGGAATTAGTGAAGCTACGACCGACGCCAAAATCATTCCAACGATAAACACATAGAATGCTGGTGGGAAATAGAAGACAATGATCTGCACCTGCGAACTATCTCCAAAGCTACCTAAAATCACAAAGTACCTAAGGATGATGAAGGTCATCCCTACGCCAAAAGTTATTGCATTGAGCAATATGAAAATAGATTCAGTTATAAGCAGTCTAAATATCTGATTTGAGACCATCCCTAGTGCACGATAGATCCCAATTTCACGTGATCGATCTGCTAGACTGATAAACGAGTAATACCCAATTGCAACGACTGAGGTAATAAGTGAGATGAAGATAAAGCTAGAAGAGAGTAATTTCAAGGTAGTATCAAATATACTACCCTCCGAATCTCGATTAGAGAAGGAGATTAAACCCAAACCAAGTAACGATATTTCATTATCTATCTTGTCAAAATCTGCAGAGTCATCAATTTTCACTAACAGGCTAAAGTCCAATCCAGATGAGAGAGATTTGTTTGAAATACTAACTAGAGTATCAATATTCATTACAATAGGTACTGGAGCCTCGGGAGATCCGTCATTGTATCTCTTTACTATAGGAAACAGTTTGAAGAACCCACCGACCTTCATACGTACAGGTTTGTTGGAAATCCTCAGGTCGGCATCGGATCCTACCTCATATCCTCGGAGCTTTTTCATCTCTGTACTTGTAAGGAATGTATCATTAGACCTGATAATATTCACCAGGTCTGGAAGAGATTTATCTGCAAAGTTATTTTTCCAATACAACACATTGGTAACAGAGTCTGGGTCAAGACCTATTGCATACGTTGATGAACCCCCATAACGATCGCCAGCCCCAGCTATTAAGCTTACCGCCTTTATCCCCTCAATATCCTGAACTTTCTCGGTCAACTCCTTGGCTTTGGTGTAATTGCTGGTAGACATATACACCGTATCGTTAGCCCCGTTGGTGTATGCCCAAGTCTGTTGGTATGATTCCTCTACACTCCCAGGCATAGTCAGGAACAAACTCGTGACAACTATGCCAAAAACAAGAATTGCAGCCAGTCTCGATGCAGAGAATTTCGATTTTCTCAAATTCCTTGTTGCGAGAGCAAACATATCACCCCTCTTTGTCCAGAGCAAGTTGGATATCCATCCTGAGTATGACGGGAAATATCTCTCTACTATCAATGTGGTACCGAGGATGAACCCAACAATACCAAATGGAACAGTGATATAAACAAGAATTAGGAAAATTTCAGGAAGTCTGAAGTAACGTAGAGCTTCAATTATTACGTACTGAAGGATTCCAATAAGGAAAATAATAAGGTCAATATTGTACTTTCGGAAGAATGATTTCTTATTCTCCTCGGCTATATTTCCCTCTTCAATCGTCATTTTAATTAAAGAGAACACATTTGTGATATTCAGATCAAATGATAGGATCATCCCAACTAACGGGACTTGCCAGTACCAACTCTGAGGAATGACATATTCTTGAAAGGTGCTAATATTTCCGAATATCTCAACTATCATGTTGTTAAAACCTATGAAAGGTATACTCAACAGCATCCCAACTGCAATTGAGATGACAGAGGACACTATCAGTTCAAACATGACCATACTACCGATCTGGCGTTCCATGACACCACGAATCTTAGCTATGGTCATCAACTGCTCTTTACGTTTTCTGACAAGATTCACTGAGAAGTATATCAAAAAGAGTGCCAGACCAATCACAGGTGCAGACATTATAGAGCTAAATACTCTAATAAATGAGAGAAAATTACTGACAGATCTCAATTCACTTTGAAGGGGTGATCTGATAGAAGGATCACCTCCAATTTCGATATAGAGGGTGTCTACGAGATTGTCGAGATCTATCACATAATCTCCAATATCCGTATTTTGTAGATTTGGAGAACTCAGGTAATAATTGTATATTTCTATGACATTAAGACCCTTACCCATGGCTTTATCGATGAAGTTAGTGTAAAATTTTGAGTGGATTAATATTATGTTGTTTGCATTGCTGATATCACTGAAATCTGATACGTAAAAATCACCAAGAGACACCTGCCTGCTAAGTTCAGTTGAGATTTCACCATTGACTTGAATCGGGATAGTAGTATTGATGGGATTTTCGTCGTATGATTTTATCTGGATTTTTTCTATGTTAGTCTGGTGCGTAGCCGAGTATTGGGTATACAATGAAATATTGACCCCGTCTTCATACTTTACATTCAGATCAACATACTTGTTTATAAGATCGAATTTCTCCTTAGTTAGTTCAATAACAAACGTTTTCTCTAGAGACCCAATAGATGAATTTGCAGTATCTACGTAGTGCTCATAGAAACGCCCGTATGTGAAATTTTCGTACTTTGTTACCTCAAATCCCTTTGACTCTATTTTACCAATGACACGATCGTTAAACTTCGGGTCCTTCCAAAATATTGGAAAGCCATCAATTTTTCTGTCCGACTGAGAGATCGTAATCCCTGGTACATTAAGTTCATTGACTTTGTCCTCAACGATTTTTTGATTTAAACTATCAGGTACAATGAGTGCCTGACTGATGATAATTATGGCAAGGAAAAG
>WAMJ01000178.1 GCA_015522385.1 Candidatus Heimdallarchaeota archaeon
CCTCCTGAGCGAATTATTCTTTGATATTACCTCGCTTTTTAGGTATATGTATTGATAGGATTACTTTCACTTCTTGAATTTTCAAATAATGATATTAAATTAATTGTTATCAATTTTCTTAATAAACGAAGAGGGCTTTCATTTGTGAATGGAATAATAAATCGTCTGTTGACTAAAAAGGAGAAATAAAATATGAAATATACAAAAATTAATTTAATAATTGATTGTAAAGAATCAAAAAACAAACAGAATAAGGTAATAAGGGAAAATAAAATAATTATTAATAATAAACAACCTATTTTCAAAAATACTCACGAACATTATAAATGCAATAAATGTGATAAAATTTTCACAATTGTAAAGAAATCATTTTTATCAAATAAAACAAATAAACTATTTTTATTGATTGTATCTATTGGATTAATATTTTCTGTACTCTCATATTTGAAAAGTATATTTAGTGAATATTTATTTGGTTTGATTGGTTTTGAGGTAATGGTGATAATCACTTTCATTTATAGTTATTATAATAATTTTAATTTATACAATAATTTACTTATTTCATTGAAAAATCATGAAGTTATATTTGATAAAAGATAGATCATTGATCAATAACTTATGAATTTTGATAAGTTCTGACCAAACTGCATGAATTTGGGTTACCCCTGTTCCAATGTTGCACTACTCCACGAATACCAGTGAATGTTCTATTACATCCTGTACATTCAGCGGATTCATTTTCAACTATTATGCTAATTTCGTTTCTATACCTATTCCGTAACCGTCGCTCTACATAATAGTTAATACATGCACGTACCGCAGACTCTGCAGCCCTTGTAATATATCCATTGGACACTAAATATCCCGTTATCATACTTGTGGTAATTACCATTGTATTATTTGCTATTCAATTGTAATTAAATCTTATTAACAAAAACAATTATATTGCTCACATTCCACAGTCAATTTTTGAGAATTCTTTGCTCATATTTCCTTGAAATGATAAATTACACTTACTAAAACTTAGCCCATGCAAACTAGGATTTACTTTATTATATTTTTGAGAAAGAGTTAACATATTCTTTATTATTCTATCTTTACTATCTGGGTTCAAAATATTTTTAGTTACAATAAAGCTCTAGTGAGATTATCCTCAATTAATTGCATATCCCGGTTATAAGGGTAATATAAATTATGAGGAGGATCTTTTCTAATCATTTGATATTTTATTATATATTGACCTTACAGACCAATCATTTATTAACCTACCAGCATCCTATCAAGAGAGGAGACCGTCCGAGAAATCCTACATCCATAATCAGGAACACTGGCAACCTGACGAAGAGGATTCAAGAAGTATCCAGAATAAAGCATGAGAATTAACCATTAGATCCTTAACAGATGCAATTCTCTAAGCTCTACCTACATTTCTAATTTTATATCAATATTTTTCTGCTATTTTCTAGAAAGTATATGGCATAGTACATATATATCCATCTCGTCTCTTTCCTCTGACAGGTCGATTTTCACAGATTCAGCCTGAGCGAGTAATTTAGTCATTACATCTTTTTTCTCAAGCTCATTGACCATCTTCCAATCGATATTGTCGTGCTTGGAGAGGAAGTCATTGAGCATCCAAGTGGCAACCCTGTGATCAAATGTGTCTCCTCCAATCTGTGTATACCTTGAGATTGCGAGATCCTTCAATGTGATCTCCCCTGAAGAACCGATAGTCACTTCATGCATGCTCACATCAAGTGTCCCTCCCCCAAGGTCGTAGACCAAGATCGTCTTAGTCTCTCCTAACCCTAGAATTGTGGAGGGAATTTCTCCCCTGTCCTGTTTGTTGAGTAGGTCAAAGAGAGCTGCTCGTGGCTCGTCGATCAATACGTCCAGGGGATGGTTATCCTCATCGGTCACCTCAAACCCTGCCATTTTCATCGCTTCGAGAGTATCTGCTCTCATGTCGTTGTCAAACGAGGCAGGAACCGCAACGACTGCCTGTGTAATCTCTGTCTGGAGCATCTCCTCTGCAGCTCGTTTGAGCTTATTCAGGATATACACGGAGACCTCGACCGGTGTCAGGGTTCTGTCCTCAATATCAAACACATTATTTGTGCCCATGTGGTTCTTGACCGATGTCACAACCTTGTCCGGGAACAGTGTTCTTCTCGACCTTGCATACCGACCGACATCTACGCTACTGTCAAATAGAACTACTGATGGCAAGATCTCGGATCGAAGAATACCTCCGTCCTTGTCGGTCTGCTTCACCTTGATATTGACTGGACGGATACTCCCGTCTCGTTGAGTATTGGTGAATGCTATCGATGAATTGGTAGTTCCAAGGTCTATGCCTATGTAGTGGTGTCGTTTGCTCATGATCTCTTCACCTCCCTAACCGTCGTCTTGATAATCGGTTGTTTACCCAGCTTCCATCCCGGGTTTATGACCTCCACGATTTTGACACTCTCTCCCTTTTTGACTGCAGAGCCAATGTAGTTGTATGACTCGAGATTCTCTACTGGTATCTTGATTCTCCCCCCTGTCTTCTCAGCTGGATTAAGCTTGATGGCAATCATGAATTTTCTGAAGAGCATGAGGAATCTTTTCACCTCTGAGTCCTCAGATGTATTTTCAAGTAATTCCATCGTCATCCTGAACAAGGTGTCAAGGAGATAACCATAATCTGCGTCGTTCATCATCTGGAATATTCTTCGTCGCTCTCTCTGTTCAACTTCCTCCACTAGTACTCTGACTGATTTCCCGATATTCGCAATTTCTTCATCCATTGTTCTCAGCAGATCATTCTTAATTTCCAAAGCCTCGAATAGTATAGTCTGATCATCGTCGGGTAGTGCACTATTAATCTCGCTGTTTATTAAGTATGAAACTTGTTCAATCTTGTAAAAGAATAGGTCCAAGTCGAACTCCCTGCCGATTTCACCGGTTCTCGTGAACTCCTCATAAATAAAAAAGAGATCGTAGAGTGTTGATCGTTTCACCTTCCTTAGGAGTGCGTTGCACTGTGTTAATAACCCCTCACTCACTTCAAGTCTTCTTAATTCCTCTGTGAGAAGTATCCAGAAAAGCTTGGCAGTCAAATCAGTTGAATTATACTTTCTGAAGTACCTGAGCTGACTGGAATATTTACCTTCATCCTCCTTCTTCGAGATAGTCTCAATCATCAATTTTGAATGCCTGATATAATTCTCTCTCCAAGATGACCTATTCAATTTCGAGGATCTCAATCGACGGAGCATGAGTCCATTATCGTTGGATCCTGTCTTATCCGCCAGTTCCCTGGGGCCCAAAGAAGGATCTTTTACAATCTCTCTGGCAATAGCCAGATCCCATTTTCTGTTCTGTCTCTCGATATAGTTATCCTTATCCAAGGTATCTAGTATCGGTTCCAAAACCATTTCCCATATGTTCTTGTTGTCTTTTTCTTTCA
>WAMJ01000179.1 GCA_015522385.1 Candidatus Heimdallarchaeota archaeon
ATCATACAGGAGCTGGAGAAGCAGCTAGAGAGTACTGTCGAGGACTACGAGAAGAGGATCGAGGATCTGACCAATAGGATAGACCTGCTGGAGGAGGACTTCAAGGAGGTGCTCAACGCCATCCAGAAAGCCAAGGGAGGAGCAGTCGCCACCCCGTCCACCACACCAGCAGGCGCGGCATCAGTACCATCTGGTCCAGGTGGCCCCTCTGGAGGACCAAGTGGAGGTCCATCAGGTGGACCAACAGGTAGTCCGGCCATTCCCAAGCTCTAGATCCTCACTTCAGTACTCAGTAGACATTTACTGTAAATTCTAAAGAAATATCGGAATCTATAAATCACAGCATAGATAGACTTATTCAGTGAGTGGCCAAAGTCCCATCGATCTAGATGCACGTTACCCGAGTCAAACAACAGGTAATCTAAAGTTGAACATCACCAACATCGTCCGTGAGAGGAAGATCGTCAATGACGCTTTACAGATAGACTGTGAAGGTACCTTGATATTCAGAACGAGGGGAATGGAAGGTTTCGACAAAGAAGCGGAGACATCCGAGCTACAATTCCAG
This sequence comes from Candidatus Heimdallarchaeota archaeon, assembly GCA_015522385.1. The sequence continues at coordinate 569 of WAMJ01000179.1, forward strand.
CAGTTCCACTTCCACTCACCCTCTGAGCACACGTTGAACGGTAATAGGTACCCACTAGAGATGCACCTTGTGAGCACTTGGAAGGACGAGATTGTCGTCATCGCCTTCCTGTTCAGTGAGGGTGTGAAGAACAGATTCATACAGGCACTTCTAGATGGAGACCTCGTGGAGATCGACCACGAATTGGAGAAGAAAGTGAACACTCAGCACAAGTACCTGTATTACATCGGATCTCTAACCACCCCACGGTACACTGAAGGTGTCCACTGGCTCGTCTCCGCTCGACAACCACAATTGAGTAGGGAGCAGATCGAAAGCTTCAGGAGGGTATTCGGGTGGGGGAACTTCAGGGAGTTACAGGATAAAGGGAACCGAGAAGTCCGGCAACTTATCGTGTAGACAAAGAACTCTTTGGAATAACAGGAGAATTAAAATATAACAGGTCAGATTTCGATATATGATCCACAATGTCTGGTTTCTCCTCTCGAATAGTGGGCTCCCACTCCTGACTGTGAACTACCGAAAACTGGATGTCGACGACAACCTAATTATGGGATTCCTGTCAGCTATGCAGGCGTTTGCAAGGGAGGTCACAAGTGTGAATCTGGAGGCGATCAAGATCGGATCGAACTACATGATGTTTACGTTGAGAGGGGAGGTTATGACAGTTGTGAACGCAGACCCGGGGAGCAATGAACTTATGTTCAGAAGACTGATACGGCAACTAGAGGAGGGATTCCTCGATGAGTTCGGCGAGGATCTCAGTCCAGGGGATGTGACAGAGTACCAGAGGTACAGACAGGAGGTGGACAGGCAGATCCTCGAATCGAAGCTCGAGGTAAGGTGCAGAACCTGCAGTAAGAAGATCCCGTCTGAATTCATAGAGGTGACTGTCGAGGGTGAACATCGATTCTACTGCTGTCAGTCTTGTAAATCACAGGATTTGGCCAATTGCCCATCGAACATTAGCATCATGAGTGACTTGGATCTTCATTGTGACGTCTGTGGAGAGTTCATGTCCTTGCCCAAGCACTGTGGATTCCCCATGAGTCCGAACGACGGGCAGCTCGTTTGTTGGATGGGAGCCGATTGCAACTCCATTGAGTTCCCTACACATTGTGGTGAGATCATGCGACTTGAGTTCAACATGCACTAGTGTCGTGAGATCACTCACCTCGATGATATCTCTCAGTTAGATCATAATTAGTAGCTACTGTCTAATTAATAGCGGTTGAAGTTAGAATATGCTCAATTCGAACCTCCATCTAGTTTTCTTCTTCCAATAATTAGAGCAACTATGACAGGAAAGACTAGGATTGGAGTTTTATGGACAAATGACGTTACAGGAATGTTCTCCAAATCGATCAGTCCCACGAGTAAATCAATTGTCAGTGAGGTGTTTTCCAAGTTGAGAACCATCAATCCAAGGGGATATGTGGTTAGGTTACTCGTCTTGACAAAATCAATCGGGATCGAGGAGTTCTCACCCAGATAAAAGGTAGTACTTCCTAATTCTCCTACAAATGGGTAATCAGTGAGATTTGTTCTCTTGTAGTTGAAGAGATAAATTCTAATTTCTGCCGACTCAACAGAGGGTTCTGATGTCCCATTTGTCTCGAAATAGATTTGCGGATACGAGATATTGTCAAGGCGATCCGTTGGTATGTCCAAATACGTCCAGGCACGTCGATAGGCATAACTGGAATACGGTCCAACTTCAATCCTCTCCCTGCCATAAATCTCGAGGATGACAGAACCTGCCTGAGCATGCGAAGCTAGCAGAAAGAGGATAAGAAGAAGTAAGGCTTTTTTCATTGCGGGCACCTCAGAGTGGACCCCCATCTTGGTAGTAGTCGTGTCGGCCCTCAGTGTAGCCATTCATATATGAACTGTCCAAAGTCACATATCCCCAACCCATCTTGGAGTCGGGGTAGCCATTGCCAAGAGATGCAGATTGCCTTAGGAAATCGTAAAGAGGTATACCCCTATCATACACTGCATATCCGCCATAACCAAAAACATATCCAGTATATGCAATAATTGCTGCAGCAGCTAGATATGGAGTGCTTATACTAGTCCCAAAAGTATAGTAAGATACACCAACCCATTCAAATCCAACCTGTACCCATTTCACCCCTGGAACTCCATTACCAGGCATGACAAAGTCATTCCTATTAGGTTTAACCTGGCCGTTTAAATATACCGAAGATAATGATTCACCATAAGATGAGCAGAATGGGGGAGTTTCCCGATTGTAGCAACCATCACGGTTGGTGCGTGCTTCTTCTGAGGAGCCGGAGAAAGCTCCTTTAATCGAGTAGTAATCAGGGTCAATGTACGTGTAAGGTATACCATTCCAATAAGCGATTTTAGCCTTCCCTCGATTCTCATGATCAACAGAACCAACACCCTTGACAACATCCAATGAATAAGGAAATTGATTTAATCCCTTGTATTTTCCATCATTTCCAGCAGAAGTAAGTAATAAAACACCCTTATTTGCTATTTTCTTTAATAATACTGGAACTTGATCTGTTGGATTTATCTCCTTTAAATATTGAATAGTCCATGACATAGATATGACTCTAATGTCATAGGTATCGATATTGTTAAGAATCCATTCCCAAATAGCGGGTTGTCGAGATAAATCTTGAAATCCCATATCAGTCATAGCGGGAATATAGATCACCTTTGCTCCCCTTGCTAAAGTGCCAAATGCAAAGGAAACCATCACTCCATGATCTTTATCGTATTTGTATTCTAGATCATTATCGGTCACTTGGGGGTATTTCAAATTATCTTCACCCACACCACCATAGATTTTGCCAATTGATTTACCAGAAGAATCCTTCGGGGTTAAATAACGGATAATATCAATGGAGGGATAACGAGAATCTCCTAAATTCTCTTCAAGAAAATTATACTGTTCTCTTCTTAATCCTTGATCGATAATTACTGTCGTACCATAAATCTTTCCCTTATTATTGTTGTTCATCTTTAACCACTCAGGGCAATTAATAAATGAAAATGCAGGGTCATTGCAATCATAAACTCCGTATTTATTCGCTGCGGTACCTATAGTTCCATGGGTTATGGTTGAGTAACCTTGGTGAGTTGAATTCGAACCACTCACAATCATTGGAGAATATTGTGAGATCGTAAGAAGTAAAAATAGCATTATTGTTTTTATCTCCTTCACAACCCCCCCCACGATATTATTTAAACGTTGTTATCCACAATATCCTTGTATTCACTTGAAAGAATTAGGAGTTGATCCCACACCGAACCTATACGAAGACAAATCGTAATTGGGCAATGTATAACATGTAATTTGGAGATGAATAACAGATATAATTTCCGGAAATGTATTAATATCATCCGCAAAGCTCATCCCAGTATTATAATTGTGTCAAGAGATTGATCCGAAAGTCCGTACAAACTCGTCCACAGAATCAGGTCTGAGCTTCCCATTGATATCCAAGAAATCCCTCCACCACTGCTGGAGTTCCCTCAGGAGGTTGTCCGAGCCTGGGAAGAAACTGTCGAAGGAGTAGAGGAACGACCCGGCTCCGAACCACGATTTAACCGTTGTCGTCGGGATCTTTACCACGCAGAAGAGGTACTTAGAGTAGTTCCCGAACTTCTCCAGTTTCTCCGTCGTCATGAAGTCAATGGAGAGTATCCGCTTGTCACAGAATAGCATCGAGTCCTGCACATGGGAGCGGAGCGAGAGCGGAGGATTAGCGTGTCGTAGATCGATAAGTCTGAGGTTGTCGCTGTCCCATACCCCATTTGCCACTGTGTGCTGGACCTGAATACCGTAGACGAAGAGGTATGAGTAATCGTTCTGACTCACAGATCGGTTCCTGACGTCAGAAATTGAGAACCACAGTGCCTTGTTCAGGTTGTCGACCACGTCAAGATATCTCGTCTTGATCCCGTAGTGTTGGAGAGTAGCTTCCCATGCCAGCAGATTTATGCTATCGCTTAGCCGTGAACGTGTCGCTACGTGGAAGAAGTGAAGCCAGTCCACATCGATCATGTAGTCTCCCAACCTGTCACTGTCGACGTAGTTGCGGAGGAAGCTGGGGAACTGCACGAAGTTATGGTGGTTCCTCTGTCCCCTGAAGAGTATCCTCACCGAGTTCTGCGAGAAGTGATTGCGGAGCCTGCCGACCATGCGCACGAGGATATTATAGTCACTGATCTCCACGAGCGGAACCCGTGAAGTGCTGGACTCTGTCACGTCGATCTCCACATCGTAGTTGTCACGACTGTAGTCCTCCCAGTTGGCGGAGATTGGGTGTATCCAGTTGTCCGTGTACAGGCTCTCGTCATCGAAGATCACTTTGTTCGCCTCCTCCTGCCACAGGATATAGTCGTAGTCTGACATAGATCATCTGTGGATCGAACCCTGATAAAACTACTGAGAAAAAAATTTATCGACGATTCTCCAACGATTAATAGATGTCAAGTACAGATTAAATCAGACAGACTAATGACCATCAACTCCTCACAAAATACAGATTGAAAGTGTCGCACAGCACCCATAGCACACAACGTTAATTTATTGGACAAATGGCAGTTACCAATCAGCTTAGCTTCAGCGATACCAAGGGGACAATATACTCTGGATCCACGAGATGTACTTATTTCAGAAGAAAAAGAATAGTTAGGGAATAAGAGGTTCTTAACTCTCTATAACCTATAACTCAAAAGTAAATCTATTTATTGAGCAAGTAAGCTGTAATCACACCCCATTATTTCACAAGATATAGCAATAGTTTATATATTATTAAACATTATTCAATTATATCATGCCGCAAAAATCGTCTTTCGCAATTGAAAAAGTTGATAAGTTCCACCCGATCCATAAGATCGTCGTTTTCGGAGGATTCTCATTTATCGGATTGACAACACTAATACTGGTAACATCATTCTTAGCAGGTATAACATTCGGATTGAGCGATCCAGTTACTGTGATACAGGATCCATTATTTCTTATTGGAATACCATGGACCTTAATCTACGTAGGATCAATACTACTCTATGTAACGAAACTGAAATTCAGTAAAGTCCCATTGATCATTCAAAATATCATCGTCGGAGCTGCATTAACCTATTATACAATCGATTCTTACATCTATATGATATCTCGACCTTATTTCGATGAAACGTATGATGTAAATGACCCCACATTCTATGGCCCGTATTTATTATTTATTGGAGTTGCAGTATTGTTCTATGCATTTGCAGGAATGTCAATATTTTCAGCTGTTAAAAAAATTCCGATTATTAGAGATATCGAGTTGTGATACTTGAGTTTGGGAGGTCATTGTATATTACAAGATGAGGTTAATCCTATGATTTCTGGAAACGTGAGATATGGCAAGCCCTTTCCTGAACTCCAGAGCCACATTCAATTCATACGCTTTCGAAACATTATCCGGTTAGATGACTTTTCAAGTTGAAATAATCACAATCTCTCCACTATGTGTGTAGAAATAATTTAAGAACAATAACGAAGACAAGCACTAGTAGGATGACCACCCCACTCTTGAGAATAAAGAATATAAAATCCATCTGCCTCTTTAACGCAACATCTCTTTGATACAGTGCGCCTAGGATGATCATAGGGTCTTCGCCAATCTTGTATTTAGCTTCTTGGCTAGATCCTCCGGCAGAGTGCCCTATATTTCTGAACACAAATATCTGTGTGATTCCAGTGATGGTATCCACAAGAAGTGTCAAAGTGTAGTTTATGCCCTTCTCGTACCTGTTTTCCTGATAGATATTGTCTGATGGGAAGTACTGTCCGAAGTAGCGCACACCCCCGGAGGTGAAATTACGACTTGCTGCAAAATCTGTCCAGTTCGAGCTCTGCCATACAAAGTTGTTCACAATCGAGATTTCACCCATGGTTCGCCAAGCACCACATACCGTATTACCACACTCATATCGTCCATCGAATATGTCGTATGTTGTAATCCCCCTTTCTGTGTGAATCCTGACGTGTGAATCTATGTCGATTTGTAATTTAGGACCAAAGAGTGAGGTGGTTAGATTAGTAAGGCTAGATTGATAGGCTGGCGTATCATAGTATATGTCATTGGGAGCATCACTCAATGCAACGGATGGTGTGAGTAACAGGAGCAGTGTGATAGTCAGCCAGAATCTCATGGGCAGTGTTTTCCTTCGAACAAATTTATTTCCATTCATTAGTCGACAATCAGATTTGATTAATGTGTTGCGAATGACTTATTAGTCCAATCGAATAACCTTCATACCGTCTGATACAAGGGACTCATCATGAGTCACCATAACTACCGCATCACTGTACTTATCGGCAACATTGTGGATTACTTCTAGAATATCATGTTCGGATCAATGTAATACAGCTGTTTGGGACCAAAGAGCGAGGTGGTTAATTCAATAAATTCATATTGCGGGTCAAGTTGCTCATAGTAAATATCAGTAGGAGGATCACTCAATGCAACGGATGGTGTGAGTAACAGAAGCAGTGCGATAGCCGACCAGAATCTCATGCTTAGAGCTAAATTATTACTAATGTAACATCTTCTAATAGTCAATGAATCCAGTATTTGATAATGCCAAGAGCGTGACTTGAACACGCGACCTCGGGATTTCTGCAGCATTACTACCACTTCAGTCCCGCGCTCTCCCAACTAAGCTACCTTGGCTAGCTCCTTTGACGGAAGGAGTCAACAATTGTATCAGGTTCTACCCATTATTATTTCTATCGGTAAATGTCCTCTTCTTTGCTTGAATGTCTGCTTGAGTAGTGAGAATTAGGGGGGGCCATTCCCAGTTTTTCGGGCTCTCATTGACGGATGTTTGATCACCGATCGTCGGTATTTTAATCCCGCGGGTGATGCGGTACCTGTGAACGTATTTACAGTCTCACTACCAGACGAGCTCCCGGATTATCCCGAGTTTGTGGAGGGGATCAGACGCGC
>WAMJ01000180.1 GCA_015522385.1 Candidatus Heimdallarchaeota archaeon
ATCATCGGGGAGTGGATCATCAGGAAGTGGATCAGGTGGGTTCAGGAGGTGCCTTGTGGACATTGGAGGCGGAATAACCAGACCCATGGCCTGTTAGACCCCAGTGTTATGGCTCATACCGATGAGAGGTATAAGATTGGAGACTTATATAGCAATTGAACTAATAGGAGAAGGAGTAGAGCTCAGTTATCCTTCAACTCTGATATCTTCGCACTTATCTTCTCTCTTTCTTTCTTCTTCTCTATGTATTTCTTGTGATATTCCTCAGAGGTCTTAGCATGAATAAGAACAAGCTGGTGAAGGGCTTCTCTTAAGTCTACCTTGGCTACATGGGTCAAATCGTGTTCTCCCAGCTTCTCGGATAGTAGGTTTTCCAGATCCTTCGGAACCGAATTACTATTCCTTGCCTCTTTGAACTGCTTGGTTAGAGTATTGGCATGGTCTCGCTTTTTCCTGAATTCGTTAATCTCAGATGTGAGTTCCTTAGACCTTTTGAACAGAGACTTTAATTCCTGATTCTGCTTCTTCATCTCCTTCCGGTTCTGCCTCTTCTCTTCATTGGTGACAGAGGTTCCCCTCTTCTCATCCATCAGCAGAATTGTCGTACCAGTCTCGATGATCTGTTTAAAGCTCATTGATTCCTGCATCTTTGTTAGCTTGTCTACTGCCTCAAGTTCGTCTCTTGTACTAAGAGTCCCCTTGGCGACAAGAGACACCAGTTCCCTGTAGCCCATTTTGGATATGTCGGGTCTCTGATCACTCATCGTGATCACTCCTGTAGATTCTTAGGTTGCTGAATTGAGCATCCGCTCTTACCAAATCGAGTGGGGTGTTACACACCAAGAAATCAGCAGAATTGTCTGGAGAGTAGACATGGTACTTCTTACCGGAAATCTTCTCATCCCGTTTCTTCAGTTTGGAGAGATCAAACTTCTTCGGAAGTCGGGGAACAGTGATTTCCAGCTCTTTGGTCACCTTGAGCTTGATGTCATTGCCAATAAATTCAGGTACAGATTCGATCCAGTCCCCCGCATCAACGATGTCTTTTACCTTCTTTGCCTGTATCTTCTTACGATCATGGTGATTCTCCTTCAAATCTTTTCGGACAATACGACGCCCCTCTCTTACCATGAGATGATCGTACCCGATATTCTTCAAACCCACCCTCGATCGATACTCGTACTGCATGACTGATGACCAGTACTCGACGATCTTTAGCAACTCTACGGTCTGAGATTGGTTCAGAGGAATACCCACTTCGAATCCCGTGTCCAGACCTTTTGAGGTGAAATTCGCTGTGAAGACGATACCACGGTATCTCTTCCCGGTTTCAGTTATTAGGAATTTTGCATGTATGTCCTTGTGGATCTTAATGAGAGTATTGTCCCTTTCCATTAGACGAGATAGTATGGGGTGATTTCTCATCCTTAGTCGGGTGAAGACCGTCATTGGACTACTGGAATTCAGGACTGCACCCATAGTCTCATGAGTGTCATCCATGGAATAAGCACCCATGATGATACTATCTGCATCCCGCATTCTAGCAAGAAGGTCTCTTTTAAGGCTATTAACGCCTTTGGACGTGTGCGGAATTTCCGGTTCAGGGATGGATCGCTTGTCTGAAATCCCCACCCAACTTTGGCGGAGTTCCTGCTCCGCTTCCTGCCAGAAGCCTTTGAGGAAAAGCTGGTACAGCGCCCTCTTTTTGTTAACTTCATCAACCACAACTATGAGTTCTGGACTTATCGTCATACCCTTGGTGGTGAAGTTCGCAGTTGAGACAAGGGCAAAGCAACCCGGGTTAAAGGCACCATCGATAACTGGATCAACCAGAAGGAACTTCGCGTGGAGGTGTTGTGCAGACCTGCACAGGGTGGACTGGGCCAGTTTTTTTAGAAGGGAGATATGGTGGGTCACGGTTTCCTGATCGAACTCGCTGAGTTCTTCCTTGTCGAGCTTTTTGAGCTGTGCATCGGTTGAGGTGAGGAGGTAAACCCTTACACCATCCTCAGCTTTTCGGATCAGCATGTCCTCCAGACCTTCATCTGCTATGAGGAATGATGATATCATGATTGTGTGCTTCGCCTTCTCTATCTCTTTCAGCATCCTACTGTGGTATGTGTTCGAGTTATAGGTCGAAAGAATTGATTCCGTCTTAGGTTCTTTCATTCCCTTATTATGAATGGGGACAAAGACATTTTCTATCGATGGAACAATGTCCTCAATGCGGAATTCCCTCTTCATGTCAATACCTCCATACTAAGGTCTATGGGAGCTTGAATATACCAGTACTTCCGCTCTCCTGGGCGAAGGTTAAGCAGGCGCGAAGCCTCCGAATACTGGGGTAAGCTAATATCGAAAGTTGGGAACTTCGACAGGACTGCTTGAGAGAAGTTGTGGTACGTAAGTTCATCGATATACTCTCCAATCATCGAGAGTAGCATGTCCTTAGACCATCTATCCGCACAGTCTCTGTATTTAGGATAGAAGGACAAATCCTTGAGATTTATTTCCTCGAACTTTACAGTCCTGTCACCGAATTTGATCTGAGGCGATACCCTTAGGTCCCCACTCATCATTCTTGTGAGCTTTTCCGAGTTCGCACTCATTACTTGGTACTTATGCTTATTGAGCAGGACCTTTCTCTCAGAGTAGGTCAATCCCTCGTTATCCACCAGTTGTCTCAGTACATTCTGGTGGGTAATCTCAGGGTATCTGCGTCTGAGCTCTTCACTCAGATCAAGACTATTGCCACCCATTTTGAGGACAAGAACTGAAATGTTGTCATTTATCCTCAACTCAACCCTTGCTTTTACTATCCTCCCCTTTACCCCCTTGAGTCCAACCTTATCGATGTGGGTCTGTGTCCCATCAATGAGGGTGAAGTCCTTTTCATCGAGATGTGAAAGATTGATAGTATCCAGATTCATTTTACTAGAATTGTCTGAAGGCTCCGATTTGTTAATGGCATCCTTCAATTTGACACTCCTCTCGCTGTTTAGGGGTTCAATACTGACAATCCTGTCCTCGATGATATCGTTGTTCTCCACTACCTGTATCTTAAAGATATCTTGGAAACGAACTCTCATTTTACCAGTCTTTATGAGATCCTCCCCCAGTTCTGTAATAATGATGTCACCATCGATGATTTCCACGTATTCACCACTCCTTAGTTCGGAGATCATCCTATTAGCAAATGCTTTGAGCTTAGGCCCAAATAGCAAATCCCTCGCTATCCCCGACTTGATATCAGCCTCTTTACTCACACCCAAGAGGGACTGCTCATGGATGTACTGTATCGCAGCATGGAGGAGTTTCTTCTTCTCGTATTTCGAGTATTCAATTAGAACCTCGTAGGTTCTTAGATCTATATTCTTTTGCAGTAGTATGCCCATTCTGATCAGTACCTCCTACTCCTTGGTGTTGACTTCGCAAGCTTCCTTAGCAGTTCAGACCTGCACTTGACGAAGTACTGACGTTTCCCTATTATCATCAGCTCGTACTTGGCCCTAGACAATGCAACATTCAACCTGTTTGGTGAGTCAAGGAAACCCATCCTAGTGTTGTTGACCATCGAGAGAATCACAAGGTCTGCTTCGTGACCTTGGAAACGGTCAACAGTGCACAGTTCGATATCCACATGTGGAACGGAGAAGTGCCGGATCTTGTTATGTTGGTCCAGTCTCGATCGAAGGAGCTTACGTATCATCCGTTCTTGTGCACGATAGAAGGTGAGAATGGCAACCGTAAATTCCCGACCATTACCCTTTTCCTTTGACCACTTGATGAATTCCAGTAGACTCCTTACAACCTCTTCTGCTTCCTCAGGATTATCGGTCGGCTCTTTTTTCCTAAAGCGATCTTTCCTATGCACGTCTATCCATGAAACCCTTGGAGAATCCCTCCATAGTTGGCGGATTCGTCCCATATCTTCTGCGTCCTGCATACTCTCACCACAGTATATGTTCTCCCTGACAAATTTCGAGATCGCGGGATGCATCCGGTGCTGATACTGGAGCATCCTGTAACGGATCTCCCTTGCATCTGGAGGTAATCCATCGGTTATGGTCGAACCCCATTTCTGATTGCGACGCTCAAAGCCTTCCAGTAAACTTTCAAGTACAGAGGGAAAGAAGACCTGTTCGACCTGCTTAATTGAGTTCCGAAAGGAATCTCCAGGAGCAATCAGACGTGCAATCTCTTCCTTCTTCCGGTCTTGAGCTTTGGCGTCGTTACGCAGCTCGTAGCTCCTTCCCAACCTGTATGATATTTGGTGTATCCAAGACAAGTCCTCATCCATCTCGAATGGCTGAATCCTGTTCCTCCGTCTGAGTCGCATCGGGATCAGATCATAAGGGGAACCCCTGCTCGTAATGACCCTGATGAGAAAGTCCTTTGGCACGTATTCAGAGAAGTGGGAGATTGTCTCCGGATCACTGAGAACGAACTGGGAACCGTAGAGTACGACCTCTACCATCATCTCATTGTCGATGTACTCCATCAGATCCTCGAGTACCAGAACTCTCAACGATGGGTACTGCTCCTTTAGAGACCGGAGGTGCCGCTGGTGCAAATCATACAGATCAGGGTCCTCGACGATGATCAATTCGAAGTTGCCCCTCACTTCCTCGGGTCTACGGATCCTGCTGTAAGGAACAATGGTGTCGAGGGCGAAAACCTTGTCTGAGTACCCGCAGTCCAACTTCTCAATAACGCTCTCCAATGAAGTGTGGACATCGATCTCGTCCACATAGGGGGAGAGTTGTAGAGGGTCACCGGTGAGTATCCACTTCGATGCCCAAATCGCAGGGACGATGAACTCGTAGAAAGGCGTTTTACTCGCCTCGTCAAGGATCATCACGTCAAACAAAGCTCTCGATTTCGAGGCTTGAAAATTCATGATGTCAGGGAACTTCATTATCCCTATGGTGGTGCCACATACTAGATTGGCAATATCGAGTAGCCCGTCCATGATTACGTTATCATCCTCCTTCAGGGTAATGTAGAAAGTCTCCTGTGAACTTGATCTATTGACCTCTTCCAAACGTCTTGTAATCCTCTTCTGCTCGGTCCTTGCAAGTGTCTTGTACATGTACTGCCTGCTGTCCCTTGAAATCTTCCCTTTATCCCCAATTCGGATTGGGAGGACTAGCTCTTTGGCCAACTTATTGCTCATGAGCCTTTCGAGGACATTATCCACAGCCACGTGGGTAGAAGCGACCAGCATGACACGCTTCCCTGCCATAATCTCTTGGAGAATAATCTCACAGATCACCTGAGTCTTCCCCGTCCCAGGTGGACCGTTTAAGAATGCGAAGTCCGGGGTCCCTAGTGCGATCTCCACGAATTCTCTCTGAATATCTGCTCCTGAGCGAAGGTTGTCAAGGAAGTAGTATTTCTCAACTGATCGCGGTTTGAATTCCGGCCAATCGACCTCGTACCGATCAGTCTTGAACAGACGCAGGAGGGGATCATGGTAGTGCGAAGGGGTGTTGACCAGTTTGTTGATGGCATTTAGAACCCGCATGTACTGGATGGTGTTAGGTCTGATGAACAGTTCTTTGGATTCAGTTTTCTTTTCCAGACAGATCAGCATCCTGTCCTGATCAGAATCGAGTACCTCGATTCTATCATCACGGAGCCATTGTCCTTCATTGTATTTGGGATAGACGTATTTCTGACTGAATACCATGTCGACTAGTTTAGGATTCGTCTCCAGCTTCTTGGTCTCTCTAACCTCGTACCAGTGACCATTGAGGAGGGCACTAATTCTCTTCCTTTCCGCCACATCCTCAATCTTGTCATAGGTATTCAGAAGCTCATCATAGTGGGGAGCCTGCGGGAGCGATTTGACGTTGAAGCCTATTCTCTCCTTCTCGACTTGCCCCTTCACATCGTAGATGAAGGAGATATAAGGCAACGTTCCGTAGTGTACATCCTTCATCAGACGGTCGATCTTTCCGATATCTTGGAATTGGGTGTAATAGTGCAGTGACATCTCTTTTCCCTCACCGATCACTGTGGAGAAGTGTTCCGTGATCTCCCCCATTCAGTATATCTGCAATTGACTCCATCCTGTTCCCATTGATAAACCTTACTGGTATTCTTGATCTCTGGACTATCCTCAATGCGGTATGATCGAACAGCTCGTAGTGGCCGGGTTCTTGTTTAAAGTGTGAAACAAGCCCCTTGAATTCATCGTAACCTATGCGTTTTAAAAGACGGGGTTCCCCGTGCTTGACTGGGTCGGAGTCGTGCACACCGTCGAAACTGAGGAAGTTGAATAGCAGGCTAGAACCCGTCATCTCAGCCACCAGGGCAGCTGTCCCATTAGTGGACTGCCCAGGGTAGAATCCTCCCGTCACATATAGCGGATAATGTGGTGACCTCATGATCTCATGGTAGTCAGTTACAAGGTGAGGATCGAGTGCACCGAGCATCCGGGCAACGATGAAGGCGTGAATCCGAGAGAACTCGATAGATATCTGATCCAGCTCTGCCTTGTTCAACCTGTCACGTAGCATGGTGGAATAACTTCTCGTCACCCTACCACCTCCGACGACAAGAAAAACCCTGTATTGGTCAAGCAGACCCTCCACAACCTTTGCAAGATCATCAATGACTGAAAGACGCAGCCCCATATCCTCCTCGTACAGGAGAGAACCCCCGAGCTTGATGGTGATTACGCCCTTCATCTTCCGCCCTCCCAGTTATAGATACCGCCGCGTGCAATGAGCTTCTGCACATCAAAGGGGACACTATCAAGGGCCTTTGCAACCCCCACCTCAAGGATAGATGGGTGGTGTGTAAGCCTATATCCCGAGTTGGTGAAGAACCTGCCCTCCGGATCCACCATCACGTAGGACTCGATCATGTCGTCGTTGGTCTCGGAGACGGGGGAGAGGTGGGAGTGCCGCTCGACGAAGTGGTGGAACTGCTCGTCGGTGATCAGCAGATCCAGTCCACCGTCGTTCTCCCCCTCGATCGGCAGCATCTGGAAGACCTTCCACCTGCGGGGTCTGATCCTCTCGATTAACCACGTCATGTCCTCCTCCCACGTCAGACGGGTGACGACGGTGTTGACCTTGACCTCGATCCCCGCCCTGCGCAACCTGTCCGCCAACTCGATCGTCTGCCTTACATGTCCGCCATTCCCCCTCCCCAACTGGGCAGAGACCTCCTCGTCCCCGGAGTCGATGCTGAGACCCACCCAGTCCAGCTCACCGTCGAATCTTTGGAGGTACTCCCCCGACATCTTCGTCCCATTCGTGACGACCATTGTGGTCATCCCCAGTCCCTTGGCGTGGATCACCAGCTCCGGGAGGAACGGAACGAGAGTGGGCTCGCCCCCCACGAAGGTCACCTTCTGCGTCCCTGCTTCTGCGAGCATCGTGATTATCTGCTGCCAGTCGTCCATGGTGAGGTGATTGCTGACCTGGTTGAAATGGGCGTAGCAGAACTTGCACCTGTAGTTGCAGGCCTTTGTGATGTGCAGGTTGACGGAACGAACACGCTCCGCCAACTCATGATCCGGGAGCACCCTCCCAATCACACCGATAGTCGTTATGATTTTAACCATAAATAGGGTATACGGACAGTTAATATTAACCATTACTTGTTAAATATTAACTAAATTTGTAAAGAGTTAATACCATGCATAAC
>WAMJ01000181.1 GCA_015522385.1 Candidatus Heimdallarchaeota archaeon
CTATAGTAAAGCATCTCATAATATTCCTTCAACCTCTTCTTGGTCTGTGGTGAGTTTGCTGATATTATCGCTAGCACTTGGTCAGCCTCGACATCGAAGTTCATTTCTAGGTCGATATCCTCAACAGGTTCTGTCAGAAGCTTGAACCCAACCTGTTCCTCCGTGAGTTCCATCGCTCCGTAGATCTTGTCTCCAGGTGTGACGAAAAGATAGGTCTTACCTTTGTCATGGTATCCGAATCTCCCCGCTCTTCCAATCATCTGATGGAATTCTGAGACCTTCAACCACCGAGCCCCCATAGCAGGTGTCTCAAAAATAACTTGTGATACCGGGAAGTCTACGCCTGCTCCTAGAGCGGCCGTAGTCGTCACCACATCGTATTTCCCCTTAGCGAATCCCAACTCTATCTTCTTCCTGTCACTGAAGGTCATACCTGCATGGTAGTACGTGGACTTAAGGAGATCTGATCTGAGGATTGCTGCCAATTGCTGAGCTCGCTTTCGGGAGTTTGTGAAGACGAGTGATTTTCCGTAGTATCCTGTACTAGACCTTTCCTTCCTGTCCTCCTTGATGAGTTTGGAAATCCGGCGTTCCTTCTCCTCAGTCTTCTCCGTAATCACGAGATGTCTTTCAAGGGGGATGGGGCGTGCGT
This sequence comes from Candidatus Heimdallarchaeota archaeon, assembly GCA_015522385.1. The sequence continues at coordinate 653 of WAMJ01000181.1, forward strand.
CATACTCTACCAGATCCAACCTGAGTTCCTTCGCAACTTCTTTAGAGTTTCCAATAGTTGCGGACAGACAAATAATCTGACACTGTGGATAGAGGAACCTCACTCGTGCCAAGAGACCGTCAAGCTGTTGCCCTCTTTCTTGATCTCCTAGGAGCTGAACTTCATCTATGACCAGAACACCGATGTCCCCAGCCTTGGAGATCTGACCGCTCCTGATTATCCAGTCGAAGGCTTCGTAAGTTCCGACTATTATGTCTGACGCTCTGAAGTTGGCATCAACTATAGTCTTGTCCTCACCTTCCACCTCTATCTTAGACATCCCTACCCTGATCCCTACGCGGTATCCAAAGGGGTTGTACCGCTTCCTAAAAAGCTCATACTTCTGATTAGTGAGCGCCACCAAGGGAGTGAGAAAAATGAATTTGGACTTTCTGTATCGAAGATTGTGCAGACCTGCAAGCTCTCCTACAAATGTCTTACCAGAGGAAGTTCCCGCTATCACAAGTAGGTCCTTGTAGTCAAGGAGTCCCTTGCTTATTGCTAGTTGCTGGACGGGGAGTAAGGTGGTAACTCCTTCTGCCTTCCACGCATTGACCAATTTGCTGCTAAGCTTGACCTTGCTCTCCTCGAAGAATTTCTCTATGGGAACTGCCCTGAACTTCTTGTCCGCGGGTATGACATCATAGAGGGTATTTACCTTGTCATCTTCCCTATATGGACTGTCTGCTTCGAGGATGGACACCGACTGGTCGACACTTCGTGTGTTTTCCAACTGCTTGTTGAAGAAGTTACGGGTTGACTGTGTAATCTCAATTCCCCTACGGCTGTAGTCTTCCCTGATCTCCCTTTGTGCACAGGACTTACAGACAATCTTGCCGTAGTATGAATACTCCTGGCCGCTCTTGATTATTGTCACGCGTTGCCGATCCCTGACGCACACAGGGCAAATCTTAACAAGTTTGGGATTGGGAAGCCCAAAGGTCTTGACAAATTCCAAGAACTCCTTGATATTCGGAGGTTGATCATCTGGTGAGATGATGATTAACCGGGCCTGTTTGAGCATTTTTATTGCAAGTTTCTCGGACTTGTACCGGGAGATATTTCCTTGGAAGACCTCGTATCTAAAAGGCCTGAGGAATTTTTTATCATGTGTAAACCAGATTTTCGTCCGTCTTTCAGGCTTGGAATTTTCTAACTTACTCGTTCTGTCGAAGACGTAGCAGTCAACAATTACATCACCATCTGTCCTCTCTACCCAGTTGAACAGAAAAAGAACTTTTGATGACTCAGACATTGACATTCGCCTTAGATGAAGAACAGACCATCTTTATATTTAAATTGCCATAAATACCCTTAGGGGAAGATACTCGATAATATTGCTTCGAGTACTTTGGGCACCCCAGTATTGGCATATGTGATAATCATCAGGTTTAAGATGAAGTGACCCAGCATCAGACCCGTGATCTCATTCGATCTCAGGGTCAGTAGGTCACCTCCAATTCCAAGGAACAATGTTAGGAGGATTGCTCCAGAAAATCCGATGTAGTCCTTTAAAAGAAGTATCTCATACCAGTGGATGATGAACCAGATAGCATTTTGGGTCACAATAGCTACTGTCTTATTTCGATGTTTAGCGAGGAACTGCAGGATGAAACCCCTAGTCCAGAAGTCAGTGACAGCAACTAGGATGAAGATGGAGGGGAATACTACGAAGGGGTTCAACGGACGTCTCCACTGGTCAAAGAAGATTTCATACCTCGTGAAGACAAAACCAGCGAGGATATACAGCATCACGCTCGCTAGGAAATTCAGAGAGGTTCGAGGACCGGGAGGAACTACCCCCAGTTTCTTCAATGAGATACTGTGCCTTCTGTAGAACCAGAGAACTGGAAGCACATAACCGATGATCATCCGAGTTGCACGGATCACAAGGTAAGTATCGGACTGAAATTGGAAAAGTGATTGTACGTAGAAGCTAATTCCTGCAAAGACCATCTGGATAGCGATGAGGATCCAGAATTCACGTTCAATATCCACTTCGGTCACCTGACATGCCAGATGAATGAGAGATGGGGGTCAGGAGTGATACTCGTGAATCCACCAACTTTCAGGAACTTTTTCAAATCCTCCGACGAAGGGAGCTTCTTGACCCCCTCAATGAAGAGATACAGGGGCTCTATCCCCAAGGCCATGTTATCGATCATTGGAAGATTCAGGATTAGCTTTCCCTTGGGAGAGAGCAATTGGTTAATCTTTCTCGCCCAGTGATCCATATCGGTGAAGAATTCGAAGAGGTTCGCTAAGTAGACCATATCAAACTCTTTGTTGATCACGTCGTTGACATTGTAGACATTTTTCGAATAGTATGAAGTCTTGGGTTCAAGGTCGAGGAAAGCCAGAGCTCGATCTATTCCTAAATCTGAGATTTCCAAAATCCAGACCTGACTGGGCTCCTCAATATATGGCTCGACGCTTGAGATATATAATTCCGCACCTGGTCCTATGAGACATATTGAAGGGAACTTCTCTTCGATATTCTGGAGAACATCCTGCACAATTACTTGGAAAGAACGAAGATGGGGGACAACAAGTCCTGATTCTAACTTGTAAATCTGGTTTTCCAGATCCCATGATCCGTTTCCACCGTCGATGATTTCCTGTAGGAGAGAGATCCCGTATTTAAGGAATGCAGCTACCTGATTCTGGGATGAATAGTTCAAATAGGAGTCGGTGTTCTGCTCCTTGAATTTCTCATATTTTTGTCCAAGACTTACGATTTCGCCATCTAATTTGACTATCTTCTCTTGGTTCAGAAATTTCAGGATGTAGTTTACGACCTTACCCGCCCTCTCATTCCATTGCAACTCGTAGTATATCCTCTCTGGAGCGGTGGGTGATTTGATGAAATCAAAGAAATTGTACTTTTCTAAGAACTGGATATAGGCCAACGTCGAGAGACGTCTTGCTTCAGCAAATTGATTTATCACTTTGTCGTCCATCTATAATCGGCCTCACACTAATCCTTGTCGAGGAGGAATATTAATCTTCGCGACCTAGCCCAATCAAGTAGAAGAACTGTAGCGAGGATTGACTCCATCCAGCTAAGCGCAGTCTCGTCAATGGTCATCATGCCATTAAAACTGATGATGTCATCCCACCTTGATTTACTCAAGAAGTAAGGAGGTGGATCATTGAGTTCAGGGAGGTTGTAATTCACTATGGGCTTGATCCTCATTGAACGAATCAGTAGATTTCCTAAGCTCCTTATTCGCTCAGGTGTCGTCCCTCGTATACCTGCTTCATCGATCAGGGTAAGAACAGCCAGTATCTCACGCCGGTCGGCGCTCTTCCACTCATCGGATAGCGCCTCGACGAGAATGGAGAACCACTTGGATATAATACTTACATGACCTATGGACGTTGATTTTAGGCAGATGAAGCCAAAGGTGTCGTTTCTTCCCTTTACGGCCATGAAGGGGATCCCGTTTATGAAGATGGTGGTTATCTCATTCTTAATATCCTTGAGCTGACCCTCGATAGACGATAGCACATCCTTGGCATTGAATTTTACCTCGTCTATCCAGAGTGGGAGGTTGTTGAATTCGCAGTACTTACTCTTGAGGTCGACGAGGAAGAATCCGTTGATGTTGGACAATCCCAGCGACTTCAAGGGTCTGTTCTCATTATCGAATGTGAGTTTCAAGCTCTCGTCCTTCTTCTCAAAGGTCGTTTTAGCTGCCTCGATGTGACTCCTGATCGAGGTTTGGATCACATTTGCAAGATCTTCTGAAGAGCCACCAGACTTCTGTATGATAATCTCGCCAAGTTTTTTCACCTCATCAAGGTACCTGTCGTCGTTGACTGAGATGAGAAGAACTGTCACAAGATCTTCCTCGGAGTCTGGAGTGATCCTTGACACCGCAATTTTCTCAGTTTTTGTCTTGTCGTCTACCGTGATCTCATTTAGATTGGTTCGAGCAACCCCTGCATAAACCTCAGAGAGTTGCCTAGAATTCTTCAATTGGGAAATGAAGGTCGATCCTTGCATGATCTCCGTAAGTGTGACTACTGGTCCCAAGAAGATATCGAATTCTATCATTGCGATGAAATAAACTCCGAAATCTCTGAGAACTGGAAGAGTGAAAGACGACAGTTCAATCGTCATGTACTTTTCATCGTCCCAGTTTTCTGACATCCCAAATACTATAACGATGGCGAGAATTAAAAGAATTGTTGCGGAGTAATAAGTTAGATTAAATTATTCGCTGAATTTCGCTCAATCCAGATATTGTCTTGATTCTCAGCAGTGACCCAATCTTCAGATCAAAGTCCTTTGTGGATACTGCTACCCTCGGTCCGATCTGGTCGATATTCACCCTAATGTCCTGCCTCTTGTGCAGCCCGTATATCCCCATCTTTACATTATCCCCGTCGAAGATAATCTGCTCTAGCCCATGGAATCCACTGATTTCGTGTACAGCCTTCACAGCTAGATATGTTATCACGTTGTCAGAGTTGTACACCTTTGAGAGATCCATGGATCTAAGTCTTCTCTGGGAAAAACCATCGAAGATTTCCTCAGCTATCTCATTGTCGAGGTCTCTGGCTAGAAAGTAGTCAAGGTGAGGGAAATAATAGATTGTATCTTTGGTATAGTAATCAGTAAGGAATTTCTGCTGGTTGGATCCAATTGGTCGGTCATAGAGACTAATCTGGATAATCTTAGGTTTGTTGTAGATGACCATGACTGTGTACTCAGAAGGTTTGTGACCTTTTGCTTTAAGCTTCTTCACGATCTCTGATTTTGAAAGTTTAACCTCAGTAGTGTACAATGAGTACCAATTACTCAGTAACGTAGAGAGTTCGGCCAATTTCCACAGATTCATAAAATCCGCGGATGAGATATCACTCCCTGCGGGTGGAATTTTGCACTGCTCTAGATCTTCTGGAAGAGAGGAAAAGAGCGCCTTGAATTTTTTAACCGTGGCTTTCCTCAGTTCCATATGTACCACCTAGGACGGTTTGAAGACACCATTCTCAATTGAACCTGAAACCATACCTCTCTTGACGAAAAGTCCAATCATCTTCTCAACGTTCTCGCTTTTGTACCCTATGGTCTTGGCGAAGTCTGCAATGACCACATCCTCTCCAGAGGTAAGAACCTTTAGCAATTTATCCTTCTTGGACTCCCCATCCATTTCTCCTTTGGTTTTTGCGAAAGCTCCAGTAATCGACTTTCCACATTTTGGGCACGTCCATGTTGCCATAATCGTGATTGTTACATTACCGTCTTTATCAGGCATTGGGGATACCATATTCCACTGCTTGTTGGTCGGGACTTCCGTGGGCATGAAGGTGTGTCCACATCCTTTCTTCCCCTTACAAACAATGGGTTTTACCTTAGGTTTCCGCGCTTTCTTCGCAGCTTTCTTAGCCATAAGACAGCATCATTCTACTCATTGAAAACGTTTGTGAATAATCTGCGGACAAAATAACGGGACAGTGAGGTAAGATCACTTCTCGCAAGGTTTGGATCATTTCACATAGTGTCCATACCAGCAATAGGATCCTTAGAGCTTCCTCCACGAAGCGTGGAACGGTCCGACAAAAATAAAGTAATAGATGTAGGCTATGAAAATCCATGCAACGATTCCAATCCAAGGTGTGGGGATATAGGTTAGGAGTAGCATTAGTACAATTCCAAAGACAAAGTGAAATAGATCAAATTTGTTGTCAACCGACTTCATCGCGGTGTAGGTGTAGCTGGAGACCATAATGAATGATATAAGCAGAAAACTAAATGCCATGAATATCCAGTGTGCACTCACAACATAGAATGAGCCTACAAAGATAGCTGCGACGGGTGTTGGCATTCCGGAGAAAGATTTACCTGTGCCACCAATCATGAACCTTGAAAGCCTAAAACTTGATCCATAGACGTACAAGAGAGCAGTCGTCAAAGCGATTATAATATGAACATCCTTGAGCATGTCAATAATCATCATTGTGGGTGCGAGACCAAAGGTCACCAAATCAGCGTAAGTGTCCACCTTTGATCCAAAACTGCTTTTGAACTTTGATCTTCGGGCAAACCGTCCATCAATCGCATCCCAAGAGGCACCAAAGACCAGCGCTCTAGTGAGCCAATGAGCTTCGACAGTAAAATTGAAGGTAAAAACCACAATGATCACTGCACCAAGCAGGAAGTTCATCATGGACGAGAAATTAGCAAGGATAATCCACCCATCTAACTTCTTTCCCATGATCTCGAATTCTCTGTCTCCAAGTGCTCTAAGCATCATGAACAACCTCCATTATTTTTGTCATCCCCGCTTTCACCTTGTCACCCTGAGAGACCGTTAACCTCAGAGGCTTAATAGTTTTCACTAGGACATTGGTCTGACTTCCAAATCGGATCATCCCGATTTGTTCGCCTTGGAGAACCTCTTGACCTTTATCAATCCAAACCTCGATACGGCGTGCGAAAGCCCCTGTGAGTTGTAGTATCTCGACCTCCATCCCCTTGGAATCAATTGTAATAAGATTCCTCTCATTCTTCTCCTCTGCGCCCGAGAAGTAAACAGATCTGTGGGTTCCAGGACTTCGGACCGTAGAGGTCACTGTCCCAGATACGGGGGAGCGGTTGATGTGGACATCAAATGGCGACATCCGGATAGCAACTTTGTAAGTATTCTCGCTGACTTCGGTGTAGATCACAGTACCATCCGCAGCTGCATAGACCACATTGCCATCCACATGAATTTCGCGATGAGGATCCCTAAAAAACCATATAGAGTATATGGCAAATCCAGTAGATAACACCGCAAAGATTGTCCCAAAAGGATAGAAGAATACTAGGGGCAGGGGGAGAAAAAATATGAGGATGTACTTCATGGAACCTCTTGCTAGTCTCACAATCAACTAGTGACATATCCTCACAAATAGTTTCCCATTCACAACTCGGTTTATCCTAATTCCCGGGAGAAAGGGGCGTAGGAAATATAGGTAATAAATTGTCATATGCTTGGAGATTAATTATATGCGTAGAGAATATTTTGATATATTAGAAAACAGCGGGGAGAGTGGATGTAGATCCAATTTCCAATACCATGAAGTAAAGTAAAATGATGTCAAACATAAGGAATCAAAGGTAAACACTCTTAAAAGACGTGAAGGTTGAGAAATTGGGATATTCTCACGCAGAAGGATTTCTGGAGAATACTCTAGAGGTATCAGTAATGACGGCAATTGGAATTGTTGGATATGGTGTCTACATTCCCAGATACAGAGTTACAGTCGAAGAGATTGCAAGGGTCTGGAACGATGATGGGAAGATCATATCCAAAGGGATCAATGTTACCGAGAAGGCAGTACCAGATATTGATGAGGACACTGCCACTATCAGCGTAAATGCCGCGAGGAACGCCATAGTCCATTCGGGGATTAACCCGTCTGAACTGGGAGCGATCTACGTCGGCAGCGAAAGCCATCCGTACGCGGTCAAACCTACCGCTGTCACAGTTGCAGAAGCCGTGGGAGCAACCCCTGATCTCACATCTGCCGACCTTGAGTTCGCATGTAAGGCAGGAACTGCGGGTATGCAGATGGTTGCAGGTTTGGTAAAGGCCGAGGAGATAAATTACGGGCTTGCCATAGGAACCGACTGCGCACAGGGTCGTCCTGGTGATGCCTTGGAATACACAGCTGGTGCAGGAGGTTGTGCCATCATCATGGGAAGGGAGAATGTCATTGCCGAGTTGGAAGGGATGTACTCGTTCACAACTGATACCCCAGATTTCTGGAGAAGGGAAGGGGCAAGATACCCGTCACACGCTGGCCGTTTCACGGGTTCTCCCTCATACTTTAGGCACACGGAGTCCGCGGCTCTTGGGCTCATGGACAAACTTGGACTTGAAGTTGACGACTTCGACAGGGTGTCATTCCACCAGCCAAATGGAAGGTTCCCCATGTCAGCTGCAAAGAGACTAGGTATACCTCTTGAGAAACTAGAAGATGCCTTGTGCGTCAAGCGAATAGGAAATACCTATTCAGCCGCGTCCATGATAGGTTTTGCAGCCCAGCTCGATCTGGCTAAACCTGGAGAGAGAGTCCTCCTCGTGTCATATGGATCGGGAGCAGGAAGCGACGCATTTTCATTTATCGTCACTGATGAGATCCTCGAAAAGAGAAACAGGTCCAAGACAGTAGAGGACTACATTGACAAGAGAATACCTCTCGATTACGCCCTGTATGCAAAGCACCGGGGTAAGATCGTGATGGACTGAGGTGAAAAAATGGATAAAATCGCGATTATAGGTGTAGGAAGCACAGATTTCGGAGATCTGTATGACAAGGCCATTGACGAGATAGCAGTGGGCGCTCTTTTCGAGGCAATAAAATCTTCAGGAGTCGAGAAAGAAAAAATCAAATCACTTTTCATTGGGAACATGGGCTCGGAGATCTTCGTCAAGCAAGAACATCTCGGTAACATGGTTACAACCTTGGCTGATCTTCCAGCACCGAGCTTCAAGATTGAGGCAGCTGGTGCTTCGGGAGCAGTGGCCATGAGGACAGCCTGCCACAGCATCCAGTCGGGTCACATGGACATTGTCGGAGTGATCGGGGTCGAGAAAATGACCGAGTTCACCAAGCAGAGTGAGACACAGGGAGCCCTTGCAACGGGATTAGACGCCATGTGGGAATCCAACATGGGAGGTACACTTGCCTCTGGATTCGCCATGATGGCCAAAGCACATATGAGAGAGTACAACACCACCAGAGAGCAGATTGCTCAAGTAGCAGTGAAGAATCATCAGAATGCAAAGAAGAACCCGAAGTCACAGTTCAAGATAAATGTCAGGGTTGAGAGTATTCTCAACTCCAAGCTCATCGCTGACCCGCTCCGATTGTTTGACATGACGGCAGCCTGTGACGGGGGTTCAGCTTTGATCCTCGCGAGTGCAGAGGTCGCGGAGAGCTATGATAGCGATCCGGTCTACATCCACACCTCGAAATTTGGATATGCACCTATGCAAATGCATCGTAGGGAGAGTCTCACCACTCTTAACGGTACCAAGTTCGCTGCAGAGAGAGCGTATGAGAAGGTGGGGATAACAGCGAAGGATATTGATCTAGCCGAGGTTCATGACATATTCACAATTGCGGAGATTCTAGCAATTGAGTCGCTTGGACTGGTACCCGTTGGTGAGGGGGGCAAGGCCACCGAGGAGGGTGTAACTGCACTTGATGGTTCTATACCCGTCAACACCAGCGGTGGGCTCAAGGGACGGGGCGCACCTCTCGGGGCTACAGGAGTATCCCAAGCAATTGAGATGTACGAGCAGTTCAACAACCTTGCTGGAGAACGTCAGCTGAAAGACATAGAGTGGGGTCTCACTCACTCGATGGGTGGAACTGGAGGAACGTCCGTTGTGACGATATACGGAAGGTGAATCTTATGGGAGTAGCAGAATCGTGGAGAACAAACCAAAGTAGGTACCTCATGGAAGGTAGGAAGTGCACCAAGTGCAAAACACTCTATTTCCCCATCAGGCAGCATTGCGCAAAGTGCATGGACGATAGTATGGAGAGATACATATTCGATACAAAGGGAAAGATTGTGGAGTTTACTAGAATCGAAGAAGCACCACAGGGCTTTGAGCTGATGGTTCCGTACAACTATGGTATAGTTGAACTGGAGGAAGGTGTGCGTATATCCTGCCAGATCATAGACAGCTACAGTAAGGAACTGGAGGTCGGTATGCCTGTCGAGATGACTTTTCGTTTGCTCAGAAAATCAGAAGATCAGGGAATACTTCAGTACGGTTTCAAAGCATTACCAATAGAGTAAATTCACATCAACCTAATCACGATACACGGGAATCTGTACATTCAAACTCAATGCTTACTGACACTGGATACCCCATTACCAAAAGCAAGATGTTCCATTCTTACTATTGCATCGTAGCTTAACCTGCAGTCACATTCAAGTGCTATAAGGAGTTCATATTCTTGGGTTGATGAAAACTCTTTCAAGACTTCTCTAAAACGTTTGTCGCACTTCCCACAGTTCCTAGGGCCACGATCTTGTCCAGCAGCAACTGGATCCGAGATAACAATCAGATCCTCACCGCCTAGCTCCTTAATCTTCTGGGTGACATCCAGTACTGACCAGAGCCACGGAGGAGTGTAGGCCCTTTCCTTGAAGAGTTTCTCCATAAGCGTCCCCTTTCCTATGTAGCATGGATTGACTGATATACTCTTGACTCCGAGGTCGATCATATCTCTGGCAGTGTTGAGAGCATCAAATAGCGCCATTTGTTCAGAGACAAAAATAGGTTTGAGCAGGATATATCCCTTGACACCAAATCCGCATTCCTGTAGAAGTTTAACAGCACGGGTAAACTGCTTGAGACTGTGTCCTTTGTTGTTAGCCCTCTCATTTATCTCGTCATTTGTGCTCTCCTGACCAATCGCTACTATGACTTTGTTTGGATTGATATGATCCTTAGCATGTCCGAGCTGCTTCCTTGTTACGTACTCACATCTGGTCTCGATTACAATCTCCTTGACAAGCTGGTCAAACTTTTCAAGGATATCAGCTCTGGCGTCTAAGGGGAGCTCCCATGGGTCGAGAAAACTACCTGAAGTATAGAACTTCGCTGCTGCAAGGTCTGGAAACTCTTCCTTCTTTCTTCTAAAGATCTCAACGCAGCGGTCAGCAAGAGCTGCCAAGAGTTCATCTGATGGACTCCAAGGATTGTCAGTGGGGAGCGTACAGAACGAGCAACCGCCATGTGAAGCTCTGGCATACTTACACGCCCGTGTCGGAAGAACAAAGGCGATGGAGCTACCAGTGCTTCCATCCTTGAATTTATGCCCATCAATCCAGTTGATTATCTTGTCATGTTCCGTTCGGGTAGCATCCGAGATCACTCTGAGCTTGCCAATATATTCCGTATATGCCTTTGCATCTTTGTTATTTGCTCTCATACAACTACCTCCTAACCTTCTTCCTTATCTTAAGTATCGCCCCAGAGGTCATGTTCTCAAATGCCCCTGCAGAGACCGTCATTGTCCCGATCCCTATGAATTCTTCCTTCTCATTAAAGAGAAGAACCTCATCACCGGGAGAGATTCCTTCACCTACCGAAAGAATACCTGGGCGGAACACAGTCGAGGACTTTCCTATGTCCCCCTCCACTACTACTCTCTTCTCTGTTTTGAAGTTGGAGCTCTGGATCGCATCCACCGAGAACTTTACCGTTCCATTTAGGACATCCCATGATAGCCAGTGCTTACCGTTCTTTGATGCCTGAATAGGTTTAGGCGAGTATCCCTTGAACTTCAGGTCAGAGAGGTCTACGGTGAATTCAGGGCCGAATTGCCATCTTGTGACAGCCTCTATCTTTCTCAACCTCTCGACCATCTTGATGCTACGTGAGTTTTTGACCTCGAACTTCTTCAGGTTGTTGAAGAACTCTCTGGATGCGTCATAGGAAGCGGGATTCTTTCCGATCCAGTTCTCAACAACCCTGCCTTCCGTCCCCAACTCAAACATTGCCCTGTATCCGGGAGAGAGATGGGCTACAATATTGACTCCAGACGGAACTTTGTCTAAGAGCGTGCGGAGAAATTCTCCAGTAATCCTACTCTCTGTCTTTGACCAGTCACCAGATACTGGGATATCATAGTTAGAAGCTGGGAAGATGTTCTCTAATTCTCTGGGTACAACACCCAGTGGTGAGGTCAACGACCAGACTACAACGGATCCTCTACCCTTTCCGTATGCCTTCCTAATTATTTTATCGAACTGTCTGTGAGACCTTGACTCACTGTATGGTTTCTTCGCAGAGCAGGGAACGAGAACTAGTAACTCTGCATCCTCTGGGAAGATATAGGTCTTCTCCATTCTGTCCATGTACGCCTTAACAACTGGATGATAAAGGGACTCCTCACCCACAAATCTCAGTTCCCTCTGTTTGTTCAGATTGACACTGGAGAGGTCGATCCGGGACTTGTAGTAGTACCGGATATATGTGGCAACGTCAGGGGAAGTGTGCGATGCCCTGTTCAGACGTGCATATAGGTCATCTACCGAGTGTACACCCCTAACATCCCTTTGAAGCTCATAGAGATTTTCTGAGATGAGTTCATTTCTGTTCTTTCTGTCTCTCTGGATGAATCCGTCACGGAATGACCAGTGGTAAAATGCAGAGATATAGGCACCGCTGTCATCTATGATGTCGATCCCACAAGCAAACAGGAGATTGGTATATCCAATCGGAACATCCCCGGGGAAGTAGAGCGCTATGTCCATAGATATCGAATTTCTGAGTTCCATCAGTTTCTCGGAGAACTCAACTGGTTTGGTACCTTGGATGGGAAGAGACTGTATCACAATTATAGACGGATTGAATTCCAGTACCTCTTCTAGATATTCAATCCCAAATCTCGGATCATAAACTGTTCCAAATACCTCGGGGAGATTATAGGTCTCCAAACGGTCTAGAAATGTGTCCAGCTCGAATCTTGCAGACTTATCAAACTCGGAGGGGGGCTTCAGCAGTGGGGTGATAATTGAATAATTGGGAATTTTTTCCAATTTCTCGTTTTTCGTGAGGTCAAGTGCTTCACCTTCTAATAGAACTACCGAACGTATTACTAGATTTTCAAACTCCATTCCTTGGGGTGTGCTTCTCAGCAACCACGGTGTTAAGGGAAGGCTTTTCGATAGCCGCTTGTTGGTGTAAAGACCATCTTGGTACAGCACTTCGAACTTGCTCACAGTCTCCGATTCTGCAAGAGAGTAAAAAACCACCTATTGTTTACGACAAGTTTCTCTTCATAGGTCGTAGATGTCTAACCTGTTTCAGTAAATGTTAAAAATGAGAATTAGGATATTTTTAATTAGATTTCGAGTTATTTTGAAAAAGAGGAGAGATTACATGCAAATTGTTGAGTTCTTTAAAGTTAGTCCAGATGGCGAGTGTCTTCCATTAGAGGCATTTGACCAAAAGTCTGATGAGGTATACATTATCGTCGATCACGATTCACGAAAAATCTATCTTTGGAAGGGATCGGAAGCAGGAGTTCGTCTGAACTTCATCGGTTCCAGAACAATGACGGATAAGAGGAAAGAGGTCGGTTTTCATTACAAGACCGGAATTGAGGATCAAGGTGATGAGAGTAACTCTTTCAAGGAGTCAATCGCCAGATCTGGAGGAGAGTTCGTCGAGGCTGCTCCACCGAAGAAGCAGCTCTATGTTGAGAGCGAAGCCCCACCAGATCTTGAGGCTATGGCCAGGGAGCAGGGTATAGACGTGGACAACCTCGAGTACGACGATACCCTTGAAGGTAGCCCCGTAGCCGGTATGGGAGCAGTTGGGAACAGACCGCAGAGGTCTATCTTGACCATGCTTGATGAAAGTGGCGACTTAAGCCCAGAGAGTGCTCCTGCTCCTCCTACTAAAGCTGGGAAGACCAAGGCCCCTGCAAAGTCTGTAAAATTCGATATTAACTCATATAATACCGAGAGAATCAAGAAAGCTCAGGACATCCTGAAGGAGCTTAAGGACACGAAAGGTTACACACGAGAGATGGTTGTGATCAACAACAAGCTCTTCAACGTCAAGGCGAATAACTACGAGCTCGAAGAGTTTGACAATGCCTTAGAGGGGATCTTCAATGTGAATGAATACACACCACGTCTCATCTGCCAATCTGGGGAAGTCGTTCTGATGGAACTTCTTCGACCCACAGGTGAAGAGATGGACACTGAACTCACACAGAACCTCTCTGACTTGACCACGATGTTCATGATTGAAATCGAGGACTAGATTAAACTCACAGTTCACTATTACTTATTTTATATTCATTCCTGTAATTTATCAATCATAATGATGGATTAGATTTAGTACTGCCCTGGTGGAATCTTAGCGAGGAGAAGTTTCATCTTTGGTGAATATGCAAGAAGAACGGAGGCTGCTTTCTGGAAGACCTCGATGTTCCTTGCTCCTGCGGTGAGAATGAACTCGTCAAATTTTCGGAGGATGATAAAACCGTTCTTAGACCTTACCATGATATCTGTTGGCTCACCAAAATTCAGTCTGTTGACTGCGAGATTTCCTGCGTTCTGGAGTGAGGCGGCTATTGCGGAGAATTCGTTTGGATCTGCGGGTGACTTGGTGAAGAAGGCGACACGCGCACCAGTGTGCGTGAAAATCCCTATTGTGTCGACCTTGGCTTCATTTGTGATCTTGCTCAGTTGTTGGGCGAGCTCTGCGGCTATTTCTTTCTTTACTCTAACTGACATGGTGGTTACCTTCGTTATATTCAGATTCAAAGTTATCGTTGACGTAAATAAACGTTATCAAGACCATTCAGGAAATTGATTTCGGACATCTTATCTTAAACGTAAAAATATGAAGGATTCAACCCTTCTGAAGCATTTATTAGATAAGACAGAAATGGACATACGTGAGTGACATTGGCTCTGATGAGGATACGTGCAGTAAATCAATACCCGAGGTGCGGGTAGTAAGCGATTCAGATAAGATACAGATTCTCATGCATGAAGTAAGGAGAGAGATATTAGCGGTAATGAAGAATACCCATAGCCGCAAGGATACACAGGTCTCCGACTGGTCAGTTAAGGAGCTATCACAGGTGATGGAAATCAGTCCTCAGCGAATTTATCACCATATGGACAAACTACTAGAAGGGGGATTTGTCTACAAGTGCCGAGAGCAGAAGATCAACCGTAGTGTCACTTCCTACTATAGAAGATCCGCAAAACGCTATGTCATTGACTACGAGAAAGAGACCCCTGAGGTATTGGAACTTCTTAATGTTCGAGGTAAGGAACTTGTAAGGCAGATCGTTAACTGGTATGACATCGAGTTGAGTGATGAGGAAATCCATAGGCTAGAGGAACTCTTCCCGAATTTACTTAGCGTCAACGGGATTGTCATGGGCAATATCACTGCCAAGCTCAAAGAGGGATATAATCCCATCCAATTTCCCCTAAATATCAGATTCCTTACCAGTATTCTTACCATAGACGATGGTCACTACTTGGAAGCCCTGAGGGAGCTCAATGATATACTCGGCCCAAAATTCAAGCAGTAAAGATCGGAATATTGCACAATTTCGCAATGGATTTTGTCTGCACATCAGCATGTAAGAAAAATAGAGGTACCTGGCGTCACAACATATTCTCATAAGGTCAGTATATCAAGGTAAATTTATGCGCATAACCTGAATTTTCAGCCTCCCAGATTCTGGCAATAAGAGGGTTGTATCCACTGATTTACCATCATCCCAAATTGCACGAATTCAGGGAATTCACCTTGAGAATTCCAAATTGGTTGAAAATTTTAAATTACTTGTTGTCCCTTAGAAATTTAGAACGTAGTTCTAGGAATGATGTGGTGAAGACATGTCGGACAACTATGATGAAAAAGATATTACAGTACTCAAAGGGACTGAAGGTATAAGACAACGTCCTGCGATGTACATTGGAGATACGGGCTCTAGGGGTCTGCACCACCTTGTGTATGAGGTGATAGACAACAGCGTCGACGAAGCCATGGCAAACCGATGTACTATGGCTGAAGTCGTCCTATACCCGGGCGGATGGGTTTCAGTCAGAGATGACGGTGCGGGAATACCTGCGGACATCCACCCCGAATACGGCATTTCAACCTTAGAGCTGATCCTCACAAACCTTCACTCAGGT
Organism: Candidatus Heimdallarchaeota archaeon; assembly: GCA_015522385.1. The sequence continues at coordinate 16,392 of WAMJ01000181.1, forward strand.
GGTAAATTTGGGAAGAAAGCTTACAAGGTATCAGGAGGTCTTCACGGAGTGGGGCTTTCGGCAGTATGTGCGCTTTCTTCCGAATTTGTCGCGACCAGTTACAGGGAGGATATGGTCTTCACCCAAAAATATGAAAAAGGTATTCCAGTAAGCGACGTCGAGAAGAGACCACGGAACCCCGAAGAACCAACAGGTACCATTATCAAGTTCAAACCCGATTCGACAATCTTCACTCAGACCACGGAATTTTCGTTCGAGATATTGGCAGGAAGATTCAAGGAGATGGCCTATCTCACCGATGGATTCAAGATTGTCTTTAGGGACGAGAGAGAAACCGATGAGGAAGGAAACTTCAAGGAGGAGGTCTACCATTTCGAGGGAGGTCTGCGCCAGTTTGTCTCCGACACCATAGAGAACCGAAAGAAGATCGAGGGTATGGAGATCTTCTACGTGAGCGGAGAGGAGAGGGACGTCAAGGTGGAAATTGCCTTGACATATACTGACACCTACATGGAGCTTATTCGAGCCTTCGTGAACAACATCAATACGAGGGAAGGAGGTA